>JAPPNV010000385.1 GCA_028818565.1 Rhodospirillales bacterium | reverse complement strand
ACAAGCTCGCGCTGCTCGCGATGGGGCTCGGCGCCGGCATGGCGGGCGCCGCCGGTGCGATCATGGCGCCGCTGGTCCGGGTCTACCCCTACATCGGCGGCCCGGTGATCGTGACGGCCTTCATCGTCATCATCGTGGGCGGCATCGGCAGTCTCGAAGGCGCGGTGCTGGCCGCCGTGCTCTACACCTTCTTCCACACGTTCATCGCCACCTATCTCGATGGCACCATTGCAAGCATACTCGGCCTCCTCCTGATGCTGGTCGTCCTGACCGTGCGGCCCGCCGGCCTCCTGGGTAAAGGTGAGAAGGTCTAGCCGGCTCCTGGTGACGGGCGGCGGCCTCACGGCCCTGCTGGCGGTCTTCTGCGCGCTGCCCTTCCTGGTCGCGCTCTACCGCCTCGACATCCTGATCTTCATGCTCATCAACGTGATTCTGGCGGTGAGCTACCGCTTCCTTACGCTGGCCGGCGAGTTCTCGCTCGGCCATGTGGTGATGATGGGCGTCGGCGCCTACGGCAGCGCGCTCGCCACCAAGGAGGCGGGGCTATCGGTCTGGCTCGCGGCGCCGCTGGCGGCGGCGTTCACGGGCCTCCTCGCGCTGCTGCTGGCCTTCCCGCTGTTCCGTATGAAGGGCTTCTACTTCCTGATCGGTTCGTTTGCGGCGGGCGAGGCGATCCGCCTCTCCTGGAACCGCTTCCGCGACCCCTTCGGTGGGCCGGGTGGCATCGTGTTCATTCCCTCGCCGGAGATCCCGCTCCCCGTGCTGGGCATGTACGACATCGCGGCGGACCCGGTCGCCTACTACTTCTTCACGCTTGCGATCGTCGTCATCACCATCGTCATCTTCTACCGGCTGGAGCGTTCGCGCTTCGGGCTCACGCTGCACGCGATCCACTGGAAGGACGTGCTGGCCGAATCGGTCGGGGTGCACATCTGGTGGTACAAGACCTTCGCTCTGGTGCTGGCGTCGGCTTTCGCCGGGCTCGCCGGCGGGCTCCTCGGCCACTACCTCGGCACCGTCAACCCGACCCAGTTCAACCTGCACATCATGCTCTTCGTGCTGGTGTGGGTGATCGTCGGCGGCACGCGGACCATCGCCGGCCCCATCATCGGCGTCATCGTGTTGACAGTCGTCGACCAGGGGCTGCGCAGCCTCGACGAATGGCGGCCGCTGTTCTACGGCGCGATCCTGATTCTGACCGTGATGTTCCTTCCCCATGGGCTGGAGAGCCTGCCGCAACGCGCCAAGGAGTGGTGGGAATGGGCGCGGCACAGGCGCCAACCGCCGGTCAGCGACGACGAAGAACCACCGGAGTCAGATAGACCGCCGCCTCGAGACGCCTGAGATCACCGGGCGCCTCGCCTTCCGCGAGCGGGCCCAGACGCTCGGGACCGAAGCGCACGGGATCGCGCTCTATCGCCTCGGCCCGGTGCCGGGCGTCACGCGCCGACGCACCGTCCCCCGCCTCTTCCCTGAGCACCGCGAGCGCGCGCCAGATCGCCACCTGGTCCGCCTCGCGCCAGCTGAGGCCCGCCGCCCGCTTCGCCTGCGCAGCCTCGAGCGCAGCCGCCGGGCTGCGTGCGAGGTGGGCGCCACCGGTGAGCGCTGCCGCCCGCCCGGCGCCCAGCAGCTTGGTGAACTCGGCGCGGGCGACGGCGTCGTACCCGCCCGGGTGTTTGGCCTGCAGGCGCAGGTGGAAGCCCGAGCTGCGTGCGCGCTGGGGGACTGCCATGCGCGTCACCCAGGCGTCTGCCGCGTCCCAAGCCCGGAGAGCCCGGCGGAAGGCCCGGCGTGCCGCTGCGTCGTTGCCGCCCGCGGCATGGCAGAGGGCGAGATGGGTCCGGCTCGCCGCCCGGCGCGGGTCGTCCGCGGCGAAGGCTCTGGCGATCGCGGCGGCGGAGCGCCATGCAGCGTAGGCGTCGTCGATACGCCCCGCCCTGAACGCATCGAGGCCGTCGCTAACCCGGGCTTCCCATCGCTGGTCAGCGCCGGTTACCGCGTTCCCGTCCTTCGTGCGCCCGGTTCCCATTGCTCACACAAGGCCGGCGGCGCGGACGGCGGGCATGTAGGTGCGGCTCACCGGCACCTCGTGGCCGCCGGTGAGGCGCAACGTCGTGCGGCCGTCCCCGCGGGCGGCGCCCTCCACATGACGGCGCGCGACCCAGTAGGAGCGATGCACCCTGAGCCCGCCCGCGCCGTCAAGCTCGGCGACGGCATCGGCGAAGCGCATCAGCACCAGGGTGGAGCCCGCCGTGGTGAAGGCCTCGACATAGTGGTCGGCAGTCTTGAGGTAGACGAGGTCGCGGCCGAGCTTTTCGGGCAGGCGGTCGAGAAAGCGCGAGCCGGGCGCCGGGCCGGTGCGGGCGCCTGACTCGCCGGCCCCTTCCGGAGCGGGTCCCGCGACGCCGCGCTCCGTCAGCCCGCGACGGACTTCCATGACGGCAACCACCGCGAGCCCGATGACCAGCATCAGCACGGCGACCGAGAGATAGATCATCGGTACGCCGATTGGCTCGGCGTAGCCGGGCCGGAACAGCGCCTCGGCGGCGAACACGACACCGGTGCCGGGCGCGGCGGCAACCGGAGCCGCTGCGGCCGTCACCAGCACGCGCCTCCGCATCGAGTGGCCGCCTGCGGTGACCAGGACCAGCATCATGATGCTGCCGCAGACGAGCCAGTTGCCGCCCATCGCCACCGCCCAGTAGCCGATGCGGCCGGAGACTCCGAGCGAGTCGTAAGTGCCGAACGGGCCGATGAAGGCGAAAAGCGCCACCAGGGCGACGAGCGCGACCGCCTGACCGGCCAGCGAGCGGCGCATTTCGCGAAGCGTGAACGGCGAATCCTGCAATTCGCGAATAATCCCGTGGCTCTCGCGTATCCGGCGGTGACGCGCGGCGTGGGCCTGCTCACCCTGTCCCGGTCAGCCAACCCAACGCTTTGGAGGATATGTGATGACCATTCGAACCGCATCCATCAAGGGCGTCGCACTGGCGGCCACGGTCGCCTGCGCAGCCTCGCTCGCGTTCGGCGCCGTCGCAGCGGACCTCGAGGTCCGTATCGAAGGCCTGCGCTCGGCCGACGGCGACGTGCGCATCGCGCTCCACCGGCAGATCGAGGACGGTAACTTTCCCGCCGATTCCGGCGTGGTTGGCGCGATCATGCGCCCTGCCGCCTCCGGCACCGTGCGCGTGATCTTCGCCGACGTAGCGCCCGGCGCGTATGCAGTCGCGGCGTTCCACGACGCCGACGGCGACGGCGCGCTCAACCAGAACTTCGTGGGCATGCCGACCGAAGGCTACGGCTTCTCCAACGGGGCGGTGGGCTTCATGGGGCCGCCCAGCTTCGAGGATGCCGCGGTGACGGTGGGCGAGGGGGAGGCCGCGCCCTCCGTCTCGGTGCCGATCGCCTATCCTGAGGCTCCGGCGCAGGAGTCGACGCAATGACAGGCGTCCTCTCCCGCCGCGCAGTGCTGCGCGCGCTGGGCGCCCTGCCGGTCGCGCTGGCGGCCGGCAGGGCAGGGGCGGCGAGCGGGGACGCTGCCGGTCCCACGCCGGCGCTGACCGCCGCGCAGCGCCGGCTCGCCTTCGCCACGGCCTCGGCCGAAGAGCTCACGGCGCCGCTCACGACCCTCTCGGGCCGCCTGCCGGCCGATCTCACCGGCGTGCTCTGGCGCAACGGCCCGGCGGAGCACGAGCGTTTCGGCCACCGCTACGGCCACTGGTTCGACGGCGACGGCATGGTGCAGGCCTTCACCTTCACCGGGGACGGCGTGAGCCACCGCGCCCGCATCCTGGAGACGCCGAAGCGAAGGCGAGAGACGGCGGCGGGCAAGCGCCTTCTGCCCGCGTTCGGCACCCTCCCGCCCGACGTCTCACCGATCATGGCGCCCGACGACATGAACGCCGCCAACACCTCCGTGCTCGCCCATGGCGGGCGGCTCATGGCGCTCTGGGAAGGGGGCTCGGCGCTGGAGTTCGATTCCGAGACGCTGGAAGCCGGCGACTTCGTCGCATGGCGGCCGGACCTAGCCGGTGCGCCCTTCTCGGCCCACCCCAAGGTCGAGGCCGACGGCACCTGTTGGAACATCGGCTGCGTGACCTTCCCCCGGCCGATGCTGCTGCTCTATCGCATCGACCCGGAGGGCCGGCTCGCCGCGTTCAGCGCGCTCCCCGTCGATCCGCTCGGCATGGTGCACGACTATGTCGTGACCCGGCGCCATCTGGTGCTCGTGATCTCCCCCTTCGTGGTCGAGCCGGAGCGATTCGCCGCAGGCCCGATCAGCTTTCTCGATGCGCACGTCTGGCGGCCCGAGCTCGGCACCCGCGTGATCGTGGTGGAGAAGGAGACGCTCACCCCGGTTCGCCGCCACGACCTGCCGCCCGGCTTCCATTTCCACCACGGCAACGGCTGGGAGGAGGCGGACGGCACCATCCACCTCGATCTCTGCCAGGCGGCGGACCCGATGTTCGCCATTCACGACCTGCGCGCGGTCATGGAGGGCGACTGGAGCTTCCCCTCCGCCCATCCGCACTACCGCCGCATGGTGCTGAGGCCCGACGGTGCCGCCACGGTGGAGCAGGTGGCCGCGGCGGTGGCGGATTTTCCGCGCATCGACCCGCGCCGCACCGGGCTCCGGCATCGCACGCTCTTCGCGCTCACCGGCGCGCGCGGCGGCGGCTGGCCGCTCTCGCGCGTCGACCGCATCGATCCCGACCGAGGGCCGGTCGACGGCTGGTCCTACCCGCGCCACCTGATCCCGGAGGAGCATGTCTTCGTGCCGCGCGGGGCGGAGGACGGCGAAGGCTGGCTGGTGGGCCCCTTCC
>JAPPNV010000332.1 GCA_028818565.1 Rhodospirillales bacterium | reverse complement strand
GCCACCCGGTGGGCGCGGTCTTCGACACCCACCACGGCACCACCAACGCCTGCGTAATGCCTTACGTGCTCGACATGAACCGCCCTGCGGTGGAGGAGCGGCTCACGCTTGCCGCCGCCTATCTCGGGATCGCGGGCGGCTACGCGGGCTTCCATGAGCGCGTGCTCGAACTGCGCGAGACGCTGGGCATCCCCAAGACCCTCAGTGCGATGGGTGTCACCGCCGACCGCCTCGACGACCTCACTGCCATGGCACTCGACGACCCTACCGCCGGCGGTAACCCGGTTCCCATGACAGCGGAGAACACGCGGAAGCTGCTGGAGGCGTGTTTCTAGTTCATCTGCCGTCCGCCGCAACGGTTACGATGCGAGCGCGGCCTCGATCCGCTGGGCGAGGTTGTCGAAGTCTTCTGGGCATTTCTGGCGGATCGCTCGAATGCGCCGAACATTGCTAGCGGCCTCTTCGCCCAAGGCCTTTCGGCCGCTACCGGGACCGTCGGCGAGGCCGCGCTCTTCCGCCAGAACGTTGAAATATCGTTCCTTGACGTGGACTTCCGCCCGAACGTCCGCCCAATTCCAGTTTCGGGGGAGCCTCAGGCCTGCGAGAGTCCAAGTCTCGATTTCTTCCCAGGCGTTTTCGGCGAGAAAGGCACAGCCGTTACCAAATTTAGCTTCGATCTGATTCAGCCTGCCTCTCCGACCTTGCACACCGTCTCGATCAACACACAAGATGAAGAGGTCGGTCATTCCACGGTGTTGTCTGACCACCTCTCGGATGCGTGCTATTTTCAACGCTTCACCGACTCCACCGAGCAAAGGGTCGCGGCAGACTCGTACTTTCGCACTTCCTCTACCAATTGCATGAAAGAGGCGCTTGAACAGCGGCTCCAGCAGATATTGGTCCTTGCGGAAATCTTCGGGAATAATCAGCACGTTCATTCAGAGTCTTTCGCGTTTTTCTTATCCTCTTCGGTGAAGGCAAGCGCGGTCTCCATCCAGCCGCCGGCAAGGAGCCGGCCCAACCCCTGCGACTTACGCAGTTCCTTCACGTTGGGCAAGCCAGCGATGCGCCGGATAACGGCATCTTCTGCATCTTCTAGGCGACAAACGACCGACGTATTCTCAAACGTTGAATCGCCGATCATCGAGAGTAGTTGCGGTGAGTGGGTGGTAGCGACCACCTGAACTTCGCCCTTTGCCGTCTGCTGTTCGATCAAGTCAATCAGAAGGTTGAGGCGTGAGGGGTGGATACCATTGTCAATTTCCTCGAAAAAGTAGAGACGAGCCGGGTCTGGTCCGAGTAGCGCCGCCAGCATGGCGAGAAAGCGCAGAGTACCATCTGAGGCGCTTTGGGCGGAAATCTCTCTGCCGCTCATTTCTTGAAGGATGAGATGCACCTTGCCGTCAGGTCCCTCGCGAAAGTCGAAGTCTGCAACGTCCATTGGCGTCAATTCGCGCGTCCACTGGGTAAGGACCTCCTCCTTGCCAGGGTCCATGCATAGTGCTTTGAGTACCGCAGGTAGGTTCTCGCCACCGTCGCCCAAAATAATTTGACCCGGGAGTGAGGGTTGTCTCATGCGATCCGGCACCAGATCGAGAAAGCGCATACTGGCGAGCATATCGACGACTGGTTCGATTTGTTTGCCAGTAGCGCTGGGTATTTCCACAAACTGAGTCAGTAAGGGCTGATCCCATTCAGACAGATATTGATGTCTATCATCAATACAACTTCTGAAATTTCCATAGTATGATATGCTTTTGTTCGAGCCATAGTTTGCCGAATACTTGCTTTGTCCATTTACCGAAAATTTTTCGTATCCGATCCTGAACCCGTCAGCACCGAACGCTTTTGGCCGTATATTGACAGCGAATTCTGCGGTTCTTTCTTCTAAGGCCAGTTCCACCCTTAGGCCAAATGACTCTTGCTCGCGGTTCGCGATCTCATGAGGCGCGCCCCGGATGGATCCCCATTCGACCTGCCCGCCAGCTCCGTACTTGCCCCCGATAATTTCGGCCAGCGTGTAACGGCGACCGATGCCGTGGAGAACTCGAAAGGCGTCCCGGATGTTGCTCTTTCCGCTGGCATTCGTGCCGACGATCACGGTGAAGGGGCCGACGCGTAACGTCTCGTCAGCGAAATTCTTGAAGTCCTTCAGCTGGAGCGAAGTGATCATATTGCACCGTCGCGTGCTGCCCGAATCGTGTCCACGCAGTCGGCCGATGAGCGGAGCCGTTGCCGTAATGCCTTGGCTCGCGCCGCGTAATCGTCGTCCGCCCCAAGCAGCGCCGCGTGCAGCAGTTCCCGGTGCTCGGCTTCCACGGAGTGGCCGTTGGTTGCGGCACGCCGCTCGAGAGCGGCGAGCACCTCTTCGCTGACGTTTCGGACTGTCAGGTCCACCATCGTTCGCGCTTTCAACACTACGCATTCAGCATCACCGACGATGTAGACCCGCCGCGCGGGTTTGCCAAGGTCGGTGCCCCGCCGTTACCGTGCCGGCGATGCCGGCAGCGCCGCCAGAGAAGAAGAACGCCACGCAAAGCGGCGCGCCGGAGACCGGCACGGCCGATGCGGGGCGCTTGCGCGGGCGGGCGCTGGTCGTGCCGACGCTGCTGCTCCTCCTCGGCGGCATCTCGTACGGCGGAATTTTCTCGGCCAACAAGCTCGCGGCGGGAGTCTCCTTCCCGGTCTTCGCCTATACCTTCTGGATTGCGATTTTCGCCGGAGTCGCGCTTCTGATCGTGGGCGCCGTCACCGGCAATCTGCCGCCGACGAGCCGGGCGCACCTCCTGCAATACCTCCGCCTCGCCGTGCTCGCGGTGATGCTGCCGGTGCTGGCGACCGCGTTTGCCGCTCGCGAGCTTCCGGCCGGCGTCATCACCCTGGTGCTGACCCTGGTGCCGGGAGTCACCTATCTCATGTCCTTCGCCATACGGATGGAGCGCTTCGAGGCCATGAGCCTCGCAGGCCTCGGCCTCGGTGCGGGCGGCGTGCTGCTGATCGTGCTGCCGGAGCAGAGCCTGCCCGAGGCCGGCGCCTGGGTGTGGATGCTGGTGGCGCTGGTGGCCGCGGTCGCGGCTGCGGGCTCCAACGTCGTGGCCGCCGCCTACCGCCCGCCGAAGACGCATTCGCTGGCGCTCGCCTGCGGCATCCTGCTCGCCGCTGCGGTCGTCATGCTGCCGGTGATGCTGATAGCGGACGGCCCCTACCTCTTCACCGACGCAGGATGGCAAGGCATCGCCGGCATGGCCTGGGCCGCGGCGATCCACTGCGTCACCTTCTATTGCTTCCAGGAGGTCACGCGGCGCGCCGGCGCGGTGTTCTTCGCGCAGTTCAATTACCTGGTGGTCGCTGCCGGCATCTTCTGGGCGCTCATTCTCTTCGACGAGTCGCTCAGCATCTGGGTGTGGGGGGCGCTCGCCTGCATGGTGGTCGGTATCTGGCTCGTCAACACCGGGGCCCGGCGCCGCACGGTCGGTGCCCCGCGGCCTGCCGAAGGCGCCTCGTGATCGGCGCCCAACGCCCGGCCACGCGAGTGGCGGCGCTGCCTGCTACAATCGGCCGCACATAGCGATCTTTGGAGGCGAGCGGTGCGCGCGATCTTCTTCGACTGTCCTTCCTTTCTGGCCAAGCTCTACGACGACGAGCTCAAGGCGATCGTTCCCGACCTCGCCATGACCATCGACGACATACCGGGCGATGACGTCGCGGCCTACGTCGGCGACGCGGTCGGCGTCATCAACGACCACACCTACATGCCGGAGGAGGTCCTTGCCGCCTGCCGTGCGCTGAAGGTCATCGTCTTCATGGGCACAGGCGCATCGAGCTACATCGACGTTGCCGCGGCCGAGGAGCTCGGCATCGAGGTGCGCACCATCAAGGGCTATGGCGACGTCACGGTGGCCGAGCACGCGCTCGCGCTGATGTTCGATTGCGGCCGCCAGACCGCGCGGATGGATCGCGCGCTCCGCGCAGGCTCCTGGCGCACGCTCGACGGCGTGGAGTTCGCGGGCAAGACGCTGGGCGTCGTCGGCACCGGCGGCGTCGGCCGCGAGATGGTGCGACTCGGCGCGGGGATCGGCATGAACGTGATCGCCTGGAACCGAAGCGGCGTGCCGGCGGACCTTGCCTGTACCCCGGTTGAGACGCTCGACGCACTGCTCGGGGAATCCCACGTTGTCTCGCTTCATCTCGGTCTCAACGACGAGACCAGGGGCATCATCGACGCGCGCCGCCTCGCCCTGATGCGCCCCGGTGCCATGCTGATCAACACCGCGCGGGGCGCCGTCATCGACGAGGCAGCCCTGATCGATACGCTGCAGGCCGGCAAGATTCGCGCCGCCGGCCTCGACGTCTTCGCCGACGAGCCGATCGACGGGAGCCATCCCCTGGCGTCGCTGGAGAACGTGACCCTGACGCCCCACGCAGCCTTCATGACCGCCGAGGCCTCCTACCGCCTGCTGCGGATGGCGCTGGAGCTGATGCGCGATGCCTTGGACGGCCTGGGCTTGCCGGCGCCCGACGAAGGCGGCAGCGCATGAGCGATACGGGCGCCCGCGGCCGGCTCGGGGTCGATGTCGGCGGCACTTAAATTGACCGTGATTTTCGGATATCTGGACAGGAGTACCCTTGAGACGCCTCCAGGACGCAGGAGACGACATTTCTATGATTGTTCCCTATAGTACAAAGGCTTGCACCAACGTCGACGCCTCTTGAAACCTACCTTCAGCTACGGTACAAGACCCTGGAGTACCATTCCGGTCGCTTACGTCCATCTTACGCTTACGACGAATAGCGAATCGGCGGCCGACCGGGAACGGTGAGAACCATTCTCAACAAGGGGCATCGCATGGCCAAGCTGAAGTTTCGCA
>JAPPNV010000072.1:3575-4909 GCA_028818565.1 Rhodospirillales bacterium | reverse complement strand
GCTGCATCCCGCACCATGTCCAGATGTTCTTCGACAGGATGCACGATCATCTGCGGCGCGCCGGGCGGAAGGACGCCTCGCTGGACGATGTCGAATGGGTCTATGTGCGGGAAATGCAGGGTGTCCGGGGGCAGGTCGACCTGCAGCATTACGAGGGCCGGCTGGAGGCGGTCCTCGGAAGAGCAGGGTACACGGTCGCGCTGGAGATTCTGACGGCAACGGCAGTCGACGGCGGCATCGCCGCTGAAACGGTCGACCGGTACCGCAACCATTTCTCGACGCGGGACGCGCAGGACGGAGATAGCGCTCCCTCGGTCGACCATGTTCTGCACGTGCTGCAGCACGACGGCTACCTGGAACCCGAGGACGATGGTTACCGGTTCGTTTCCGGGCTCTTGGAGGACTGGTGGCGCGGGCGCTACGGGCAGAGATTCGTGCCCGTGTTCGACCGGCAGCGGTGAGGACGGGAGTCGGGCCGATGGCTGTGACCGCCAGAAAATACAATCCGGGCTTTCTCTCGATCGACGAACTGGTCGCGATCTTCTGCGTTCGGACGGCCGAATACGAATCCCTGATCGAGGCGCTGCGCGAATGCTCGGGCAGCGCGAACACCCATCAGATCGTGATCGGGCCGCGCGGCAGCGGAAAGACGAGCCTGCTGCTGCGAGTGGCTGCGGAGGTCATACGCGATGCCGATCTCTCGGCGCGCTTCTTTCCCATCGTATTCGCGGAGGAAAGCTACGAGGTCTCGACCGCCGGCGAGTTCTGGCTCGAATGCCTCTCCCGCCTGGCGGATCAAGCGCCGGCCGGGAAAGGCGGCGTCGATCTGCACCTCACCTTCGGGGAGCTACGCGCCATCCAGGACGACCGGACTCTGGAGGCCCGGTGCCTCGGGGTGCTGCAGGACTTTGCCGACCGGGAGGAGAAGCGGCTCGTGCTGATCGTCGAGAACCTGAACATGATGTTCAGGGACATGGGCGACGACGATGCGGGCTGGCGACTGCGGAAGGCGCTGCAAACCGAACCGCGGATCGTTCTGCTGGCGAGCGCGACCAGCCGGTTCGACCAGATGAACGATCCGAAGGAAGCGCTCTACGAGCTCTTCCGGGTGATCCGGTTGCATCCGTTGGACACGGAGGACTGCGCGACCCTGTGGCAAACCGTGTCGGGGCAGGCGCAGGCGCCGCAGACGATCCAGGCGCTACGGATTCTGACTGGCGGCAGTCCCAGGCTGCTGACGATCGTCGCCCGGTTCGGCGCGAATCTGTCGTTCCGCGAGCTGATGGCCGATCTCCTCGACCTGGTCGACGACCATACCGAGTATTTCAAGAGCC
>JAPPNV010000072.1:0-3444 GCA_028818565.1 Rhodospirillales bacterium | reverse complement strand
CTACTACCTGACCGAGCGGCTCTACAACATCTACTACCTGATGCGCCGGGCGCGGGGACCGGCGCCGCTAATCGATGCGCTGATCCGCTTCATGGAGGCCTATTACTCGACCGACAAGCTGAGGGAAATCGGCGCCCGCATGGCGCGGGAGGCGCTGGGGTTCGACGGCGGTGCGTTGGCGATCTACCGGATGGCGTTGGAGCGTCTTATCGGGCTGCCGTCCCTCGAAGCGCACCGTGAGGAGTTGCTTTCGCTCGCGGCACCTGCCTTTGCGTATGCGCCAAGTGAATTCTCCGCGGTATCCCCGGCGCCGTCAGCCGCGAGGGAGCTCCTGGGGAGAGCGCTGGCGCTCGCGGAAGGCGGTCGGTTGCAGGACGCCGTGGCGGCCTGGGACGAGGTCGTCCGGAGGTTCGGGGAAAGCGATAAGCCGGCGGACCTCGAACAGGTTTCGCTGGCGCTCGTCAACAAGGGAAAGGCGTTGGGCGGGCTGGGAAGAGCGGAAGAAGCACTAGCCGTGCTGGACGGCGTGGTGCAGCGTTTTGGAACAGGTAACGGGGAAGGCCACTCTCTGGCAGTGGCGACGGCGCTCGCCGGCAAGGGCGGAATGCTGAGCAGCCTGAACCGCCACACGGAAGCTCTGGCGACTTGGAAGGAGGTGGCGCGACGCTTCGGCAAGAGCCGGGTGCCGACGCTTGAGGCGCTGGTAGCGAATGCGTTGGTCGGGACGGCGGTCGCATTGAATGCTCTAAACCGGCACGGGGAAGCCTTGGAGGCCTGCGACGAAGTGCTGGAACGCGTCGGCAAGAGCGGTTCGCCGGCGCTTCACGCTGAATTGGCGTCAGCCATGGTGGGGCGGGGTCACGCGCTCATCGCGCTGGACCGCGCCGATGAGGCGATCAACGCTTGGAGCGCTGTGGTGGAACGTTTCGGGAGGAGCGACTCTCCCAGAATCGGCGAACAGGTGGCTTCGGCGCATGCGAACATCGGCACGGGGCTCTTCCAGTCGGGCCGGTTGGAGGAGGCGCTTGCCGCGTTCGACGGGGTCGTGCGGAACTACATGGCAAGCGATGTGCCGATCCTCCGGGAGGTGGTGGCGCGTTGTTTCGTCAACAGAGGCAACGTGCTGGCTGCGCTGAACCGGGAAGCGGAGGCGCTCTCGTCATGGGAAGAAGCGATCAGGCGCTTCGAGGC
Source organism: Rhodospirillales bacterium (assembly GCA_028818565.1). Lineage (GTDB taxonomy): Bacteria > Pseudomonadota > Alphaproteobacteria > UBA828 > UBA828 > WTGU01. Next base: position 2,253 of record JAPPNV010000072.1, on the reverse strand, counting down.
GGGCGTTTCGCCGGAGGCGGCAGAGCCGTTTTCAGTCGCGCTGATGAACAGGGCTGCGGCGCTGCTCCACGCGGGTCGCCAGAATGAGGCGCTGGATGTGTGGGGCGATGTGGTGGACCGCTTTGGGGCCGACGACCGGCCCGGACTTCTCACCATAGTCGCGAACGCCCAGACGCACAGGTGCGCCGTGCTGGAACAGTCGGGCCGATTCGAAGAGGCGCTCGCCGTCTGGCAGCAGGTCGAAGACCGGTTTGGGAACAGCGACGCGCCGGAGTGGGTCGCGCTGGTCGCGAGCTCGTTCCTGCAAAGGTGTGCCGACCTGTTCAAGCTGGGTCGGATGGAAGCGGCGCTTGCAACCTGCGACCGGGCGGTGGATCGCTTCGAGGGAAATGACCTGCCGGCGGTTCTCGATGCCGTTGCAGGGATTCTCGTGAACAAGGGGATCGTGCTCGTTACCGCACAGAGGAACGAGGAGGCGCTTGCCGTCTGGGACGAGATCGAACGCCGCTTCGGAAACAGCGACGATCCGCAAATCTTGAAGCAGGTTGCCTCGGCGTTGGTCAGCAAAGGCACGACGCTGGTCCATATGAACCGGGCGGAGGACGCGGTCGGGGTATGGAACGACGTCGTGCGCCGGTTCGGGGAGAGTGGCTCTCCTCTGTATCACGAAGAGATCGCGACGGCTGTCCTCAACAGGGTGGTGGTGCTGGGCTCGTTGAATCGACCGGATGAGGCGCTTGAGGCCTGTGACGAGGCACTCCGGCGGTTCGGGAGCGGCGACGAGCCCTACGGTGTCGAGGCCGTCGCGCAAACTCTCGTCAGCAAGGCCTCGCTCCTGGCCAGTCTGGACCGGACTGAGGAGGCGTTCGCGGCGTGGAACGAAGTCGTCCGGCGCTTCGAAGCGAGCGATGAGCCGGCGCTTCGCGACGCGGCGGAATCGGCGCTGTGCAGGCGGGCACAGCATGAATTGACCGAAGGCCGGGCAAGGACCGCCCTCGGATTGCTCGACCGTGCGCTGCTGCAGGGGCGGGCGGGAATGCCGGACAGCAGATTGCAGGGCCATCTGATCCGGGCCCGGGCGTATCTGGCGGAAGGCGATCGGGAGGCGTGCGCCGGCGATGTCAAGGCGGCTTTGTCGATGTTGCCCGAATTGAACATGTTGCCTAGAGACGTATTGGTGGCTCTGGCAGATCTCTCGGCGGGTATCGGGCCGGAGTGGATGTGCGAACTGATCAAGTCGTCGCCCGCCGGCGATCTCCTGCTCCCGCTGAGGACGGCTCTGGAGCGGGAACTCGGGTTGGAGCCGAGGGTGGCAAGGGAAGTCGAAGAAATCGCCGAAGACATACGCCGGGAGTTGCTTGCCAGGCCCAATAGCAAGGCTGAGCAACAGTCGGCTTGATCTCTTCGGCCGTGTCAGCGGGCTGCCAGTCGCCACCGTTGTAGTCTGATCGCTCGCTGCCGCCAACGGTAGGTCTCCGACAGCGACAACGTTGGGCATGTTGAGGGAGATATCGACGGCGGCCGACAATGGAGCATTCAAGCCGGCATTGGCCACTTGACAGTGCGGTGGGAATGATGAGACCGGATCGGGTAGACAAGATGGGACGGTGGCGAATACGATGTCTCGTGTGGTTGCCCACGGTGCGGCTTGCGACCCTCACGAATGCAGTAAGTGTGTGGGAATTTTCTCATACCGCATGATCGTACATCAGATAGGGAGAACTCAGGTCGTGATTTAAGACCAGTAGATTTCCTTTCTGGACCAGAAACTCTCTACAGTTCTAGTGTGCGTGTAGCTTAATGGTAGAGCCTCCGCCTTCATAAAGTTATTGCTTCCTGAAAGCGGACGATGCGCGTTCGAATCGCGTCACGCACTCAATTTCTGCGAGAGGTAGATGCCTTTATTCGGGAAGCACATAGCACTCTACGCAGTTAACTCGCACTAGCTAACCCATTGATTTCATTGATATTTTCAACTATAACCTGCTAACCCATTGATATTATTGGGCGTGTTTGTCCTTGACATATCAATTATGTTATGCCTATAATGCTAGGCGGAGCCTGATCTGGATTCCGGGACCGGAATGTGCTAGAAGGAAGGTGTCCCCGGTGGGGAGGCGCTGTTAGCCGAGTAGGGAAAGGCTACCGTGGTAGCTGGACCCAACCTCACCAGGGACACCTATTCTTTACAACTTGACCGCTGTTGTTTCGCAGATCATCTGACCACGGGTTTCCCGGATTGTTTCGAACGAT
>JAPPNV010000234.1 GCA_028818565.1 Rhodospirillales bacterium | reverse complement strand
TGGCACCGATCGATCAAGCGGTGGCGCAATGGCCGCAGCTACAGCGCGTGCTGGCGGCGCGCCGCTCGCTGGCGGAGCTTCTGGAGCAGACCCCGCCGGAGCAGCATCGCACGGAGCTGCCCCAGCCCCGCGCGATCCTGGAGGCGCAGGGACTCACAGTGATGGCACCCGGCGCCAGGGTGCCGGCGGTGCGGGGCGCGTCCTTCCGGCTCGAGCCGGGGCAGGCGGTGGGGATCGCCGGGCCGTCGGCCTCGGGCAAATCCACGCTCGCCCGCGCGCTCGCCGGTGTCTGGCGGCCGATAGGCGGCACCGTGCGGCTCGACGGCGCGGCGCTCGATCAGTACGGCCAGACGCTGGGCCAGTACATCGGCTACCTGCCGCAGGAGGTGGTGCTGTTCGAAGGCACGGTGGCGGAGAACATCGCCCGCTTCTCGCCCGCCGCCAGGGACGAAGACGTGGTAGCCGCGGCCAAGCGCACTGGCGCGCACGAGATGATCCTGCGGCTCCCCGGCGGCTACGACTTTCAGGTGTCGGCGCGCGGTGCGGCGCTCTCCGGCGGGCAGCGCCAACGCATCGCGCTGTCCCGCGCCTTCTACGGCTCGCCCGTGGCGGTGGTGCTGGACGAGCCCGATTCCAACCTGGATGCGGTCGGCACGATGGCGCTTGCCCGCGCGGTCCAGGGCCACAAGGAGCGGGGCGGGGCGGCGATCATCGTCGCCCATCGCCAAAGCGCATTCGCGCAATGCGACCAGGTCTATCTGATGGAGGGCGGGTGCCGGTGCCTGCCGGGCGCAGCCGCAAGACGACGGTGCAGCGCTTGCCGGCGAGCGTGCGGAAGAGGAGCGATTCGCTGCCCGCGCCCGCGCGCAGCCGCGATGAGCAGATCGCTGCCACGGTCAGCCAGTTGATCGGGGAGAGCGCACCATGAAGGCACGCACAGCCCATAGGCGCTTCTCGGCCGGGAGGGCACTGGCCCTCGGGTTCGGCGGCGTGGTGGTGCTCGTCGTCGGTCTCGTCGGCTGGAGCGTGCTTGCTTCGATTTCGGGCGCGGTCGTCGCCGGCGGCCGCGTCGAGGTCGAGAGCCACAGCCAGGTGATCGAGCACATCGAGGGCGGCACGGTGAGCGAAATCCGGGTGCGCAACGGCGACCGCGTGGCCGAGGGCGACGTGTTGCTTAGTTTCAGCGACGGACGCCTGCGTTCGGAGGAAGCCATTCTGGAAGCCCAACATGCCGAGCTTGTGGCGCGAAGGAACCGGCTGGAGGCGGAGTTGCAGGGCGCGTCGGCCATCGTCTGGGATGACCCGCTCGTGGCGGTGGCGGCGGGGGACCCCCGTGTGGAAGATATTCTCGATGGTCAGGAGCGGCTGTTCGCGGCGCGCGCGGCTGCCCGTGCCGGCGAGGTGGCGCAGCTTCGCGAGCGGATCGGGCAGGCGCGCGAGGAGATCGCGGGCCTCGAAGCGCAGGCGGCCTCATTGCATCAGCAAGCCGGACTGATCGACCGCGAGCTGGAAGCGCAGCGCACGCTGTTCGACAAGCAGCTCACGCGGCTCGACAGGCTACTGGCCGTCGAGCGCGCGGCCGAAGATCTCAAGGGCCGGATCGGGTCGATCACGGCCTCCATCGCCCGGGCGCGCGGCAAGATCGCGGAGTACGAAATCCAGATGCTGCAAGTCGATGCGGGACACATCGAGCAAGTGGAGGCAGAAACCCGCGGCGTGCAGGCGCAGGAGAACGAGGTGGAGGAACGCCTGGCCTCCGTGCGCACCAGCCTGGGGCGGATGGAGGTGCGCGCCCCGGTCGCAGGCGAGGTGTTCGGGCTCACGGTGTTCGCGCCGCAGGAGGTGGTGCAGCCGGGCGAGCCGATCCTGCACATCATGCCGGACGATGCCGGGCTGGTGGTGATGGCGCAGCTCAATCCGATCGACGTGGATCAGGTCTATGCGGGGCAGGATGCGGTGCTCCGCTTCTCGGCTTTCCCTGCCCGGGAGACGCCGGAGTTCGTGGGCCACGTGGCGCGGATTTCGCCGGATGCCGTGCGCGACGACGCGACCGGCCTGGCCTGGTACGAGGTCGAGCTTGCGGTGGACGGGCCGCTCGGCCCCGGCGGAGAGAGTCGTGGATTGGAAACGGACGGCTCACCGGCCGCAAACCCGGCGACGGACCATCTGGAGCTGACCCCCGGCATGCCGGTCGAGGCGCATATCCGCACCGGCGAACGCTCGGTTATGAGCTATCTGGTCAAGCCGGTGACCGACTTCTTCCACCGCTCGATGCGCGAGGAGTGATCGGCGCCGGCCGCGGGCGCACGGGGCACCCGCCGTTCCTACTTTTTGCGTCAGATCAACGCCATCCGGGCATAAGGAGCCCTTATGCCAACCATGAGAAATCGGTATTGGACCATAGACATGCGTTGGAGCACTGTGAGCCACGTGGCTGAAAGGCGTCATCGAGAGCGGCCCGGTCACAAGGAGTGGAGCAGGAAGGCATCTTGAGGTCGGCGCCCTGACATGGGAGGCGCGGGCGAGCCGAGGAGGCGACAGAGCGATCCATCATTGCTCGCGAAGCGAGGCATCCGAGCGCTACAGGATCGCACGTCGGCTTATCCGGTTCCGAGAGACATCGAGCTCCACGCATAGACGAACACGAGGGACCGGGCCCAGGACAGAACGCGGGCCCAGCGAGGGGGGACGGCTGCCTCCAGCGAACGGGGGCGGTCGTCCCTGTTTTTGCGGACCTTCGATTTTCTTGGCCGGGCCTCAGAGCGCGCCGAAGCTTTCTGCGGTGAAGCGGGAGACTCGCAGGCTGTCGGACCAGTGATCAGGCGCGACATCGGCCTTACGCTTGAGCTGGTCAACGAACTGCGCGGCGTCCGGAAAGCGCTCCCAGACGCTGGGCAGGAACACGCCGCGGCGATCGCCGTCCTGCATGTTGTTAAGGGTCGAGTATTGACCCCCTAGAGTCTAGCATTCTCAATAGGTTACGGTGCCGATCGGCGTCCAACCACCGCGCCGATCAACACCCGGACCTCCGGCGTTTTCGATGGCCCGCCCGGGCGCTGGGGCAGGAAGCGCCAGCCGGTGTCCCTGGGCTGACGGCGTGGCCGGTGGCCCTGAAGCAAGATGGGTCTTGACCGACGCGGTTTTGTCCGTATGTATTCCGTACATGGGCTGAAATCGGGGAGGGCGCCATGCCGGCGACCGGCGCGCCGCGCGAGGAGCGAATTGAGTTACGGGCAACCAGGGATGAGAAGCGCCTGCTGACCGCCGCCGCCGCCCACGAGCGGCTGGACCTCACCAGCTTCATCATGCGCAATGCGCTGCCCGCCGCACGACAAGTGGTGGATCGCGCGGAGCGCATCGTCCTCTCGAGGCGCGACAGCGAGCGCGTGCTGGCGCTGCTGGAGAATCCGCCAAAGCCGACGGCTGCGCTGATGGAGGCCGCGCGGCGGCGTTCTGCCCGCGCGTAGCCCCGTTGCCGGACTGGCGGGAAGAGCCGATCGGCCGCCATCACGACCGCAAGAGATTCGATTGCGGGGTCGAGAACCTCAACACCTATCTCAGCCGCTACGCCCGGCAGAACCACGAGTCGGGTGGCGCCAAGACCTTAGTCGCCGTGTCACCGATGGAGCCGGCCCGTGTGCTCGGGTTCTACACGATCAGCCCCGGCGCCATCGTGTTCGCCGACGTGCCCGGCGACTTGACCAGAAAGCTCGGCCGCTACGATGTGCCTGTCTTTCGCCTCGGGCGCCTCGCGGTCGATCGATCCGTGCAGGGCAGGGGGCTCGGAGGCGAACTGCTACTGGCCGCCGGCGCGCGTGCGTTGGCTGTCGCGGCGGAGGTTGGCGGTGTGGCACTAGCCATTGACGCGCAGAACGGAGACGCCGCGCGGTGGTATGAGCGGTTCGGCGCCGTGCCCCTGCTCGACGATCCGCTCAAGCTCATCCTGCCCCTCGCGGTCGTCGCCGAGGCAGTATCGAGAGCGGCCTTGCCAGAGGCCAGCTAATCCGGGTCCACTGCGCCGGGCTTCCCTCAACCGCGAAGGTCACCCCATGACGCTCACCGCCAACTGGTCTTATCCCACCGCCATCCGCTTCGGTGCCGGCCGCGTCGCCGAGCTGCCGGCCGCTTGCGCCGACGCAAACATCGAAAGGCCCCTGCTCGTGACCGACCGAGGCCTGGCCTCGCTGCCGATGACGCAAGCCGCCCTCGACATCCTGGAGGAGGGCGGTCTCGGCCGCGCGGTCTTTACGGAGGTCGACGCCAATCCCACCGAGGTGAATCTCGATGCCGGCGTCGCGGCCTATCGCGCAGGGGGCCATGACGGCGTGGTTGCCTTCGGCGGCGGCTCCGCGCTGGACCTCGGCAAGATGGTCGCCTTCATGGCCGGCCAGACCCGCCCGGTCTGGGATTTTGAGGACGTGGGCGACTGGTGGACCCGTGCCGATGCGGACGCCATCGCGCCCAGCGTCGCCGTCCCCACCACTGCCGGCACCGGATCGGAGGTGGGCCGCGCCAGCGTCATCACCAACTCCGTGACGCGGGTGAAGAAGATCATCTTCCACCCCAAGGTTCTGCCGACGGTGGTGATCGCAGACCCCGAGCTTACCGTCGGCATGCCGAAGCCGATCACGGCGGGCACGGGGATGGACGCCCTGGCTCACTGCCTGGAGGCCTACTGCTCGCCCTTCTATCACCCCATGGGTCAGGGCATCGCGCTGGAGGGGATGCGCCTCGTGCACGAGAACCTGTGCCGCGCCTACGCCGACGGCGGCGATCTGGAGGCGCGCGGCCACATGATGGCCGCCGCCAGCATGGGGGCCACGGCGTTTCAGAAGGGCCTCGGCGCGATCCATGCGCTGAGCCACCCGGTGGGCGCGGTCTTCGACACCCACCACGGCACCACCAACGCCTGCGT
>JAPPNV010000249.1 GCA_028818565.1 Rhodospirillales bacterium | reverse complement strand
TGGGATGGGGGGTGTTGAAGAAGAACCTTCACTTTCACCCCCCCCCCCCCCCCCCCCCCCCCCCCCCCCCCCCCCCCCCCGCCGGGGCCCGCCCCCCCCCCCCGACCCGAAGGGCGGCGCTCTCCGGCCGACAGAGTGCGTCACGACGCTTCCCCGATGTCCCCGCATCGCGCTGCGCGCCGTTCCTACCCTGTCGGCCGGACAGCGCCGCGCAGACCATGACCTTGGTGAGAAATGCGGGCTAGGGCCCGGGGCATCGTCTCTTGAGCACGCACGGGATGGTCCATACCGGATCCACGCGAACCTTCATGTGGTTCTGCATGGGCCCGGTGCTCCTGCTGCTGATCATCGTGGCCGTCGCCCCGGTCACGCTCGCCCTCATCGACAGCTTCCGCGATCTCTCGCTGGCCATGCCGAGCAAGCGCGGGCAGTTCGTGGCGCTCGACAACTACCGCGACCTGTTGGGTTCCGACGGGAACTTCTACCGGTCCCTGGCCCATACGGCGATCTTCATGATGATCGCGGTTCCCATCGAGCTGGCGCTCGGGCTGCTCATCGCGCTCTGGATCAACCGGGAGTTCACGGGCCGTAGGCTCGTCCTCACCATCCTCATGATCCCGACGATGATCGCCCCCGTCGTCGTCGGCATGATCTGGCGCTTCTTCCTGATGCCGAGCTTCGGGGTGCTGACGGTCTATATGAACCGCCTGGGGCTGTTCGAGGAGACCAGCGTCTTTTCGGGGGCGATTACCGCCTTCGGCGCCCTGATCATCATCGACATCTGGGAATGGACGCCCTTCATCATGCTGATCATGCTGGCGGGGCTGAGCGCGCTGCCGCAGGCCCCAATCGAGGCGGCGACGATCGACGGGGCCTCCCGCTGGCAGATCTTCCGGCATATCCAGCTGCCCATGCTCTTTCCGCTCATCGTCGTCGCGGTCATGCTGCGCGCCATCGACGCCAGCAAGGTGTTCGACACCATCTACGTGCTCACGGGCGGCGGGCCGGGCAACGCGACCGAGGTCATCTCGACCTTCGCGTACCGAACCAACTTCATACGCTGGGACCTGGGCTACGGTGCCGCCGTCTGCCTTGTCCTCGCGTTCGCCTCCCTGGTGGTGGCCGCGCTCTTCTTCAAGACCGTAAGCGGCAAGCCCAAGCCCGTGGAAGAGACCTCATGACCACCGGGCGCAGCCTCTTCGCGCGCCAGCTGGTCACGTTCGTGGTGCCTCTTCTCGTGCTGCTGGGGGTGGCGCTGATCCCCTACATCTGGATCCTGCTGGCCAGCTTCAAGACGCGCGGCGAGCTGATCTCGCCCGAGCCGAAGTGGATCTTCGACCCCACCTCGATCAACTACACGGACATCATCTACAAGGGCTTCGACGGCTATCTGATGAACTCCGTAATCATCGGATTTTCGAGCACGGCGCTTTGCGTCTTCGTCGGCACGCTCGCGGCCTACGGCTTTTCCCGCTTCAAGATCCCGGCCGGCAACCACCTCTTCTTCTACATCCTGGCGACCCGGCTCGGCCCGCCGGTGGCCTATGCGCTGCCGATGTACTTGATCTTCAGGGATCTCGGCCTGGTCAACACCTACGCCGGAGTCATCCTGGCGCACACCACGTTCAATCTCGTCCTGGTGGTCTGGATGATGCGGTCGTTCTTCGACGACGTGCCGCGCGAGATCGAGGAGGCGGCCTATCTCGACGGCTGCGGCCACTTCCGGGTGTTCTTGCAGATCACCCTGCCGATGACCTACCCCGGGCTCGCCGCCGTCTCGATCTTCGTCCTGATCTTCTCGTGGAACGAGCTGCTGTTCGCCCTGATCCTCACCGGCGGCGACACGCGCCCGCTGACGGTCATGATCCCGTCGCTGGTTCTCCACACGGGAACGCAATGGGGACAGGTCGCGTCCGCCTCGATCATCCAGAGCATTCCCGTGCTCGTCTTCATCTTCTTCATTCAGAAGAAGCTGGTGCAGGGCCTGACGTTCGGAGCCGTGAAGGGTTAGGAGCGGAGACGAATCCCTGAGTCCTGATCGAACGCCATGACGTTGGCCGGATCGACCCACAGGCGGATGTCGCTGCCATAAAAGACGCCGTCATTGCGGGCCAGACGGGCGACCAGCATCGGGCCCGCCGTCTCCAGCTCGACGATTGTATCCGCACCGAGATGTTCCACAGCCTCGACCCGCCCCGCGATGGCGATGGCGCCATCGGTCGCCTGCAGGTCCAGGAACTCAGGCCGGATGCCGAGCGTGACGGGCCCGCCACGCGCGACCGGGTGGCCGGCCGGGAGACCGATGTCCAGCCCGTCGGTCTGGAAGGTGACGGCGCCGTCTCCTGACTTCGCCGTGCCGTCGACGAGGTTCATGGCGGGGCTGCCGATGAACCCGGCGACGAACGCGTCATCGGGATCGTCATAGACCTCCAGGGGCGTGCCCACCTGCCGAATGCCTCCCTCGTGCATCACGACGATGCGGTCGCCCATGGTCATCGCTTCGATCTGGTCGTGGGTCACGTAGATCATCGTCGTGTCGAGGCGATGATGCAGCTTGATGAGCTCGCTCCGCATGGCGACGCGGAGCTTGGCATCGAGATTGGAGAGCGGCTCGTCGAACAGGAACACCGCAGGGTCGCGCACGATGGCCCGGCCGAGCGCGACGCGCTGCTGCTGACCGCCGGAGAGCGTCTTGGGCCTGCGCGGGAGCTCCTGGGTGAGCCCGAGGATGGCCGCCACCTCGCGCACGCGCCGTTCGATTTCGTCGCGCGGCAACTTCCTGATCTTCAGGGCAAAGCCCATGTTGTCGGCCACCGACATGTGGGGATAGAGGGCATAGGACTGGAACACCATGGCCACGTTGCGATCCTTGGCATGGACCTGGGCAACGTCGGTGTCGCCGATGAAGATGCTGCCGGAGGTCACCGTCTCCAGGCCCGCGATCATGCGCAAACACGTGGTCTTGCCCGACCCGGACGGGCCGACCAGGACGACGAACTCGCCGGAATTGATGGCGAGGTCCACGGCTTCGACCGCTACGACCGGACCGAAGCGCTTGGTCAGACCCTCGAGACGCACGTCCGTCATGACACCACACCCAGATACACGAACTCGACCGCGATGAAGAGGGCCACGCCCCAGAAGCGGACTTCCCCGGGCGTCAGCCATCGCCGCCGGGTGTTCCAAGCCCCGATCAAGAGTATGAACGGCACGCAGACGGCAGCGACGGCAACGTGTTCCAGCATCGCCTAGCCTCGCGTCGGCGGGCCGGCGGATCTGAGCCAGATCACGAAGGGCAGGCTTGCCAGCAGGGGGAACACAAAGAGGCCAACGGGCACCACCACGAAGTACGAAACCTCCTGTTCGATCATCGCCCCGCACCCGACGACGATCAGCAGGCAATAGAGGATCGCCCACAGGCAGGCGCGAAGGTTTGAACGGTCGATCACGATGGAAATCCCGAAACCCGTGGCTAACGCATTCAATCGGCAGCCCTCTGGCCGGTCAAGCATGCGGGCGGTAGCGGCGCGCGACCGATGGCCGCAGCCGTGAGCCCCGCGTTCGTCTGCCGTGACCTCCCGTGATAGGGTTTCCGCGGTCCATCGGGCGCATGCGCCGCGAATTCCGGCGCAGAAGGGGGGATGGGGGTTGGAGCGCTACCTCAAGCTCGACGAAGGGCTGATCAGCCGCCAGATCTTCTTCGATCCGGAGATCTACCAGTTGGAGCTCGAGCGCATCTTCGCGCGCTGCTGGCTGTTCCTCGGCCACGAGTCCCACGTTCCCGAGCCCGGCGATTACATGACGTCCTACATGGGCGAGGACCCCATCCTCATCTGCCGGGGCGACGACGGAGTGATTCGCGCGTTCCTCAATTCGTGCCGCCACCGGGGCATGCGGGTCTGCCGGGCGGACCGCGGCAATGCGCGCCAGTTCACCTGCAGCTTTCACGGCTGGACCTACACCAACACCGGCAGGCTCAAGGGCGTGCCGCTGGAGAGGGACGCCTATGGCGACCGCCTCGACCGGGACCGCTGGGGCCTGCTCGAGGTGCCGAAGCTGGCAGTCTATGGCGGCATGATCTTCGGCAACTGGGACGCCGGCGCCGAGAGCCTCGACGACTTTCTCGGCGATCTGCGCTGGTATCTGGATGTCATGATCGAGCGCCACGTCGGCGGGATCGAGTTCGTACCCGGCGTCCAGCGCTACTCCCTCAACGCCAACTGGAAGATCGCGAGCGAGAATTTCACCGGCGACACCTATCATCTGCCTTACTCGCACGGGTCGATGTACAAGCTCGACATCCCGCAGATCAATCCGGCCAATCCGAGCTTCCGCGGCAAGGAGGACGAGTACTTCAACATCGGCCTCGACAACGGCCATGGCATGACGGGGATCGTCTTCGGTGGCGAGCGTTATGACGTCGATCGCCAGCTCGCCGAGTCCTATGGGCCGGAGGTGGTCGAGTACGTCGAGGAGTGCCAGCAGCGGCTCATCAAGGCGTTTCCGAAGCACCAGGCCGGCCTCTACGCGCTCTCGTTCAGCAACATGTTCCCCAATCTCTCGTTCAACGACTTCAGCGCATTGCGGCCGATCGGCTTCTACCTCTGGATTCCCAGGGGGCCGGACCGGCTGGAGGCGTGGAACTGGTGCGCGGTGGACCGCGATGCGCCGACGGTGATCAAGGAGCAGGCGCGGGTCGATTTCACCCGCATCCAGGCGGTCAGCGGGATCGCCGCGCAGGACGATACCGAGAACTTCGAGCAGGTGACCGAGGCCACCCGCGGCGTGGTGGGTCAGCGGCTGGACTTCAATTACCAGATGAACGTGGGCCAGCCGCTGCTGGACGGGCCCGACGGCTGCCCCGGGCGCTTCTCGCCCTACATCTCGGAGGTAAGCGGTTAAAGTAAGACGTCGAGGCCCCATCAGGGCCGGATTTTCGTTTG
>JAPPNV010000319.1 GCA_028818565.1 Rhodospirillales bacterium | reverse complement strand
GAGCTCGGCGAGCTGCACCTCGGACTTGACGCTGTAGCCGATGCCGAGGCCGGTGCAGGCAATCCGGTGCTCGCGTCCGCGCCGGTCCCGATAGCGCACGGCCTCCAGGGCCGCGTCGCCTTCGGCGGCGACCGGCGCGACACCGGTCCGCACCGGGATCCCCGCCGCCCTGAGCCAGGTCATGTACCAGAGCCCCTTGGCGAAGGTCAGCCCGCCCCACAATAAGCTGGGAAACACCGGGATCGCCTGGGACAAATGGGACGTGTCGAGCACCGCCGCCACGCGCGCGCCCGCGTGAACGTACTGGTAGGCGACGAGGTAGAGCAGCGGCCCGGTGCCCATGAAGACCACCGGATCGCCGATGGCGCAGCCCTGTGCCTTCAGCGCAACTTGCGATCCGCCCATGGTGAACACGCCGGGAAGCGTCCAGCCCGGAAACGGAATCACCCGATCCATGGCGCCGGTTGCCAGGATCAGCGCGTCGAATGCGATCCGCTCGATGCCCTCGGGGCCGAGCGCCTGGGCGACGCCGCCCTCGATGTTCCAGATCAGGGTGTTCGGGCGATAGTCGATCCGCTCCCGCAAGCCGTCGAGTGCCGCGTGCACCGCCTGCGCCTTGCCCGCCTCGAAGCCGTAGAGCGCGGCGGCCGGTCGCCTGAAGCCCTCCGGCGGCCGGCGATAGATCTGGCCGCCGCTGCGCGCATTCTCGTCGACCACCACCGGCGCGACGCCGTGCGCGACCAGCGTCTCCGCCGCCCGCGTTCCCGCCGGGCCGGCGCCGACGACGAGCACCGTGGGCTTGTCGCCGGTCAAGAGACGCTCTCCGGCGCGGATACGCGCATGCCGTCCTGCACCTCGGTGGTGCAGGCGCGGAGGCGGCGCCCGTCCTCGAGCACGACCCAGCAGTCCTGGCACGCGCCCATGTTGCAGAAACCCGCGCGCAGGCCGCCGTCGAACTCGTTCCGGCGCAGCGCAACGCCGTTGCAGAGCAGCGCGGTCAACAGCGTGTCGCCGGCGAGCGCGGCGAGAGGTTGCCCGTCCTGGAATATCGTGACTTCGGGCCGGCCGGTCTCCGCCACGCGCACGAGTCGGCAGCCTGCGCCTTGTTGTTCCGCTCCTTGCGACATGGGCCCCGTGCTGACACGCCCGTCTGAACGCGTCAAGCAAGCCGCAGGCTGGCGCCCTCTTACGCCGCCCGGTCGCCTTCCGGCTGCCGTCCGTAGACCCGGCCCTTCCACTCGCTCCGGCGTCCGCCCCAGTCCCGCAGCGCCGAATGCCAGGTCATGGCGAGATAAAGCGTGCCGATGAGCGGCATCGTCAACGCCCAAGCGGCCGAGAGACGGTAGTAGCGGATCGTCGGCAGGTAGCAGACCGCCATCGCGACGAGCCCGACGCCGCCGGCGACCTGCGCCGCGAGCGGCCCGCCGAGACCAATAAGCGGTGCCCAGAACATGAGCGCCATGAGCACTGTGCAGAGCAGCAGCAACGCAGGCGAATAGCGGAGCTGGGTGTAGGCGGTGCGGGCGACCATGCGCCACACGACCTCGAGGATCGGATAGGCTCGGTGACTTTCCGCCCCGCGGCTGACACCGATCCAGGTCCGGTGACCGGCGTCCTTGACCGCCCGCGCCAGCGCGCAGTCGTCGATGAGCGCGCCCCGAATCGCGTCGAAGCCGCCGATCTGGGCGAGCACCGGGGTCTCCACCAGGACGCAGCCGCCGGCCGCGGCGGCGACCCGGCGACCCGGCTTGTTTGCCAGGTGGAACGGATAGAGCAGGCGGAAGAAGAAGATGAAGGCGGGGAGCAGCAGCTTCTCCCAGCCTCCCTGCATTCTGAGTGCCGCCATCACCGAGACCAGCGCCGCGCCGCTCTCTTCCTTCTTGGCGAGCAGCGCCCGGATCATCCCCGGCCGGAGCGTGATGTCGGCATCGAGCAAGAGGGTCAGCGGCGTCTCGATCCGGCGGCGTCCCTGCTCCAGGGCCCAGAGCTTGCCGGTCCAGCCCTCGGCCAGCGGCGCGCCGGCATGGACGTCGAGGGTGAGGACCTCGGGCGCGGCCCGCCGCGCGACTTCCGCCGTGTCGTCGTCCGAGCGGTCGTCGACCAGGACCACGCGCAGGCCGCGCCCCTGGCTGCCGAGCGCCGCGAGCGTGTCGCCGATGACGTCTGTCTCGTCGCGGGCTGGAATCAGGACCGTGACGTCTTCCAGGCCGATGCCTGCGGCATCGTGGCCGGACTCCGGCTCGAGCCGCTCACGAACCCGCCAGGGCTGCCAGGGCAGCGCCAGAACGCTGAGCCAGAGAGCTGCGCCCGCCGCCGCGAGCCCGCTCCAGAGCATCGCCACACTGTCCATGAACGGGGACCGTCTGCCGCCCCCAGCGCAGGTTCAGAGTACCGAGGCCCGCGTGGCAGCCACCGCAAGCGGCGGAGCACCGGGGACGTGAGGCTGGCACGTCATGAAGGCTTGTGCTTGACGAGGGTCACTTTGTTCTTGCCATCCTCATGCCGATAAACTGCCTCATCCATCAACTCTTGCACGAGATAAACGCCGAGCCCGCCGATCGGGCGGTCCGGAACCGCCGAGTCGAGGTCTGGCGGCGGTGCATCGGCAAACGGGTCGAACGGCATGCCGTCATCGACGATTTCCAGGGTGAGAGATTTGCGGTCGGAGGTCAGGGTGATATCGATGTCCGTCTCCCGCTCGCCGTCCTTACCGTACTTTATGATGTTGGTGCCAATCTCTTCGAGCACGAGCTCGATCTGGTACAGAAGCTCGGGAGGCCAACCTTCGGCTTGCGACAGGATATTGACCGCCGCGCGAATGCGCTCGATCTCATCGAGATGCGCTTCCATGTTAAGGGTAAGGTGCGCGGTCACTCTTCCGTCCTCGCTCGATACGGGATCACGCGGGGTGTTATGTCGCGCCGTCCGGAACCGTCCCCACGCAATCCTCCGCTGCCGCAGCGTGCCTCACGCCCAGTCTCGGAACACGAGGCTCGACTGCGTCAACGGCTGCCCTGGCAACGCTGCTATACGAGCGCTCGCTTGGCAAGTACCAACAGTAGCAGGAAATTGCCTATTTGGTGATGATAGCCGCTTCGAATCGATGTCGCCTCGGTCTACCGACCGTTCGGGCGCGGGCACAGCGGACTTTCGTTGAGGCTAGTGGGGCGAGTGATGGGATTTGAACCCACGACCCCCGGAACCACAATCCGGTGCTCTAACCAACTGAGCTACACTCGCCGCCGCCAGCTTCACTTAGTGAAGCGCCGGTGCTGCGTCAAGCGGTCAGGAGCGGCCGTGCGAGCTGATCCGGTCAGGCAACGGCGCGGGCCCTTCGTGAGGCTGGCCGTGCTGGTCATTTTCGCGCTGGCGGTCTTCGGCGCGCCCGCTGGAGCTTTCGCGGCCGACGCCCCGGTCCGCTCGAGCCACGTGATGATCGCGGCGGCGCATCCTGCCGCGGCGGAGGCCGGCGCCCGCATCCTCTCAGCGGGCGGCGACGCCATCGATGCGGCCATCGCCGCGCAAATGGTGCTCGGCCTGGTGGAGCCGCAGTCCTCCGGCATCGGCGGCGGCGGCTTCCTGCTCTACTACGATACGGCGCAAGAAACCGTGGAGAGTTACGACGGGCGCGAGACCGCGCCGGCCGCCGCCGCCGAGCCTTTGTTCCTGGCCGCCGACGGCACCCCGCGCCCGTGGCCGGAGGCAGCCGTGGGCGGTCTGCCGGTCGGCGTGCCGGGCGTCGTAAGGATGCTCGAGCGCGCACATCGCGCTCATGGGCGAACGCCCTGGGCCCACCTCTTCGAGCCTGCCGCAGCGCTGGCCGAGCGCGGCTTCGCCATCACGCCCCGGCTTGCACACATGATCGAGAAAAACGCTGACCTCGCGCGCTTCCCGGACGCTCGCGCCTACTTCTTCCACCCGGACGGCAGTCCGAAGCGCGCCGGCGAAACCCTGGTCAACCCGGCCTACGCCGAAACCATGCGCGCCATCGCACGCGAGGGGGCGGACGCTCTTCACGAGGGGCGGATCGCGGCGGAGATTGTCGCTACCGTGCAGGGTGATCCGGTGAATCCGGGCGCGCTCGCGCTCGCCGACCTCGCCGGCTATCGCGCCAGGGTTCGGCTGGCGGTCTGCGGCGACTACCGGCGCCACCGGGTCTGCAGCATGGGGCCGCCGAGCTCCGGCGGCGTCACGTTGCTGCAAATCCTCGGGCTGCTGGAGCGTTTCGACCTTGCCGCCCTTACGCCCGGCTCGGTGGAAGCCGTCCACCTGATCAGCGAAGCGAGCCGCCTCGCCTTCGCCGACCGAAACCGCTACCTCGCGGATACGGACTTCGTGCCGGTCCCGGTGGCGGGGTTGCTGGATCCCGACTACCTGCGCCGGCGCTCCGCCCTGATCGACCCCGATCGAGCAATCGGCGAGGCCGCGCCGGGCGCCCCTCCCGGCTCCGATAGCCTCGCGCGGGCCGATGCGGCGTCGCCGGAGCTCGCCTCCACGAGCCATCTCTCGGTCGTCGATTCGCGCGGCAACGCCGTCTCCTTCACCACCAGCGTGGAGCGCGCGTTCGGCTCGCGCCTGATGGCGGCGGGGTTCATCCTGAACAACCAACTCACGGACTTCTCCTTCGCCCCGACCAGCGAACACGGACCGGTCGCGAACCGCGTGCAACCGGGCAAGCGCCCGCGCTCATCCATGACGCCGACGCTGATCTTCGATGAAGACGGCAGCCTTTTTGCCACGCTCGGCTCGCCCGGCGGCCCGCGCATCATCGGGTTCGTCGCCCAGTCGGCGATCGCCCTGCTCGATTGGAGCCTCGACGCCCAGGCGGCGCTCAGCCTGCCCCGCCACGTCAACCGAAACGGCGCGACCGAGCTGGAGGCAGGCACTGCGCTCGAAGAGATCGCCCCCGCGCTGGAGGCACTGGGGCACGAGATTCGCATACGGCCCCTGGTGAGCGGCCTGCACGCGATCCGTCGCGCGGAGGGAATGCTGGAGGGCGGCGCCGACCCGCGTCGCGAAGGCATCGCCCTCGGCCATTAGAGCGTGTCCGTCTTTGACGGACACGCGACAGGCCGCGACTGCGGCCCGCCGCC
>JAPPNV010000129.1 GCA_028818565.1 Rhodospirillales bacterium | reverse complement strand
ACGTGCCGATCTTCGGGGTCGTCGAGAACATGAGCTACTACGTCTGCCCCGAATGTGGGCACCGCGCCGAGCTCTTCCACCACGGTGGCGCGCGCGAGACCGCGTTCCGGCTCGGAGTCGATTTCCTGGGCGAGATACCGCTCGATATCTCGATCAGGACGACCTCTGACGCGGGCCGGCCGATCGTGGTCACCCAGCCCGAGAGCCCACACGCCGAGTCCTATCGGCAGATCGCCGCCGGCCTCATCGACAAGGCCACCTCGGCGGTGAGCGGCGCCGGGCGCGCGCAACCCCGCATCGTCATGATGTGAGCGCATCCACCGATGTCGAACAGGCGGATCGACGGCGCTCTTCCAGTGCTGGCGGCCCGTTCGGGCCGGCGACGCTGGATCGGTGCCGGCATTGTCGCCCTTCTTCTACTGGCCCTGGCGGTGGCTGGGTGCACACCTTCGGTTCCGGATCGTCAGCAGGATCTCTGCGCGGTCTTTCACCAGCATCCCGACTGGTACGACTACGCGCGCGATGCGGCCGATGAGTGGGACGTTCCGGTCTCCATTCTCATGGCCTTCGTGCATCACGAATCGAGCTATCGGAGCGATGCGCGGCCCCCACGCAAGTACGTCCTCTGGTTCATCCCGTGGGGCCGGGTGTCGTCCGCCAAGGGGTACGCCCAGGCACAGGACCCGGCCTGGGAGGACTACACGAACGAGCGCGGCTCCCTTTGGCGCAGCCGTTCAGACATGGAAGACGCCCTCGACTTCATCGGCTGGTACAACCACGGGACGGCGCGCGAGCTCGGCATCGCCAAGACCGACGCACGCAACCTCTATCTCGCTTATCACGAGGGGCGCGGCGGCTACCGGCGCGGCACCTGGAAAGAGAAGCCCAAGCTGCAACAAATCGCGAAGCGGGTGGCCGAGACCGCCAGTCGCTACGAAGCGCAGCTGAAGCGCTGCGAGTCAGATTTTCGCTGCGATTCCTGGTGGCAGGTGTGGCCCTTCTGTAGCTAAAGCGTGTCCGTCCTTGACGGACGCGCGACAGGCTGCGACTGCGGCCCGCCGCTCCTGCGACGCAGATCGCGCGTCCCTGCGCGCGTGGACGCGCGACGCCGAGGCGCCGGCCGGTCGCGCCGACAGGCGCGCGGAATCGCAGAACGACCGGCTGCCGTGAGCGACAAAGAGCAAGAGCTAATCCGTTTGAAACGGGGACACTCTAAGGCTCCCGCCCCAGCACCGCCATGAGCTCGCGCCACTCGCGCTTGGAGAGGCCGCTGCTGTCCTCGTTGACATCTTCTTTGGCCAGCATGCGTTTGACCACGTCGAGGGCGCCTGCCGAGAGCGAGACCGCGTCCATCCCATAGTCCCGGAAGGCCTCATAGGTCGCCGGCACCCATCGCATGACAATCTTGTCGAGGATCACCTCGGCATAGGCGCGGATTTCGTACTGGGCGTGATCGTCGGCCCGAAGCGAGAGAAAGTGCAGCAGGTTGTGCAGGTCGATCTTCCAGTAGAACTGGGTGTAGTAGTTGACGGGCAATACGGCGCGCGCGAGCTCGCGAGCCAGTCCTGTGTATGAGGGGTTTCTTAGGGTTCTTCTCGTGTTCTCGTTGAGCAAGTTCTTGTAGACGGCGTAAGCACGTTTGGAAGTATCGTCAAAGCGAGAGAGAGCGTGTCTGGCTTCGTTGTCGGACAGTGCATCGTCCCGTCCCTGCTTGTTGAACTCGGACTGGGTAGCAAGCGCCGAGCGCTCGTCCAGTACTTTCATCCGTTCGAAAAGGTCCTTCATGGAGCCGCGCTCCTTGAGCCGACGCTCATCAAGGATCAGTTTGAGGTGAGCCGCGTCCGGCACGTAGAACTCGCGGTCGAGTTTGGAATAGCGCGCGGAATACTCGTTGACGCTGGCGGTGCGGTGGCGGAGCCACTGCCGGGCGACGAAGATCGGCGCCTTGATGTGCAGCTTGAGCTCGCACATCTCGAAGGGCGTCGTGTGGCGATGGCGCAGGAGATAGCGGATCAGCGCGCGGTCCTCCCGCACGTGCCGGGTGCCCGCGCCGTAGGAAACCCGTGCCGCCTGTACGATGGCGGCATCGTCCCCCATGTAGTCGATCACCCGCACGAAGCCGTGATCGAGCACAACGAAGTGCTCGTAGAGGATCGCTTCCAGGGCCTGCACCGTGGCGCGCCTGGTCTCGTGCGAGGCAGCGCGTTGGGCCTCGATCTCAGCCCTTTTGCGGTCGTCGATTGTCATCGAGAAAGTCGTCCCCGGTGAATCGGATCAGCGGGCCGCGTCGCCGATCGCGCCCCGCCCTTGCAGCTGCACACGAATCTTCTGCCGCAGCTTCCATTGAGCGCCGCGACCTCCTATATTAGCGGGGTCGACGGGAGACCGTCGACTATGGCGATAAACGCTGCTCGAAATAAGCGTTGCGGACCCGGGGGCAGTACCCGGCGCCTCCACCACCCCTTGGGCGGGCGGCTCAAGTTGCGGGGGCGAACCAGGATCGACGTGCGTGGTAAAGGTGTGGTTTTCGCCCGGCATGGTACCGCCGTTATCGGGCCAACTCAGAGGTGCGAACGACAACGAAGTCGCACTCGCTGCTTAGCATCGCTAGGTAAGCGCGGCTTGGGGGGCGCCGGGCAACAGAAGCCCCCCGCTGACCCAGATACCCCGATGGAGCCGTGACCGTGGCGAGGCATCCGGGCTAAGCTAACCGGTGTCGCCAAACCGGCGTGGTTTGGGGGCATCGGACAACGAAAGACCCGGTTGAGCGGGCGGACACGGACGCGGCAATGAGCAAGGATCTCATCGGCTACAACACACTGGTCGAAGACGGTCTGCGCTCGGTGGTTCGAGAGGCGCTCCGCCGCGTCGCGGAGGAGGGCTGGCCCGGCACCCACCACGCCTACATCACCTTCAAGACCGAGGCCCCCGGCGTCGAGGTGCCGGATTTCCTGCACTCGCGCTATCCGGACGAGCTCACGATCGTGCTTCAGCACCAATTCTGGGACCTGGAGGTCGAGGACGACTTCTTCGCCGTGACGCTGAGCTTCAACAAGGTGGGCCAGCGCATCGTCGTCCCCTTCGCGGCGTTGACCAGCTACGCAGACCCTTCGGTCAAGTTCGGCCTGCAGTTCGGGGTCGCGCCGGAGGCGCGCGGAGAGATGACCCCACCGGAGGCGCGCGGAGAGATGACCCCGCCGGAGGCGCGCGGAGAGACGACCGCGCCAGAGGCGCGCAAGAAAGCAGCGAAGCGGAAGGCCCGCAAGACAAAGGCCGAGCCGGAAGCGCGCCCGACGGGGTCCGTGCCGGCGGCGGGAGGAGAAAAGACCCCGCCGGAAGCGGAGGACGATACGGACGAGCCGGAGTCGAACGGCGAAAAGGTCGTGACACTCGACCAGTTTCGCAAGAAATAGGCGGCTGGAGCGTTTCCGGTTCACACGGATTCGCTCCAGCATTATTCGCTCACGGCAGCCGGCCTATCGCGAGTCCGACGAAATCGGCCTCGCTCTACTCCTCCCACTCCAGGTTGCCGCAGACCCCGATCAGCTGACCGGTGATGTTGCGTGCCGCGTCCTGCGCCAGGAAGAACGCGGCGTCGGCGACCTCCTCGCAAGAGATCAGCGAACGCGTCGAGATGAAGCTCACGTAGCGCTCGTGCGCCTCCTCGACCGTCTGCCCCCGCTCCTTCGCGAGGTGCGTGATCAGGCGGCGTCCGCGCGGATTGTCGATGATGCCGGGCAGGACGGCGTTGCAGCGGATGCCGGCGGGGCCGAGCTCGCGCGCGAGGTTCATGGTCATGCCGTCCACGGCGCACTTGGTGGTAATGTAGGAGGTCCTGAGCGGCATCCCCACCCGGGTGGAGGCGCTCGAGATGTTGATGATCGCGCCCGAGCCCTGCGCCTTCATCACCGGCACGGCCCGCTTGATGCAATGGAACATGCCGTTGAGGTTGACGTCGATCACCCGCTGCCACTCGTCGTCCTCGATCTCCTCCACCGGTGCGCGCGGGCCGCTGATGCCGGCATTGTTCACCAGCACGTCGAGCCCGCCGAGGGCCGTGAGCCCCTCCTCGAACCAGCGCGCGACGGCGGCGGCCGAGCCCACGTCCGCGATGCTGCCGGACATGCCAGGATTGGAACCGAGCGCGTCGTCGAGGCTCTCATCGGTCAGGCAGCAGATGTGGACTCGGGCGCCGGCGGCGTGGAAGCGCTCGGCAACGGCGCGGCCGATGCTGCGGCCGGCGCCGGTGACCATCACCGTCTGTTGCGTATCGCTCGCCATGGCGGGCTCCCAGGCTCCCTGAACCGACGGCGCGAGGATAGTCAGGCTGTGGGCACCCGCCAAATCCTCCATGCCGTTGCGGTTCTCATCACCCTGCGTCAACTGGCTTCACTTGGGCGTGACCCCGGCAGCTGCGCAATTGCACCGCGAGCCACGCGCCATTAGGTCATCATCGTGCCCGAGTGGCGACCCAATCACCGCGGTCAACGGGAAGGGCTTGCTGATGGACCAAGCTCCGCACATGACGCCCGACGAGTTCCGCCGATGCGGAACCGCGCTCATCGAACGCATCGCCCGTTACATGGAGGAGGTGGAGCAGTACCCGGTGCTCTCCCAGGCCGAGCCCGGATCGGTCCGCGCCCGCTTGCCGCGCGCCGCGCCGGAGCAGGGCGAGCCCTTCGCCGACGTGCTGCGCGACATCGACGAGATCGTCCTCCCCGGCCTTACCCACTGGCAGTCGCCCAACTTCTACGCCTACTTCCCGGCCAACGCCTCCGGCCCTTCGATCCTGGGCGATCTGCTCGCGTCCGGGCTCGGGGTGCAGGGCATGCTCTGGGCGACGAGCCCGGCGTGCACCGAGCTCGAGACCCACGTGCTCGACTGGCTGGTCGACCTGCTCGGACTGCCGCTGGGGTTCAAATCGACATCCGCCGGCGGTGGCGTGATCCAGGACAGCGCGTCGAGCAGCACGCTCACCGCGCTCATCGCCGCCCGCGAGCGCGCGAGCGCCGGTGCGGTCAACGAGCACGGTGTCGGCCGCGGTCCGGAGGGCGCGGAGGGGCAGCGGCTCACGGTCTACACCTCCCGCCACGCCCACTCCTCGATCGAGAAG
>JAPPNV010000108.1 GCA_028818565.1 Rhodospirillales bacterium | reverse complement strand
GGGGCAGCGGCTCACGGTCTACACCTCCCGCCACGCCCACTCCTCGATCGAGAAGGGGGTGAAGATCGCGGGCCTGGGGCGCGACAACCTGCGGCTCGTCGACACCGACGAGCGCCACGCCATGCGCGTCGACGCGCTGGAGGCCGCAATCGCCGCGGATCGTGCGGCCGGCGCCCTGCCCGCAATGGTGTGCGCCACCGTCGGCACGACCTCGTCAGGCGCCGTGGATCCGCTCCGCGCCATCGGCGCGCTCTGCCGCCGCGAGGGTATCTGGCTTCACGTCGATGCCGCGCACGCCGGCAGCGCCACCATCTGCCCGGAGCACCGGGGGCTCATCGACGGGCTGGAGAACGCCGACAGCTACACCTTCAACCCGCACAAGTGGCTGCTCACCAATTTCGATTGCAGCTGCTTCTGGGTCGCGGACCGCGCCGCGCTGATCGAGGCGCTGAGCGTGCTGCCGGAATACCTGCGCAACCGCGCGACGGAATCGGGTGCGGTGATCGACTACCGCGACTGGCAGGTGCCGCTTGGCCGCCGCTTCCGCGCGCTCAAGCTCTGGTTCGTGATCCGCCATTACGGTGCGGAGGGCCTGCGCGCCCACGTGCGGCACTGCGTCTCGCTGGTCGACCGGTTTGCCGCGATGGTGAAGGATGATGCGGATTTCGAGTTGGCGGCGCCGGTCTCGGTCGGGTTGGTGTGCTTTCGCCACCGCGCGGGCGATGCGCTCAACGAGACCCTGATGAACCGGCTCAACGAATCGGGAGCGCTCTATCTCACCCACACCAGGCTCGACGACCGGCTCGTGCTGCGCCTTGCGGTCGGCTCGCCCGCAACCGGTCGCGCGCATATCGAGAGAGCCTGGGCGCTCATCGTCGAGGCGGCCGAAGCACTTTCCGCCGAAATGTCCTCCGACTGAGCGACACGAAGGCGCGCGCCGCAGGCCGCCGGCGTGGTAAAGGAAGCCCGCAACCGGAGAGGGCACGGCCATGACCGAGACATCGGCGGAAACCCGGCGCGAGACGGACTCGATCGGCGCGATCGACGTGCCGGCCGACGCCTATTGGGGCGCTCAGACCCAGCGCAGCCTGCAGAACTTCAGGATCGGGGGCGAACGCATGCCGGCGCCGCTGATCCGCGCGCTCGGCATCATCAAGCAGGCGGCGGCGCGGGTGAACCTGGAGGCCGGGCTGCTCGATGCCGACGTCGGCGCTGCGATCGACGAGGCGGCGGGCGAGGTGATCGGCGGCAAGCTCGACGATCACTTCCCTCTCGTCGTCTGGCAGACCGGCTCAGGCACCCAGAGCAACATGAACGCCAACGAGGTGATCGCCAACCGGGCGTGCGAGATCATGGGCCAGCCGATGGGCCAGAAAACCCCGGTCCACCCCAACGACCACGTCAACCGCAGCCAGTCCTCCAACGACACCTTTCCGACCGCGATGCACATCGCGGCCGTCGAGCAGTGCCATCACCTGCTGTTGCCGGCGCTGGAGCATCTGCAGGGTGCGCTCGCGGCGAAGTCGGAGGCCTACGCCGGGATCGTGAAAATCGGCCGGACCCACCTGCAGGACGCGACGCCGCTCACCCTCGGCCAGGAGTTCTCCGGCTACGCGACGCAGGTCGAGTACGGGATCGAGCGCGTGCGGGCGGCGCTGCCCAGGCTCTGCGCGCTCGCCCAGGGCGGCACCGCCGTCGGCACCGGGCTCAACACCAAGGCGGGCTTCGACGCGCGCTTCGCGGCCGAGGTCGCAGCGCTTGCCGGCCTCCCCTTCCGCACCGCCGAGAACAAGTTCGAGGCCATCGCCGCCAACGACGCCGTGGTCGAGATGTCGGGCGCGCTGAACACCGTCGCCGCGAGCCTGATGAAGATCGCGAACGACATCCGGCTGCTGGCGTCGGGCCCGCGCTGCGGGCTCGGCGAGCTGGAGCTGCCGGCCAACGAGCCCGGCTCCTCGATCATGCCGGGCAAGGTCAACCCGACCCAGGCGGAGGCGCTCACCATGGTGGCGGCCCAGGTCATGGGCAATCACGTCGCGATATCGGTGGGCGGCGCCAACGGCCACTTCGAGCTCAACGTGTTCAAGCCGGTGATGATCTACAACCTGCTGCAGTCGATCCGGCTGATCGGCGACGGCGCCCGCAGCTTCACCGACAACTGCGTCGCCGGCATCGAGCCGAACCGCGCGCGCATCGACCAGCTGCTGCACGAATCGCTGATGCTGGTGACCGCGCTCAACCCCCACATCGGCTACGACAACGCCGCCAAGGTGGCGAAGAAGGCCCATGCCGAGGGCACGACGCTGAAGGAGGCGGCGCTGGATCTCGGGGTGATAAGCGAGGCCGACTTCGAGCGCTGGGTCGATCCCGCCAGGATGACCGGCCCGACCCCTTAGAGCGCGTCCGTCTTTGACGGACGCGCGATAGGCCGCGACCGCAGCCTGTCGCCTATCCGTCGAAGACGAATAGGCTCACGCGCTCAGTCCGGCACGATCATGGTGCCGGTGCCGTGCTCGGTGAAAAGCTCGAGCAGGATCACGTGCGGCACGCGGCCGTCGAGAATGTGGGCGGCCCCGGTCGAGCGCTCGATCGCCGAGAGGCAAGTCTCGAGCTTCGGGATCATGCCGCCGCTGACGGCGTCACCGGCGAGCATCCGCTGCGCCTCGCCCGTGGTCATCTGGCTGATGAGCGCGCCCTCGCCGTCGAGCACGCCAGGAACATCGGTGAGCAGCAGCAGCTTGATGGCGGAGAGCGCGGACGCAATCGCGCCGGCTGCGGTATCGGCATTGATGTTGTAGGTCTCGCCGCCGGTCCCCACGCCGATCGGCGCGATGACCGGGACGATGTCGGACTCGCCCAGGTGGTCGAGCAGCCCGATGTTAACGCGCTCCGGTTCGCCGACGAAGCCGAGGTCGACCACGCGCTCGGCGCCGGTCTCGGCATCCCGCGTGCGCCGCTTGAGCGGCGTTGCCTCGATGAGCCGGCCGTCCTTGCCGCTGAGGCCGACTGCGGTGCCGCCCTCCGCATTGATCGTGGTCACGATCTGCTTGTTGATGGAGCCGGCGAGCACCATCTCGACGACCTCGATCGCCGCCGCGTCGGTGACGCGCAAGCCGTCGACGAAGTCGCTCTCGATGCCCAGGCGGGCCAGCATCCTGGCGATCTGCGGGCCGCCGCCGTGGACCACAACCGGATTGATGCCGACCTGCTTCAGCAGCACGACGTCGCGCGCGAAGCTCTGGGCCAGCGCGTCGTCGCCCATGGCGTGGCCACCGTACTTGATGACCAGGCTCCGGCCCGCGAAGCGCCGCATGTAGGGCAGCGCCTCGGAGATCGTGGCCGCGGTGCGCAGCCAATGCTTGGTGTCGCTGATGCGCTGCATGGGGAGTCCGGTCGGTCGCAGGCCCCGGCGCGCTCTGCGGCGCCGGCGGCCGCGGATCACTAGCCTATTCTCTCCGCCGTGGCCAGCGCCGCGAGGTGGCTCCGGAGCGCTGCGATGCCGTCGCCGGTGCGCGCGCTGGTGGCGATCAGAGTGGGATAGGCGGCGACATGGGTGGCAAGTACCGCCTCGATGGCGGCGACCTGCGTGGTCAGCGCCTCGGGTGCCAGCTTGTCGCACTTTGTCAGAACCGCCAGGAAGGAGACGGCGCTCTGATCGAAGGCCTCCATGACGGGCTCATCGGCCGCGGTGATGCCGCGCCTTGCGTCGAGCAGCAGGCAGACCCGCCGGAGTGTCGGCCGACCCCGCAAGTAGGCTTCCGCCAGCCGGGTCCAGGCCTTGATCTTCGTCTTGGAGGCAGCGGCGTAGCCGTAGCCGGGCAGGTCGACGAGCATCAGCCGGCCGTCGAGGTCGAAGAAGTTCAGCTCCCGCGTGCGCCCCGGCGTGTTGGAGATGCGCGCCAGGGCGCGGCGGCCGGTGATCGCATTGACGAGGCTCGACTTGCCGACATTGGAGCGGCCGGCGAAGGCGATCTCTGGCAAGGCGGGCGCCGGCATGCCGTCGAGACCGGCGACGCCCGCGACGAAGCCGCAGGGCCGCGCGAACAGTCGGCGGCCCGCTTCTAGCGCCGCCGCGCGCGCTTCCGCGTTCTCTGCCGCCGGGGCCTCGGCCGATCCTGACTGGTCCATTCGCCGCCGTCAGCGGATGCGCCGGAAGATGACTCTCGTGTGGGCGCGCCGCTGTCCTCGGCCGTATCTCCGCTCGCCGCCTCAGCCGAGGCCTCATGGGCTGGAGCCTCATCGGCCGGGGCCGCGTCAGCAGGCGCCGCATCGCCGTTTGCGTCGGTGGGAGCGTCGCTCTCTTCGGTGGCGCGGGCGGCGGCGCGCTCCGCCTTGCGCTGGCGGCGCGATTTTTGGGGCTTTGCCTTGGGCGCGGCCGCGGGCGTGGGCCTGGACGCCCCCTCGGCCGGGGGAATTCCGAGACCCGTCTTCAGGCGATCCATCAGGCCCGTGGGCTGGTCGGCTGAGGGCGCGGACTTGCGCTGGCGCGCCGCCTTCTGCTTCTGCTTGCGGGCCAGGGCCTTCTTCCGCGCGATCCGTGCCCGCTCGACGGCGGCGCGCTTGGCCGGCGACATGGTGCTGCGGCTCTCGCCCTTCGCCTCTTTCTTGGTCCCGCTTTTGCGCTCGGCGCTCGGGCGGTCAGCGCTCTTGGCGCGAGGCTTCTGCCCGCCGCTGGCCGCCGCAGAGCCGGACTTGCGGCGGGGCGCCTCGCCCTGGCGCGCGGCTCCGTCGCGCCGTGTTTCGCCACCCTTGCGCGCGGCTCCCTCGCGGCGCGGCTCACTATCCCGACGCGGTGCATCGTCGCGCCGCGCTTTGCCGGTCCGGGGCTGGGCCTTGCGAGCACGTGCGGCGGTATCCCGCGGGGTCGCGCCCTCGCGACGCGCCGTGCCCTCGCCCTCGGCGGGCGCGCTTTCCTTGGCGGGATCGGCGCGCTTGGTCTTCTTCCGGGAAGAGCGGCTTGGCTTCAAGAGCGTGCCCTTCTCCGCCTTCTCCTTGATCTTTTTGATCTTCTCCGCGTCCTCGGCGAGGCTTTGGCGAGTGATGCCCATGCGCCGCATGATCAGCCATTGCTGGCCGATGGAGAGCACGTTGTTCCAGGTCCAGTAGACCACCAGCCCGGCCG
>JAPPNV010000131.1 GCA_028818565.1 Rhodospirillales bacterium | reverse complement strand
GGGAAAAACGGTGGGAAGGATCGACTGTTGCATTTTGCTGGCGACATCGAGTTCGCTCTGTATTGCCAGAAGCCTTTCCCGCGATTCCGTCGCTTCTCTCCACGCAATCAGGTTGCGCAATGTCCGTTCGATTGTGACCCGAAAATCTCCGAAGTCGATGGGTTTGGTCACGAAATCGAAAGCACCCCGGTTCATCGCAGTGCGAATGTTCTTCATGTCGCCGTAAGCTGACACGATCACGGAACGCACGTCCGCATTGACGTCCGGAATCTTTTCAAGGAGCGCAAGACCGTCCATCTTGGGCATGTTGATGTCCGAGACCACCAAATCGATGCCCGGATCCTGGCTGAGCCGTTCAAGAGCCTCGACGCCATTGTGAGCAAAGACGAACTCATACTCTCGGCGACGAATCTCCCGGCGCATCTGCTGCAGGACGAGGCGCTCCAAGTCAGGTTCATCGTCCACGACGAGAATCTTGTAGGAAATCGAACCTGGCACTTGTGCTTCAACGTCTTGCTCTTGAGTCATTTCTCAACTCGTTCTTGGCTATTCGTGACTTGCGTCGAAGAATCCACGGTACGACGCGCCGCACGTGCCTCGGATGGGCGCCCGTGGAGCGATTCTCATGCCGCAGTTCTGTTCGATTACCCAACCTTCAGTAGGCGCCGTGTGCACGCGCCGCGACGATCACGCGCTCGATCTCCGCAACGGCGCCGACTACGTCGCGGCCGAGTAGATCCATGTTGCGGAGTTGCTTGATGCGCGTGCCGGCGTTCTTGAGCTCACCGCCGGGGAAGATGTCGGTAAGAATGTTGCAGGCATCTACCAGCGAGAGCAGCGCGACATCCCGAGGATCGGGAATCTCGTCTGATAGGATGAGAACCCTTATGCGATCCTTGACTTCGCGCGCCGCCTCGCCGTCGACCGTCAAGTAGCGACTGCTGCGGAAGCCCAGGAGAGATTTCTTTTCTTGCCGCTTCAGAATGCCGCGCTCCGCGAGGCGGTCCAGTGCTTGCTTCTGAAGAACCGCTGCCTCATCTCTGGCCAATATCTTGACCCACGTGGCGGCGTCGGTGGATTCCGTGGTTTCGCCAATCCTGGCCAGGACATGGTCGAGCATGGGCTGGCCGGTCGGCGTACGGTCCATGACGATCAATGCCTTCGGATCGGTGTCGATCCGATAAGAGAAAGCCAGATCCACCAGCACGGCACCGACCAGGGCGTATTCCAGGATGTTGGGGTGGATGGGAAGGAACTCGCCGCTCTTCTCATCCAGCAGCAGGAGACAGGTCTCTTCGACGAATGTCAGCATGGCACTGTCCAGTTAGGGAGCTGATGGCGGCGACGGCCCCGGACCGACGTCAAATGAAATGGATCGCGTCGTCCAAGCGTTGTCGCACTCATTGATCCATCCATTGGCCTGCCGCGACCGTCTCCTCGGCGATGATGAGACGCCTGGAGACGGTCACGGGGTATGCCCTGGGAGGCTGTCGACCAGTGTTCAGGGCATCCAGATCGAGAGATTGCTCAGATAATCGCGCGTGCTCTGGTCTAGTGGGTAGTAAAGCGTCCCGTTACGACCAAACCATCGGTCGTAGATCTCCTCGTAACGGCTCTCGAAGTTGTTCTCGTGCACGTGCAGCATGTCGACCAGCGTGCGATTGACGAGGTCCCGCCACGGGCTGTCGTCTTGCGGCAGCACGCAGGCCAGAGTTTCCGTTGCCAACGGCCGCGTCCTCGGAACGAGCACGACGCTGCGTCTGGGTTCGGCGCTCGCCGCTAGTCCGAGCAGAACGACGCCAACGTTGGAGACGCCGTCCACCTCGCCCGCCTCCAGACCCTGCATGGCCGAGCCCATGTTGGGGTAGACGCGCATTTGGGCCGTGGGCAGGTTCGCTTCGACGATGCCTACGGTCGTGGTGCCCTCGACAACCCCGACTTCGAACTGGCCGAAATCGATACCTCGATCTGCGCGCTGGCGATAGACCATGACGCGGGTGCCGTCGCGAAAGAAGGGCAGCGAGAAGTCCACAAGCTCTTCCCGGTCCCACGTCGGCGTCGTGATGCCGCACACGATGTCGAGCTCACCCGCTGCGACACGCTGCAGCCTGTCGGTCGGCGTGACCTCGTACAGCTCGAGCGTGACCGCGCGGCCCAGTGAACGCTCGACGGCCGCGCGGAACTCTCCGAGAAGGTCGACGGAGAATCCGACGAACTCTCCTGTCGCGGTCTTCTGAGCGAAGGGGGCCGCGCTCGCCCTGGTGCCAGCCCGCATGAAGCCGTCCTCTGCGATACGATCGAGAACGCCGGCGAGAGTGGGCGATCCGGCTAGCACGATTGACAAGGCTGCTGCCGCTACGATTGCGGCGACGTTTCGGTGCCGAAAGCGGTGCCTGAGTTCCTGAGTCATGGTTTGCTTCCCTGTCCCCTTGTTTGTGGCTGGCCGTCTCCAGCCTGCAGAGCTTGACCAGCCGCGGGCCTGGACTTGGCGACGGTCTCCAAGGCACCGCCAGCGTTCCCTGACGTTTGCTGCGAAGGTCCTCAACCTTCGTGCGGTGGCGTCGCACGTCGCGTTGTGGCCGACGCCCTTCGCGCCTGTTCGCTGCGCTTGAAGCCCACGCGACAACGGCGCCATGCCCACGTGCATGGCGCCGTTGCTGACGAATGAGCTACGTTATGGCGTTCCAGCTCTGCTGCCGTCCCCCAACTGGGGGACAACGCCAAAATTAGTCTCGGACAGGCCCCCGGCTGTGTCCGAGAACGGCTCGACCGCCCCCTTGCCCGTATGCCACGCGTTCGGTAGCGCAACGCGCCGGCGCTGACTCCCCTAGTCCCGGGACACCGGCAGGTTCGACAGCGCAAGCACAAGCTGCGCCACTTCAAACTGCCGCGAGACTCCGAGCTTGAGGTAGATATGCTTCAGGTGCGTGCGCACGGTGCTGTAGCCGCGACCCGTCGCCTCCGCGATCTCAGGGGCGGTCCGGCCTTCGGCGAGCAGCACCGCAATCTCGGTCTCCGTGGGCGTCAGACCGAGTGCCGCTGCCACGAGCCCCGGGTCGATCCTCACCCGCTCAACCGGGTCGACAATCAGCACGAGCGCCCCCAGGTGCTGGGACCGATAGTCCACCTCCCGGTTCGCCACCGGCTTCACGTGCAATATCAACCTCGGCAGCAGGGACGGCCGCCTCACCATCATCGAACCGCTCGCGCCCTGTTCGCCAAAGCGCGGCAACGCCTGGGCCAGCAATTTCTGAAGCGTGTCGTTGTCCTCCGGCGTTGCAGCGCGCAGCGCACCGTCGCGATTGGACAACCCGTCGCTATCGCGAAGCAGCGCCCTCGCGCTGTCGTTCGCCGCCACTATCCGTCCGCGCCGGTCGAGTTGGATCACCCCGGTACCGGCATTTTCTAGAATTTGACTGAGTGTCGTCCCAAGGCCCCCAGATTCGATCAGCGCGAGACGCATTCGCACGAACTGTCGAATGTGAGGCAGAAGCCTCTTGACCAAGTCAAGCTGCCCCGAAGACCAGTCACTCGCCCCGATGGGATCTGCGATCCCGAAGATGATGCGCGACTGGAACGGTCCATCCATGCGCACGTTCAGGCCGTTCTGAAACCCGAAGCGCGGCATCGCTTCGTTGTACATCACCGAATTCGCGAGATCTTGTTCGACAAACGTGTCTCGGACGTGAGCGATCTCGCCGTCCGGGAGTCGTCTCAGGCCCGGGAGATGATCGTCGACCGGGTAATAGGTTTGGAAGTACTCGCGCTCCAACGCCGTATGGTGTTCCCCGCGGTAGCAAAACCTCACGAAGAAGACATCGATGTCCTCGTTCCACGACTGGTTGCTGAACACCAGGTGATTGCCCTTCGAACCGAGGGCTTCGTCGATGAGCGCGGAGGCTTCCAGCCAGCGAGCGTCGTCAAGCATGGCCTCGTTGAGCAGCCCCACGATGCGCTCGAATTCGTCCTGTTGGCTCATTGGCGATCGCACTTCATCGACGTTGCAAATTCGTGCAGACCTTCACCGGCCTGCTCGGATGCCAAGCGTGCCGGCGAGTTCCGTCGGATGTTCGTGTGATGGAGACGGCTCCGATACTGTGCCGATGCTGCGCCGGTCCTCCTCTGGTTGCGGTAGGTCTAATGTAGGAAATGTCTGCCCGCTTGGCGTCCCTCAGTTGAGGGATGCCTTATGCGCTGCTACTGCGCCGCTGGCGGCCCCGCCCGACGCCCGTACCCTCCGTAGCTCGTCGAAGTAGGCCTCGGCCGCAGCCCTGAGTCTCTCACTCGTTCCCGACATGGATTTCTTGTTGTCGAGCGAGGCCCGGATTGCGAGCGTTCATGCGGACGGTCCGATTGCGGCAACTACGCTTGCCTCATCGGATCAATAGGCTGTCCAGAGCGCCGATTGGACGCCGATCGGCGTGGAAATGTGCCGATCGTCGGATGCCATGGGGTCAAACGCCGGCGCCGGTCATCACCGCTTGGTCACTTGAGCAACGACGGCTTTTGCTCCCGACACGAGTGGTGCTGATTCGGGGCAAAATACTGACGCGGTACTGACACAACCGCATCACGGCCAGTCCGATATTCCGCTAACGCGTTGAACTGATTGGTACGCCCGCCTGGACTCGAACCAGGGACCCTCTGATTAAAAGTCAGATGCTCTACCACCTGAGCTACGGGCGCGCCGCGGCGCCGAACGATAGGGAGGCGCCGCCGGGGGGTCAAGCGGTCGTCCCGATCGTTTCCGCTGTCGCTCTGGCCGCGGCCGTTTCGGCGCTCGCGCCAGCGCTGTAGAGTGTCACCGCCATGACGGAAGCCAGGACACCGGCCCTGCTGCCGACCGGTCTGCGCGACCTGCTGCCGCCCGAGGCGGGCGCCGAAGCCGCGCTCGCCGAAGCGCTGCTCGCGCGCTTCGCGGCGCAGGGCTACGAGCGGGTCAAGCCGCCG
The DNA here is from genome assembly GCA_028818565.1 of Rhodospirillales bacterium. Classification (GTDB taxonomy): domain Bacteria; phylum Pseudomonadota; class Alphaproteobacteria; order UBA828; family UBA828; genus WTGU01. The sequence goes on along the minus strand of JAPPNV010000131.1, from coordinate 44,279 downwards.
CTCGTCGAGTTCGAGGAGAGCATGTTGAGCGGCGCCGGCGCCGGGCTCGCCGACCAGACCTTCCGCCTGATGGACCCGGCCTCGCACCGCATGATGGCCGTGCGCAGCGATCTCACGCCGCAGATCGCGCGCATCGCGGCCTCGCGGCTCTCGCGTAGTCCCCGTCCGCTGCGCCTGAGCTATGCCGGCGAGATCCTCCGCGTGCGCGGCAGCGAGCTGCGCCCCGAACGCCAGTTCCGCCAGGTCGGCTTCGAGCTCATCGGTATCGGCGGCGGCGCCGCCTGCGACGCCGAGGTCATCCTGCTGGCCGCCGACGCGCTCCACGGGCTCGGGCTCGAAGGCGGCCTCTCCGTCGATCTCAACGCGCCGACCCTGGTGGCGTCGCTGCTTTCCGAGGCGGGGCTCGATGCTCACGAGTCCGCCGTGCTCCGCGATGCACTCGACCGCAAGGACGCAACTGCGGTCCAAGACGCCGACAGTGCCGTGGCCGAACTGCTGGCGCCCCTGATGCGGGCCACGGGCGCGGCCGAGACCGCGCTCGACGCGCTGGCGCGGCTCGTGCTGCCCGGCGCAGCGGCCGCGGCGCTGGCCCAGCTGCTGGAGGTCGCGACGCTGCTGGGCGAGGCGGCGCCCGAGCTCGCGCTCACCATCGATCCCGTCGAGTGGCGCGGCTTCGAGTACCACACCGGCACGAGCTTCAGCCTGTTCGCGGGCGGCGTGCGCACCGAGCTCGGCCGCGGCGGCCGCTATTCGGTGGGTGAGGCCGATGTGCAGGGGGAGGAGGCCGCCGGCTGCACGATCTACATCGATACGGTGCTCCGGGCCGCGCCCGCGCCTGCGCCGACGCGCCGGGTCTACCTGCCGCACGGCACGCCGCGCGCGGACGGCGCCGGGCTCCGCGACGTGGGCTGGGTCACCATCGCGGGCCTCGCGCCAGGGAGCGACCCCGCGGCCGAGGCCACGCGGCTCGGCTGCAGCCACGTATGGCAGGGCGGCGCCGCCCGGGCTCTCGCAGGAGAGGACTAGCCGGTGGGAAACGTCACGGTGGTGGGCTCCCAGTGGGGCGACGAGGGCAAGGGCAAGATCGTCGACTGGCTCTCCAGCCGGGCCGACGTCGTGGTGCGTTTCCAGGGTGGGCACAACGCCGGCCACACGCTGGTGGTGGACGGCGTCCAGTACAAGCTGAGCCTGCTGCCGTCTGGCGTGGTGCGCGGCGGCAAGCTCTCCGTGATCGGCAACGGGGTGGTGGTCGATCCCTGGGCGCTGCTGGACGAGATCGACACTATGGCGGGGAAGGGCATTAGCGTAAGCCCGGAGACGCTGACGATCGCCGAGAACGTCTGCCTGATCCTGCCGATCCACCGCGAGCTCGACCAGGCGCGGGAGGAGGCGCGCGGCGGCGCCAAGCTCGGCACCACCGGACGCGGCATCGGCCCGGCCTATGAAGACAAGGTCGGTCGCCGCGCGATTCGCCTCTGCGACTTGCGCGACGTCGAAACCTTGCGGCCCCGGCTCGGCGAGCTGCTGCTCCATCACAACGCGCTCAGGCGCGGCTTCGGGATACCGGATGCGGACGCTGTCCAGCTCGAGAAAGACCTGCTGGCTATCGCGCCCCGCCTGCTGCCCTTCGCGGCGCCGGTCTGGCGCCGGCTCGACCGCGCCCGGCAGGAGGGCAAGCGCATCCTCTTCGAGGGCGCGCAGGGGGCGATGCTCGACATCGACCACGGCACCTACCCCTTCGTCACCTCGTCCAACACCTTGGCCGGCCAGGCGGCTGCCGGCGCCGGCGTTGGGCCCGGGACCATCGGCTACGTGCTCGGCATCACCAAGGCCTACACGACGCGCGTGGGCGGCGGGCCGTTTCCCACCGAGCTCGACGACGAGGTCGGCCGCACCCTCGGCGAGCGCGGGCGCGAGTTCGGCACCGTGACCGGCCGCCCCCGGCGCTGCGGCTGGTTCGATTCCGTGCTGGTGCGCCAGGCGGTGAAGATCGGCGGCATCAAGGGCATCGCGCTGACCAAGCTCGACGTGCTCGACGGCATGCCCGCGCTCAAGGTCTGCGTCGGCTATCGCAGCAATGGCGAGGTGCTCGACCACATCCCGGCCGCCGCCGCGGATCAGGCCCTCGTGCGCCCCGTCTACGAGACCTTTGACGGCTGGCAGGAGAGCACGCGCGGCGCACGCTCGTGGGCCGACCTGCCGGCGACCACGGTGAAGTACATCCGCCGCATCGAGGAGCTGATCGAGGCGCCGGTGGCGATGCTTTCCACCAGCCCCGAGCGGGAGGACACCATCCTCGTCCACGACCCCTTCGCGGATTAGCGCGCAAGTTTGCCCGGGGTCACGGCCGCCGCGGCAACTCCGACGAGGCGTGCGGCACGCGGGACGAAAGTGGGATTCGGCGGGATTGGGTGGGATTCAGCGAGATCAAGTGGGATTCTGCGAGATCAATTGGGATTCAGTGGGATTCGGGGGATTCGGCGGGATAAACGGGATTAAGTGGGATAAGTGGGATTGAGTGGGACAAGTGGGATTCAGCGGGATTGAGTGGGACAGGTGGGATGTCGCTCGCGCCCGCCGCCTGCTCGCGCGCGATGCGAGTTCTGTCGGCGCGTTCGACGCGCGAGAGCGCGAGCGCAAGGCGGGAAACGCCGTCCGCCGACACCGGCTCCTCGCTCTCGGAGAGTTCGGCGATCTTGCGCAGGATCAGCGTCCGCAGGATCTCGATGGTGCGGCGCGCGAAGCATCCCTCGGTGCCGGGTCCGCATTCGCGCGTCCGATCCGCCGTGCGGGCGTCGATCTCGCGCTGCAGGTCGATCAGGCCGCGAATTCGCGCGGCGAAAGGGTCGTCGGCGGCACCGGCGTCCCGGCCCGCGCAGTTTGTGCTGCGTTTCTCCATGCCGCGATAGTGGCGCGCCTGCCCCGCGCTGTGCACCGCACCATGGTCCGGGGCTCTACCTTTATGCGAGACGCCTGCTCAGGCGAGGGGAAGTGCGTTGCCGTCCGCGCCGCGCGGGTCGATGGGTGTGACGGCCGCGAGGGAAATTGCCTCCTCGATCGCCGCCGCCGCCCGCAGCACCGCCGCCTCGCCGCGCGGCGGCCCGAGGATTTGCAGGCCCACCGGCAGCCCCGCCTCGGTGAAGCCCACCGGCACCGAGGCTGACGGACACGCGGTCAGCGTCAGCACGAAGGTGAGGCCCAGCCAGTCAACGTAGTTGTCGAAGTGGTGGCCCTCGATCTCGTCGACCCAGCGTGTGTCCACGTCGAAGGGTGGCACGATCACGCAGGGGCAGACCAGCACGTCGTGGCGGGTGAAGAAGCGCACGCAGCGCTGGTAAATCACGCCGCGCGCGCGCTCGGCCCGCGCGATCTTGTCGGCGTCGAGCGCAAGCCCCTTCTCGATGTTCCAGATGATTTCGGGCTTGAGCGCGTCGCGGTGGGTCTCCAGCATCTCACCCTTGTCGGCAGCGAAGAGCGCTGCGCGCAGCACCTGGAACACGTCGAGGGCGCCGGAGAGGTCGGGGCACGCCTTGGCGATCCCCATACCGGCGCCGGCAAGCGTCTCTACGGCGCGCGCGCAGACGGCGGCGACCTGGCTGTCCACTGGCAACAGGCCAAGGTCCGGGCTGTAGGCGATCCGGCTAGGCGGCGGCAGCGTCGTCAGCGCTTCGGAAAAACTCTCCGCAGGCGCTTCGATGGAGAGCGGGTCTTCCGGGTGAGCGCCGCTCATGGCATCGAGCATGAGCGCGCAGTCCCGTGCGTTGCGCGCCATGGGGCCGTCCACCATCAACCCCTCGAAGGGGAGGTGCTTGGGCCCATGGGCAACGCGGCCGGGGCTCGGGCGGAAGCCGAAGACGCTGCAGAAGCTCGCGGGTATCCGCAGGCTTCCCCCCAGGTCCGAACCCGTCGCGAGCCAGACCTGGCCGGTGGCGAGCGCCGTGGACGAGCCGCCGGAGGAGCCGCCGCAGGTCTTGTCGGTGTTCCACGGGTTGCGGGTCTTGCCGAATACCTCGTTGAAGGTGTTGGCGCCGGCACCGAACTCGGGCGTGTTGGACTTGCCGATGACGATGGCGCCGCGCGCCTCTAGCGTCTCCACCACGATGTCCGAGCGCGGCGGAACATGGTCGGCGTAGATCGGCGAGCCCCAGGTGGTGCGTACGCCTTCGACCTCCACCAGGTCCTTGACCGCGATCGGCACGCCGCCGAGCCAGCCGCGCGGGCGCTCGGCCTTGGGGTCCTCCGCCATGATCCGCTCCGCATGGGCGCGTGCGCGTTCGATACAGAGCGTCGGAACCGCGTTGAGGTGGCCGTCCGTCGCCGCGATCCGCTCGGCGCTCGCCTCCACAAGCTCCAGCGGCGAGACCTCTCGCCGGCGGAGCAGATCGACGACCTCGGTTGCGGTCAGGCGACAGAGACCGCCGTTCGCTGCCATGCCGTGGTCCCCCTCAGGCCGCAGGCGGCGTGCGGCTGTGCCAGTCGGTGTCCTGCTGGTAGGCGTGCCCCGCCTGCAGCAGCCGCTCCTCGCTGCGCTTCGGGCCCACGATCTGGAAGCCTAGGGGCAGGCTGTCCTCGTCGAAGCCGCCGGGCAGGCAGACGGCAGGCGTTCCCGCCATGTCGTGAGGGGCGGTGAAGGAGATCAGGCGCTCCACCGAGCCTTCCTCGGCGCCCAGGGTGTCCATGAAGGCGTTTGTGGGCGTGGGATAGGGCTGCGAGGGGATGAGGATCGCATCGACATCGGCGAAGACCGCGTCGAGCGCGCCGGCGAACTTGTCCCGCTCGATCACGATGCGGGCGTGGTCGACACCGCTGAGCGCCAGCCCCACTTCGATCAGGCTCGACAGCACCGGCCCGTAATCCGCCTTGCGCTCGGCGAAGTAGGGCTCGTGCGCGATGGCCGTGTCGGCGCCGCAGAAGTCGATCCAGCGATCGACCACCACTGTGGCGTCGGGGAAGGCGATCGGCTTGATGTCGGCGCCCCGCCCGCGCAGCACGTCGGCCGCGTGCATCACCATGGCGGTCACGCGCGGGTCCACGTCTTCCGAGCAATAGGCTTCGTCGAGGCCGATGCGCATGCCCTCGATGCCGGCGTCGATGGTGCCGAGGTAGTCCGGCACCGGTGCATTGACAGTGGTCGGATCGTCGGGATCGTAGCCCGCGATGACGCCGAGGATGGCGGCGCAGTCTGCGGCAGAGCGCGCCATCGGACCGATATGGTCGAGAGTCTCTGAGAGCGCGAAGGCGCCCGCCCGGCTGACCAGGCCCCGGCCGGGCTTGAGGCCGGTCACGCCGCAGGCTTGCGAAGGGAAGCGGATCGAGCCGCCGGTATCCGTTCCCAGCGAGCCATAGCAAAGCCGCGCCGCCGTGCCGACGCCCGACCCGCTCGACGAGACGCCGGTCCAGTAGTCGGGGTGCCACGGGTTGACCGGCGGCGTGATCGAGGGGTGGTGCACTGCATAGGCGCCCTCGGTCATCTGCAGCTTGCCGGCGAAGACCGTACCGGCCTCCCTGAGCCGCGCGGTCACGGTGCCGTCGACGCCTGGGCTCCAGTCGCGGAGCGCGACCGAGCCGACATGGGTGGGGGCGTCCCTGGTCAGGCAGAGGTCCTTGAGGCCGAAGGGGATGCCGTGCAGCGGGCCTCTCACCGTGCCGCCCGCGATCTCCGCGTCCGCCTGCGCCGCCTGTTCGGTCGCGACATCGGCCATCACGGTGGCGTAGCTCCGGAGTGTGCCGTCCAGCCGCTCGATCCGCGCGAGCGTGTGGGCCGTAACCTCGGCGGCGGACACCTCCCGCGACTGAATCTTCGCCGCGACCTCGGTCAGCATCAGCTCGTGCAGATCAGACATCCGAATCTCCCCTCTCCATGGTGGCGGCCGATTGAACGCCAAAGCCGCCATGCGCGCAAAGCGAATCTCCTCTGCGTCTGGTGCGATTGCCCGGCCGGGCGGGCCATGATATCGACTGCGGCCCAAGAACCGCACGGCGGCGGAGCGGCCGCAGCTAAAGGGCGGCAGAGGGCGCGGGCAACGCCGCGCAAAGGCGAGGGGACATCATGGCGGAACGTTTCGCGATGACCATCGACGGCCGCACGGTCGTTGCCGAGTTGCTGGGGCGCAAGGCGCCCAACGTCGTCAAGGCGTTCACCGAAAGCTTGCCCTGCGAGAGCTTCTCGGTGCACGCCAAGTTCGCGGGCGAGGAGCTGATCGTGATGCTCCCGTTCTACTGCAACTCGGAGAACGAGATTCTCAACGTCAAGCCCGGCGACATCGGCTTTTATCCGGGGCGCCAGACCGCCTGCATCTTCTACGGCGATACCAAGCCGTTCGGGAAGGTCAGCGTGTTCGCGAAGATCGTGGACGGGTTGGAGCATCTGAAGCCTGCGGGCAGGAAGATTCTCGCCAAGGGGCCGCTGCCGGTCCGGCTCGAACTCGTCGAGGGAGAGTAGGGACATGGCCGCAACCGAGACGTCCGCGATCATCGACCGGCTGGAGCGCTTCGGCCGACGCAACTGGAATTCCGAGCCCGGCGACATCACCCGGCTCCGCGCGCACAGTCTGCCACCGATGGGCAACATGCCGCCCGTGCTCTACGCCAACTTCAACACCTTCTGGATGGGCGAGAACATCCAGGTCGTCCGCCAGCTCGCGCTCGACAAGGCCCTGCCGGCGCCGGCGCTGAACCAGATGGCGGCGGCGCTGCTCAACCGCCATGCCGGCCGGCTCGCCAAGTGGAAGCTCACCAACACGGTCAAGCTCGTGCGCGAGCTCGCCGCCTATTTCGAGGCGGGCGGCGCCAGGAACCATGGCGAGGTGGTGCAGGTCTGCGAGGCGGCGATGGTGGCGTTCGACCGCGTCAACGCCTGGATCGACGCGATGATCCCCTGGTCGCACCTCGACAGGAAGGTCAAGCTGCTGCCGGCGGCCGGCTGACGGCGCCGCAGGGGAGCGGAGCTCATGTGCGGCCTCGGCGGCGTCTTCTTCAAGACCACGGAGCATCATCGCCGGACCGGCGAGATCGCCTATCGCGTGCTGGACGGCATCTTCAGGCGCGGGCCGGATTCGACCGGCGTCGCTCTGGTCCAGCCGGCGAGCGATGATCGCCTCTACGTCGGCATTAATTGCGAGGAGCCCGGCGGCGGCGGCCGCGTGCTGGGGCTGCTGGACGAGCTCGGCCGGGTGGAACGCGCCACCGACGGCGAAGGCTTCATCCGCACCACCCTCCGTTACGACGGCGACGATGCGGCGCTCGTCGATGCGGTCGACGCGCTGGGGCCCGGCTACAGCGTTGCCAGCATCGGCGGCCAGCTCGAGGTGGTGAAGCACCTGGGGGGCGTGGACACTCTCGAGGAGCGCTTCGCCATCACCGATTACGACGGGCCGCTCGCGATGGGGCTCACGCGCTTCGCCACGGAGAGCGTCATCGACTTCACCCACGGGCAGCCGCTCTCCGCCAGGCTGCACCGCGACCTGGTCATCATGCACAACGGCCACATCACCAACTTCCACCACCTGCGCTACCACTACGAGCGCGCGGGCTACACCTTCGCCACCGGCAACGATTCCGAGGTGATCGCCGTGGGGCTGGTGGACGAGATGGGGAAGGGCGCGAGCTTCCACGAGGCGCTGGAGCGCTCGGTGTCGATCCTCGACGGCTGCTTCACCTATATCGCCGTCACCGCGGATGAGGTGGGCGTGGTCAAGGACCCTTACGCGGCCAAGCCGCTGGTAGTGGGCGAGACCGACCGGCTGGTGGCGGTCTCGTCCGATTGCTGGGCGCTGCGCGACGGCATCGATGAGGATATCGAGGTCTGGGAGCCCGGGGCTGGCGAGGTGGTGACGTGGCGAATTCCGCTCCACTGACCATCGACTGCGCCGGCCGGGCGACGCGCGCGATCAACGAAGAGATTCGCCGCGCGGCAGACGACGGCGTGCCCGAGGTCGAGTTGCTGAACCCGCAGGCGCGGCACAACCTCGGCGTCTCGGTGCTCAAGCCCATCCACGTCGTCTATCGCGGCCATGTCGGCTCCTTCACCGCCGGACTCTGCGACGGGATCACGGCGGAAGTTCATGGCACCTGCGGCTGGGGCGTCGCCGACAACCTGATGAGCGGCGAAGTGGTCGTGCACGGCAATGCTGCCACCTCGGCGGCGCCGTCGATCCGCGGCGGGCGTGTCGTCGTGTGCGGCGATGCGGGGCCGCGCTCCGGCATGATCCTGAAGAAGGGCGAGCTCATCGTCGGCGGCAACACCGGCTACATGTCGGGCTTCATGATGCAGAACGGCCGCATGATCGTTTGCGGCGACGCCGATACCGGCCTCGGCGATTCCATGTATCAGGGCGTGATCTTCCTCGGAGGCCAGGCGAAGGAGCTGGGCTCCGGGCTCGAAGAGGTCGACGCAGAGAACGGCGAGCTCGACGAGGTGGCCGCACTGCTCGACCGCTTCGAGATCAAGGCGCCCGCGAAGTTCCGCAAGCTGCAGTCGGACCGCAAACTGTGGCACTTCAACAAGCATGACTTCGCGGCGTGGAAGGACGTGCTATGAGCGAGACCCCGAGCACACCGCCTCCGGCCCATGCGGGCGATTCCTCTGTCGAGGTTCTGGAAGACGCGGCACCGGCGCCCAACGGCGCCTATCCGCGGCCCGACAGCTTCAGCGGAGTCTGGCCGCCAGAGGTGATCGAGGAGATTCAGGAGAAGGCCGCCCTCGGCCGATACCAGATCAGGGGGCAGGCGACCAAGCGGCGCGGCCTGCCCTCTTTCGACGATCTCGTGTTCGTGCCGGCCGGTCTCTCGCGCATGCCGCTCGAGGGCTACCGGGAGAAGTGCGACACGCAGGTGGTGATCGGCGAGGGCAACTGCGAGAACCCGCTCGTTCTGGAGCGTCCGATCATGATCGCGGGCATGAGCTTCGGCGCGCTCTCGGTTCATGCCAAGCGCGCGCTCGGCATGGCGGCGAGCCGCTGCGGCATCTCCACCTGCACCGGCGAGGGCGGCATGCACCATGAGGAGCGCCGCTACTCCGACAAGCTGGTGATGCAGTACCTGCCGAGCCGCTACGGCATGAACCCCTACGACCTCAAGAAGGCCGACATGATCGAGATCGGCGCCGGTCAGGGCGCGAAGCCCGGCACCGGCGGCGTGCTGCTGGGCCTCAAGATGTCGGACGAGGTGGCGGAGATGCGCGACCTGCCCGAGGGCGTGGATCAACGTAGCCCCTGCCGCCATCCCGATTGGATGGGGGCCGACGATCTCTACATGAAGCTCGAGGAGATCCGCGAGGTCACCGAATACAAGGTGCCCATCTCGATCAAGGTGGGCGCCGCCAGGATCGGCAATGACGTCCGCATTGCGGCGAAAGCGGGTGTCGATGCCATCGTCTTCGACGGCATGGAGGGCGGCACCGCGGCCTCGCCCACGATCCAGCTCGACCACGCCGGGATTCCCACCGTCGCCGCCATCGCCGAAGCCTCGGAAGCGCTCGCCGACATGGGCAAGAAGGACACGATGAAGATCATCGTCGGCGGCGGCATCCGCAACGGGGCGGATGCGGCGAAGTGCATCGCGCTTGGCGCCGACGTGGTCTATCTCGGCACCGCGCCGATCATCGCCATGGGCTGCCACAAGCCGATCTATCTGGAGGACTACGCCCGGCTCGGCACCTCGCCCTACGAGTGCCAGCACTGTCACACGGGCCTCTGTCCGGTCGGCATCACCACCCAGCTGCCGAAACTGATGGAACGCCTCGACGTGGACGAGGCCGCCGACAGCGTGACCAACTACCTCAACGCGCTCACCATGGAGATCCAGCTCTTCGCCCGCGCCTGCGGCAAGAACCGGGTGAGCGACCTCGACCCCAACGATCTCCGCGCGCTGACTTACGACGTCTCGCTCATGACCGGCGTCGACATGGTGGGCCTCGGCGGCCGCACCCCCTGGTGGAAGAAGTTCTAAGCAACCAGATTAGTGCGCCGGGTCAGGGTCGAGCCAGGCGCTGAACTCTTCGCGGATCGCCGCGTCGTCGCCACCCGCCATCAACAGTAGCGTGAGCAACAGGCGGGCCTTGAGCCCGTCGAGCCAGCCCGCGTTGATCATGCCGCGCGCGAGCAAGTCGATCTCCGAGCCCTTGAAGTCGTAGGTCTGGCGCAGCATCTCGCCCGCCCCCGTGCGCGATGCCATGACCACTGGCACGCGCTGGGCCGCGTCTGCGAGCTTGTCGGCGACCCACGCCGCAGCGTGGCCTCCGCCGGTGCACTCCATCACGATCCCTTGATAGCCCGCGTCCAGCGCGCGCTCGATCAGTCGGCCATCGTCGCCGAGCGTCACCGTGAGCAAGGCGACCGGCGCGACCTCGGCGTCGCGCGCCACCGCGATCGCGCGGCGGGGTCCGGGTCGGCCGGCAAGTCGCACCGCGCCTTCCGCGAACCAGCCGAGCGGCCCTGCCGGCGCCGAGCGAAAGGCGGCTGGGTTGGAAGTGACCGTCTTCCGTACATAGCGCGCGGCGTGGATCTCGTCGTTCATGACCACCATGACGCCGAGGCCGCGCGCCGGCTCGTGCACGGCGAGGCGCACGCCGTTCAGCAGGTTCGCCGGCCCGTCCGGCCCGGCGAGGGTCGGGTTGCGCATCGCGCCGGTCAGCACCACCGGGGCGTCAAGATCGAGGATGCGGTCGAGCAGGAAGGCCGACTCCTCCATCGTGTCGGTGCCGTGGGTGACCACCACGCCGTCGGCGCCATCGGCCACGGCTTGCTCGATGGCGTCGGCCAACGCGAACAGATCGGGGATCGTGACTTCCGGGCTCGGCAGCAGGCGGAAGGTCTCCGCCTCGATGGACGCGACCTCGGCAAGCTGCGGCACCGCCTCCACCAGTGCGTCCGCACCCAGCGAAGGTGTGACGCCGCGCTCACCGCGCCCGGCCATGGCGATGGTGCCGCCCATGGCGAAAATCGCGACTCTCGGAAGCATGGCGCGCTCCTATGCTGCGCTGGCGGGATCGGCCCCGGGCTTGTGCCAAGGGCGATTTCGGTTCGACCCGAGGCCCAGACAGGCTACCCTGAATCGATGACTGCGCGCACCGTGACTCGCCGGCTGGCCGTGGCGGGACTCGCTTCCATCGCCGCAGGTGCGGCTGCGGCACCGTTACACGCCCGCGCCGGCTCGACTCTCTTGGGTTACGAGGCCTCGGGGCCGGCTGCCGATCGCGGCATTGGACTTGCGGCCCCGCCAGAATGCACCCACGGCACGCGCAGCTCGACGGCCGGGCCGTTCTACACGCCGCTGACGCCGCAGCGGGACACCCTGCGCGAGCCGGACACGCGGGGAGAGCCGCTCGCCTTCGAAGGGCTGGTGCTCGCGCACGATTGCCGGCCGCTCGCCGGTGCCGTGATCGACATCTGGCATTGCGACGAGCGCGGCCACTACGACAACCGGGGCTTCCGCTATCGCGGGCATCAGTTCACCGATGCCGCCGGCGCGTTCCGGTTCGAGACCATCCGGCCCGTGCGATATTCCGGCCGCACACCCCACATTCACGTGAAGGCGCAAGGCGAAGCGACCCCTGTCCTCACCACCCAGGTCTACTTTCCGGACCTGCAGGAGGCGAACGCCGGCGACCGGATTTTTCGGGACGACCTCGTCATGCACCTGGATCGCGCGGGCGACGGCTGGCGCGGGCGCTTCGATTTCGTGCTCCCACCGGCCTGAGAAGGCGCGGCCGGGCTTTCGATTGTTGCAGCCTTGGCATAGGGCTACACTGAGTACAGCAACCGGGGTGCATCGATTGGACCTCGGTCGGATCGGCTGGCAGGTGCAGGCTCGCGTTCGTCGTACGAGCGGCGATGCGGGCGCGACGGAGCGCCGGCGCAAACAATAACAAGACGAGCCGGGTGCGCTTCCTTCGCCGACAGTCGAGCGGGCAAGGGGGGCGACCATGACGCAGACGCTATTCACCAACATCTCGATATTCGACGGCTCCGGCAAGAAGTCGTATCGGGGCGAGGTTCTTGTCCAGGGCAACCGCATCAAGACGGTGGTCAAGGGCAAGAAGCGCATCGAGCGGAACGGCGCGGAGGTGGTGGACGGCGGCGGCGCGACGCTCATGCCGGGCCTCATCAACGGTCACTCCCACATCGGCTACTCGGAGGAGGGGACGAGCCTCTACTCCCTCGGCGACACGCCGCCCGAGGAGAACACGCTCATCACGATGCGCCATGCCCAGATCCTCTACGACCACGGCTTCACGGCTCTGGTCTGCGCCGCGACGGGCAAGACCCGTATGGACGTCGTGATCCGCAACGAGATCAACGCGGGCAGGATGGAGGGGCCCCGCGTCCTTGCAGCCTCGCCGGAGCTGACGGTCACCGGCGGCCTGGGCGACGCGCGCCAGCTCCACATGTACCACGGCGCATTCTCGATCATCTGCGACGGGGAGGAGCAGTTCCGCCAGACCGCACGGATGCTCTGCCGCGAGGGCGTCGACATCCTCAAGATCATGCCTTCGAGCGACGAGTTCGTTTACCCCTACGGCAGGGGCGATACGACCGTCATGACGGAAGAGGAGGTGGCGGCGGTCTGCCAGGTCGCCAAGCAGCGCAACCGGCGCGTCTGCGCCCACGCGCGCACTGCGGAATCGGTCAGGCTCTGCCTGAAGTACGGCGTCAACATCATCCACCACGCGACCTATGCCGACGACGAGACTGTCGACATGCTGGTCGAGGCCAAGGACGAGGTCTTCGTCGTGCCGGCGATCGGCATCACCCACAACACCGCCTACGAGTCCGCGGAATTCGGCATGCCGCCGGAGAGCGAGATCGCGCTCCGGCACCACCACGAGCTCGCCATTGTCAGCGAGACCGTCAAGAAGCTGCACGCCCGCGGAGTCCGCGTGCTGCCCTTCGGCGACTATGCATTTGCCTGGGTGCCACACGGAACGGACACGCGGGACTTCGAGCACTTCGTGAACTACTTCGAATTCACCCCGGCCGAGGTGCTGCACGCCGCCACCAAGCTGGGCGGCGAGCTCTACGCCTTCGCCGACGCGCAGGGCAGCGGCATTCCCGAGATGGGGGAGGTCAAGGAAGGCTACCTCGCCGATCTCATCATGATCGACGGCGATCCGCTGGCGGACCTCACGCTGTTCCAGGACAAGAACAACATCCTCATGGTCATGAAGGATGGCGCGTACCGCAAGCCGCCCCAGCCCAGGCGCGGGGCAGCGCGCCGGGTAGCGGCCGCAGCGGAGTGAGTGGTTGGAGCGAGGACGTCTTAGACGGACTCGCGACAGGCCGCGACCGCGGCCCGCCGCTGATGCGGCGCGCAGGCGCCGGCCGGCCGCGCCGGTAGGCGCGCGAAATCGAAGGACGGCCGGCTGCCGTGAGCGATAGTGGCGAGAGCGTTTCCGTGTACGACGGGAACGCTCTAAGCGGCGGCGATGTCGCGTCGCTCGATTCCCCGGTGGAGGTAGAGCAGCCCGACGAGAGCGAGGCTTACGGCGCCGAGGAGCCATAGGCCCGCGTCGAACCCGCCGGTCAGGTCCGACATCGCGCCAATCACGAGCGGCCCCAGCACGCCGCCGATCTCCGCAGCCGAGAAGAATAGTCCCACCGCCGCCCCGGTGTTGCGAGGATCGACGCCGCGCGTCTCCATCAGGACCAGGATCAGGACCGCGATCAGCGAGCCGCGGCCGATGCCCTGCAGCACCATCGCCACCACCAGTGCCGGCACGCCTGTGGCCAGCAGCAGCAGCGCACCCGCGCCGGTGCAAAGCGCGAGTGCGAACAGGATCGCGAAGCGCCTGGTCGGCGTCGCGAGCCTGGGGATCATCAGCGCGCCGACGATCCCGACGGCCGTCGGCAGGGCCGACCAGATTCCTGCCTCGTCGGGCGCCATGCCGCCGGTGCGCAGCATCTCCGGCAGCCAGTTGGCGAGCGCGTGATGAAGGAAGAAGGCGCCGATGCTCATCGCCAGGATGACCTGAATGCTCGGCAGGCGTAGCAGCGCGCCGAAGACGGCCATCTGGCCCGCGACGGTCTCACGGCGGAGCCCGGCACGCTCGACCACGCGGTTGATCGGGTGGCTCCCGAGCAGGAACCAGACAATGCCGCACGCGAGGATAAAGCCGGAATAGATCAGCAGGACGTGACGCCAGTTCCCGTCGAGGAGCGGCATCATGACGCTGTTGGTCAGCACCAGCGCGAGTATGTGCCCAAGGAAGGGGCCCGTGATGTAGACGCCCATGGCGAAGCCGCGCTCCGCGCCTTCGAACCATTGTGCGATCGCCTTGGGTGCGCCGATCGAGACCAGCGGCCCGCCGATTCCGAACAGCCCGACCGCCACGAACATCGAGACGGCGTCGACGGCGACGACACGCAGTCCGCCCGATGCGGTGATGATGAGGACGGCCAGGAACAACGACCACTTGAGCCCCACACGATCGACGAATGCCCCGCAGGGCGCGGCGGCCACGATGTAGACGAGCGGCCAGGCGCCCAGGATGGCGCCCATGGTGGTGTAGCTGAGGCCGAGATCGCGGCTGATGGGGTCGACCAGCGGCGCCATCGCCAGGGACAGCAGACCGAAGCCGAAATAGATCAGCCACACCCCGCCCAGCATGGCCCAGCGATAGCCATGCTCGTGGGGCCGCACGGCCGGCGCTGCGGCCGACGACGCGGCTGCAGGCGGTTCCGCCGCGTCGTCAGCGGGAGGGGGCAACCCTCAGCTACGCAGCCAGGTCTCGGACCAGGCGAGACAACAGGATGTGGCCGGATGCCCGCCGAGGGTGTTCTCGTAAGGCGCACCCTCCGCGCGGCTTCCCGCGACATCGAGCGTTGCAGTCCGGCACGGCGTGAGACAGCTGTAGACCGCCCACGGCCCGGTATCGGGATTGTCGGGCGGGAGCTTCAGCATGAAGGGCTCGCCCATGTCCGACCAGCTCATCTCGATCCAGCCGTCGGCCGAATCGACGATTTCGCGATAGGTGGAGAGGAAGGCGCCATCGCGCGAGAAGGCGGCTTCCGCGATCGGCATGTTCGTATCGGCGAAGGGCGGGTTCAGGATCGACTCCAGCTCACCCTGGAGCCACCGCGCCATTCCGATGTTGTCGGCATAGAGCTTGACCTCGCCTCCGGTCGCGTCGGAGCGAAGGAAGAGGCAGGTGCCGGGGCCCGCCGGCGAGATCAGGGTGCGCCAGTGCGCGCAGACGGTGGTCTCCTCTCCGTCAGGATCGGCCTTGAGCCGCAGGAAGGAGTTCTCCCCTGTGAAGTGCACCTTGTTCGGATCGACGGCGGTCATTTCAGTCCTCTCCCCTTTGTGCGATACCCCAAGCTTATGACCGCAGGCGCCAAGTGCCAAAGGCTGCGGACGCCGAAGAAGGGGAGGGTGGCATGTCGGGCAATCACGTCGATCTCAGGAGCGACACGGTCACGCGGCCGACGGCGGCCATGCGCCAGGCGATGGCCGAGGCCGAGGTCGGCGACGAGCAGCGCGGCGAGGACCCCACCGTCAACGCGCTCCAGGCGCGCGTGGCTGCAATGCTGGGCAAGGAGGCGGGGGTCTTCCTCCCGTCCGGCAGCATGTGCAACGAGATTGCGCTGCTGGTGCACTGCCGCCCCGGCGAGGAGGTGATCTGCGACCGCACGGCGCACATCATCACGTCGGAAGGCGGCGGCCCGGCGGCGCTCGCGGGCGCCATGGTGCGCCCCCTCGACGGCGAGGCCGGCGTCTATTCGCCGGAGCAGCTTGCCGATGCGGTCCGCGCCGTGAGCCGCTATGCGCCGCGCTCGCGCCTCGCCGTGGTCGAGCAAACCTCGAATCAGGGCGGCGGCACGATCTGGCCGCTGGAGACCATCGAGGCGGTGGGCGAGACGGCCAAGGCGCACGGGCTGCTACTGCACATGGACGGCGCGCGGCTTCTCAACGCGGTCGTCGAGTCGGGCGTGGACGCCGCCCGCTACGCCGCTCCCTTCGATTCCGTGTGGGTGGACTTCAGCAAGGGGCTCGGCTGCCCGGTCGGCGCCGTGCTCGCCGGCTCCGCCGAATTCATCGAGGCCGCGTGGCAGTGGAAGCAGCGCCTCGGCGGCTCCATGCGCCAGTCCGGCATCCTTGCCGCCGCCGGTCTTCATGCGCTCGACCACCATGTCGCGCGCCTCGCCGAGGATCACGCCAACGCCCGCAGCCTCGCCGACAAGGTGCGCGCGCTGCCGAAGCTCACCCTCGACCAGCTGCGGGTCGACAGCAATCTGGTCTTCTTCGATTGTGCCGAGACGGGGCTGAGCGCGTCCGATCTGTCGGACGCACTACGTGCCAAGGGCGTGCTGATCGGCGCCATGGGCCGCCACCGCTTGCGCGCGGTCACGCATCTCGATGTGGATGCAGCGGCGGTCGATACGGCAGGCGAGGCGCTCGAGGCGGTGGTTGGTGGGTAGGGGAGGGCGGCCAGCGCCGCCCCAGTCCGACCCTCAGCGCAAGTAGAGCCGGAGATACTGCCGGATCGCCTTCTCCTGGCTGGCGTTGTAGTCGTGGAGCAGGGCCGCGACGACCTCGTCGTAGAGCCGCTCACGCTCAGCGAGCGTGATGCCTTCCAGCAGCGTGCGGGAGCGTCGGGCATCCGCCGTGGCGCTGCCGTTGACTTGGCCGCTTTCGTCGATTGCGTCGATGGTGACGCGCAGCCGCAGGTCGATCCGCTCGGCCTGCTCTTCCGTGAACACGCCCTCGAGGTTCTCATTGGTCGCGAGCGGCGTGATCCTGGCGCTGGCTTCCTCGATCGTCACCCGCAGCAGGCCGGAATGCCCGCTCGCGCGCAGCCGGTCCTCCGCCCAAATCCTCGCGGCGACGGCCGGTGGAGTCGCGATGAGGTGGTCGACGTCGGAGGGGTGCGGCGTGGACCCGCGCTCGACGACCTCGATCCCGCCCAGGTCGAACACCAGCGGCGGCAGTGCTGCGAAGGAGAGGGGCTCGCTCTCATAGCTCGACGGCGGCTGGCAGGCGGCGACGATCGCCCCAACCGCAAGCATTGCGGCTCCGGCGAGACCCGCCCGAACGAGCCCGCGTCGCGATAGCGGAAGACGTTTCCCCAACTTGTTGCCGTTCACACTGTGTCTCCTCTGACGGCGGCCATTCTCAAGCGTGACCGCGAATCGACCCACCAAGTTGCCGCCATAGGTGCGCACCGGCGCCCCGCAATTCAAGTCGGGTCGAAAGACGAGGGACACGAGGAATGGCCCGCGCTGCGCCCGCCGCGGTACACTCGGCCGAGGCGATGGAGGATGCGCCACGATGCCGACGCAAGCCGATATCGACGCCTATCGCACCGACGGGGTGGTGTGCCTGCGCGGCGTGATCGACCAGGACTGGATCGAGCGCCTGCGCGAAGGCGTGGCCGCCGACATGGCGGAACCCGGCCCCTACGTCGAAATCTACACTGAGAAATCCGACCCCGGCCTCTTCTTCAACGATTTCGACCTCTGGCGTCGTGTGCCGCAGATGAAGGCGTTCGCTTTGGAAGGGCCATGCGCCGAAATCGCCGGCGTGCTCTCGGGCGCCTCCGCTATCACGTTCTTCTACGACCAGGTGTTCGTGAAAGAGCCCGGCACCGAAGGCCTCACCCAGTGGCACCAGGACCAGCCCTACATGGCGGTGGACGGCGAGCAGTTCTGCTCCAACTGGATCCCGCTCGATCCGATCACGCCGGAGACGACTCTGGAGTTCGTGCGCGGTTCCCACCGCTGGGGGCGCTGGTTTGCGCCCTTCGACAGCATGCTGGACGGCAGCCGCCATACCGGCGCGGGTTTCGAGCGCTGTCCCGACATCGAGGCCACGCGCGAGGACTACGACATCATTTCGTGGGAGCTGGAGCCCGGGGATTGCATCTTCTTCCAGGGGCTGATCGTGCACCAGGGCCGCAACAACCCTACGCAAGACACCCGCCGCCGCACCTTGACCCACCGCTGGTTCGGCGACGACATACGCTTCATCCTGCGCGACCCGCCCGCCGAGTTCCCCAAGTATCCAACCGCGCTCCGCGACGGCGAACCCTACAGCAGCGATCCACAGTACCCGGTCGTCTGGCGGGCTTGAGCGGAGCGGGGCCGCTTTCGCGAATTCCCGTCATCTGATAGGGACGGCGCACGGTCACGAAGGAGCGGGCGATGGGCGGCGGAAGCGGCGAGTTGGTCATGGTTCACACGGTGGCAGGGCTCATTGACCTGTTCGACGAGCTGCGCGCCGAGATCGATCCCGAGGTTCCGGTGCGCCACGTGGTTCAGGCAGCGCTGCTGACGGACGCGATCGACGAGGGCGGACTGACCGACGAGATCAGGGCGCGCACCTGCAGGGCGCTGCTGGAGGCGACGGAGGGCGCCGCGCTCGTGCTCTGCACCTGCTCCACCGTCGGCCCCGGCGCCGACGACGCGGCGGCACAAGCGGACGTGCCGATCCTCCGGGTCGACCGGCCGATGGCCGAAGCGGCGGTGACGGCCGGCCGGCGCATCACGGTCGCCGCGACGCTCGCCACCACCATCGGGCCCACCGCCGATCTGGTCGCCGACGCCGCGCGCCGCGCCGGCAAGGAGGTCGAGATCGACTCCGTCGTCCTCGCGGAGGCCCGGGCCCGTCTCGTGGCGGGCGATGCGGAGGGCCACGAGCGCATCATCGCCGATGGCCTGCGCGAGGCCGCGGCATCGGCCGACGCCATCGTGCTCGCCCAGGCTTCCATGACTCCGGCACTCGACCGCTGCGCCGACATCCAGGTGCCGCTCCTGACCAGCCCGCGCTCGGGCCTCGAAGCCGCCATCGCGCGCTACCGCGCGGCGGCGTAGCGGTACGGGGGAGGCGAGAGGGGAGCGCGCGCCATGCCTGCGGCCAAGACGCTCTATCTGGCGAACCCTTACGGCTTCTCCGCCCAGCAGAAGGACGGGCCGCTCCAGGCGCTGGTCGCGGCGCTGGAGGCGCTCGGCGCCGAGGTGTGGGAGCCCTTCGCCCGCAACAACCAGGTCGACAAGGCCACCGCCGGCTGGGCCTACCGGATCGGCCAGGCGGACCTGCGCGACGTGCGCGATGCCGACGGCATCTTCGCCGTGGTCAACGGCTGCCCGCCGGACGAAGGCGTGATGGTGGAGCTCGGCATGGCGATCGCCTGGGAGAAGGCGGTGTTTCTGTTCCGCGACGACTTCCGCCGCTGCACCGACAGCGAGGCCTATCCGCTCAACCTGATGGTCTTCACCGGCCTGCCGGAGGCCGGTTGGGAGGATTACTGGTACGGCTCGGTGGATGAGATCGCCGATCCCGACAAAGCGCTCGCGCGCTGGCTGAGGGATGCCCAGCCGGCCTGAACATCCGACCGGCAACCAGCGCGATGTAAGACAATAGTAAGGCCGGGCCGAAGGCCCGGACGGCGCGACTGCGCCGCGCGCGCAGCGCGAAGCCAAGCGAGCGGAGCGAGCGCCCGGCGCCTGAGGGAAATGCACAAGTCGGGAGGGGGACAGGGGGAGGTGGGCGTCGTTCGAGCTGCCGTGAGCGAGAAAATTAACGCTGGGTCAGCTTCAGCTCGATGCGGCGGTTGCGACGATAGGCGATTTCGTCCTCGCGCGCATCGAGGGGCTGAAACTCGCCGTAGCCGGCGGCGCTCAGGTGCTCGGGCGGAATGCCGAGGGCGACGAGGAAGTTCACCACCGAAATCGCGCGCGCCGCCGAGAGCTCCCAGTTGGACGGGAAGCGGGCCGTCTGTATCGGCCGGCTGTCGGTGTGGCCGTCGACCTGCAGGATCCAGGGCAGCTCAGACGGAATCTGAGCCATCACCTCCTTGAGGACCTGCGTAAACTTCGCCAACTTGTCGTGACCTTCCGGCCCCAGCTCGTCGGAGGCGGGGGCGAACAGGACCTCGGACTGGAAGACGAAGCGGTCGCCGATGATGGTGAAGTCGCGCCGGTCGCTCAGCACCTCCCGCAGCCGGCCGAAGAACTCGGAGCGGTAGGCGGCGAGCTCTTCCACCTTGGCGGCGAGCGCCATGTTGAGGCGCTGGCCCAGGTTGGCGATGGTGACGTCCTGCTCCTCGCTCTCGCGCTCCGAGATCTGCAGGGCTTCCTCGACGCGCCCGAGCTGCGCCCTGAGCGCGTCGATCTGCTGGTTGAGCACGGCGATCTGGTCGCGCTGGCGTGCGCTGAGCTGGCGGTTCTCGTCCAGCGCCGCCTGGCTGCTGTCGTACGAGGACTGGGCGGCAAGATGGAGGGCCTGCACCTCGGCGAGGCGGATTTCCCGCTCTTCCAGCGTGCGCTGGGCGAGCACGGTACGCTCCTGCTCGTCGGAGAGGCGCGTTTCGAGCTCCGCCGATGTGTCGCGCAACGCCGAGAGGTCGGCCCGCACGGCTGCGGTCTCCTCTTCGCTCTCGCCGAGCTCGCCCCGGCTCTCGATCAGCGCTGCGGCCATTATCCCGACCTTGGACTCGAGATCCCGGCGCACCGCGTTCAGCGCGTCGATGTCGCGGCGCAGGCGCTCGACGTCGGAGAGCAGGACCTTGATCCTGTCCTCGCCGGCGTCGGCCCGGATGGCGGCCTGCGCTGCTTCGGCGAGCGCGGTCTGCCCCTCCCCCGTCATCTCCCTGAGGCGCAGCTGGAGCGTGTCGCGTTCGCCAGTCACCATCGAAAGCTCGGCGATGAGCTGGTCCCGGACCGAGAGCGAGCTCTGCAGCTGGTCCGCGAGCTGGGCGATGTTGAGACTGAGCGCCGCACTGGCCTGCTTCTCGTCGGCGAGTGCCTTCTCCTGGCTTTCGAGCTGGGCGTTGAGGTCGTCCTTCGCCTCGGTCTCCTCGGACAGAGACCGCTGCAGGAAGTACTGCGCCAGCATGTAGACGACGAGCAGGAAGATCATGACCAGGAGCAGCGTCGACATCAGGTCGACGAAGCCCGGCCAGTAGTCGGCGCTAGAGCCCCTTCGTTTCAGGCGGGATGCGGCAAACACCGGGCGGGCCTCCCGCGATCAGCTTTGGCGCCGATCGTTCTCGGCGACCGCCGCTATGGTCCGTGCGAGGAGCTTGATCTCGCTGCGGAGCTCGGAGACCGACTGCTCGCGGCCGGAGACCATCTCCTCCAGGAGCCGCTGGAGATAGACGTCGAGGTTGCGCAGATGCGCGCGGCTGGGCTCGTCGAGGCCGCCCTGCCGGGTGGCGCCCGCCGCGAGGCGCTCCAGCACCGGCCGCATCTCCAGCTGATTCTCCACCAGCTTGACCATGAGATCCTGCTCGGAGCGCATGTGGTCGGTGAGCGTGGCCAAGCGCTCGGTCAGCGACAGCAGGTTTGCCGAGGAGGTTGCGCGCTGCTCTTCGCCGCGGGCGAGCGTGCGCTGCAGCTCCTCCAGGCTATCGGCGGTCTTCTCCAGGAGCGCGCTGACGTAGGCCGGAACCGACTGGTCGCCCTCCACGCCCAGCGTGCCGCCGGTGAGCCGGGTGTAGGAGGAGAGCCAGTCTTCCAGCTCGTTGTAGAAGCGGTTCCGCGCCTGGTTCGCCTGCAGGTCGAGAAAGCCGAGGACGAGCGAGCCCGCGAGACCGAAGAGCGAGGAGCTGAAGGCCGTCCCCATCCCTTCGAGCGGGGCTTCGAGGCCGCCCTTGAGGTCGTCGAAGACGCCGATCATGTCCTGGTTGGCGACCGAAAGGTCGCCGATCACGCCGCCGACCGAGGTCACGGTCTGGAGCAGCCCCCAGAACGTGCCCAGCAGACCCAGGAAGATCAGCAGGCCGATCATGTAGCGCGACAGATCGCGCGATTCGTCGAGCCGCGAGCCGATGCCGTCGAGCAGGCTGCGGAGCGATACGGCGGAGAGCGTCATGCGGCCGCGCCGGTCCGCCAGCATCGTCGCCAGCGGCGCCAGCAGGCGTGGCTTGCGCGCCGCCGCCGGCGGTGCCGCGCCCGGCACGTCGTCGCTCTTCACCGCCGCGAGCCAGGCCGTATCCGGCTTCAACAGCAGGACCTGGCGGAAATTGTAGACGATGCCGATGACGAGCGCGCCCAGGATGACGCCGTTCAGGATCGAATTGGCGAAGAACGCGTCGCCCAGGGTGTCGCTCAGCACGACCACCACCCCGACCACGAGGGCCAGGAAGAGGCTCATGCGAATCAGGAATGGCCGCTGTCCGCTCATCGGCTGTGCGTCATCCTCGGAACGCCGCGTCTGTGCTCCATGATCGCACGCAGGCCCATCCGGATGGCTCTTCCCCTGCGACGGTCGCATGGCCCGCGGCGGTTGGGCACATTAGTACAGCGCGCCGCAGGCCGACAACCGGCGGCCTTGTCACAGGGCCGCAATATGCCCGCTCAAGCATGTCTTTAGCCGCCGGAGCGCGCGCGGCCCGCGGCGGCCAGAGGATGCCCGGCCTCGACCAGCCGCTTGAGCCTCTCGTCGAGGACATGAGTATAAATTTCGGTTGTCGCGATGTCGGCGTGGCCGAGCATTTTCTGCACCGCCCTCAGGTCCGCCCCGTGGGCGAGCAGATGGCTCGCGAAGGCGTGACGGAGCGCATGCGGCGAGACCCGGCTCGGCTCGATCCCCGCCGCCTGCGCCACCGCCTTGAGCATCTGCGCAAGGCGATGCCGTGTCAGATGGCCGCTCGCGCTGCGCGAGGGGAACAGCCAGCGGGACGGCGCCCCGTCAGCCGCGTGGCGATCGCGCACCGCAAGATAGGCGTCCAGCGCACGGCGGGCCGGCGCCCCGAGCGGAACCAGGCGTTCCTTGTCGCCCTTGCCGCGCACCAGCAAGCTCCGTGTCTCGGCAAAGACCGCGTGGAGCGGCAGCGACACCAGCTCCGAGACGCGCAGGCCGCTGCCGTAAAGCAGCTCGATCATGGCCCGCAGGCGAAGCCCGTCGGCCTCGCGCCTCGGCGAAGTCTTCACCGCATCGCCCTCAGGCCACGCCGCCGCCAGCAGTTTGTCGACCTCATCCTCGCTGAGTACGCCGGGGAGCGTGCGGGGGAGTGCGGGCGAGTCCACAGGTGCGGTCGGATCGTCCTCACGCCGACCGTCGGTGAGCAGGAACCGGTAGAATTGGCGCAGGCATGAGAGCCGGCGTGACGCAGTGCGCGCCGCAACGCCGGAGCGGCTCTGTTCCGCCACAAACCCCCGGATCGAGTCAGTCTCGGCCTCGGCCAAGTGCACATGGGAGGGTGCGAGATAGGCGGCAAAGCAAGCGAGGTCGCGCCGGTAGGCGTCGATCGAGTTGGCGGCGAGCCCGCGCTCTGCCGCAGCCATTTCGAGAAACGCCTCGATGGCGGCCGCGTCGCCCTCACGGAGCGCTGCCCTGGCCGCCGGGGGCCGCCCTCGCCGTGTCAAAGCCCCGCCGCCAGCGCCGCCTCGAGGGCGATCGCCCGCGCCTCTTCCTGCTGGTCAGCAGAAACGAGGTTGGAGACCACGGGCCCAACGGTCGCGATGCCGGCAGCGGCGGGGCCAGCGTCGCCGAGCAGGAGCAGCGCCAGCAAGACCGTTTCGCCGAGCTGCCCATCCTCGGCCGCCTTCGAGAGGCCGTTCGTCAGCGCCAGCGCCGGCGCCCGCGCCCGCGCTGCCACGGGCTGTTCGTCGAGCAACAGGCGATCCCAGACCTGCGGGTCTACGCGGCCGCCGAGCGCATCGACCAGAATTGCCAGCCAGTTCGCCCGCGCGACCGCGACGGTCCGCCCGCTCTCGTCGGCCCGCAGCGCAAGCCACGCGTCGAACTTGGCCGTCGTCAGATGGTCGTCATCGCCGCTCAGAAGCATCAACGGCCAGAGTCGCAATGAGGCGCGCATCGCTTCAGGGTTTCGCGATGCATGGTCCATCGCCAGTGCGTACCAGCGTGCGGCCGCATCGAACTCGCCGGCGGCGATGAGGGCTCGCCCGGCCGCCGCGCTGAACCAGACGTGCGCGGGCGCGGGCGGTACCGTGCCCACCAGATGCGCGAACGCTCGCGCCGCAGTCCCGTGAGCCCCTTGAGTCTCGGCAAGAAAGAGCGCCTCCGCCAGCAGCTCTGCCCTGAGCGCAGGCGCCGTCTCCGCCTCGATCGCCTGGAGCATCAAGGCGCGGCCGAGCGGCGGTTCCAGCGATTCGACCTGCGCCAGGGCGTCGGCGCGCTCCTCCGACGAGAACGACATGGCTCGATAGATATCGCGAAGGGCCTCGATGGGAAGCGCGCCGCTCGCCCCCGCGCGCTCCGCCGCCAGCAGCCGTGTCCCCGGCAGCGATTCCGGCGCGACGACGATCGCCGGCAGCACATCGGGCGCTGCCCTCGTCACCGCTTCCACCGGGATCGGGAATTGCGCAAGCCGCCAGGCGGCGACTCGCAGGGGAGTCGGATCGGCGAGCGGATCCACCACCGGCTCCGCCAACCCTGCCATGGCATAGATCGCGTCGTCGAACACCTGGTCAGGCGCGGTATCCGTTTCCAGCAGCAGCTCAAGGCCGAGCGTCGCGGCCTCGATCAAGCCTGCGTGCGCCTGACAGAGGATGCGCACGCGGCGCCAATAGCCGTCGTCGGCCCGCCCTGCCTTGCCGAGAATTTGCGCGCAAGCGGCGTCAAGGTCGAACGCGGCGAGAAGACGGTCGTTCTCGATCCGGGCGGTGAGGCTCTGGCCGCCCTCGGGCCCCGCGCTCTCCAGCAGCGCGAGAGCAGCATCGCGCGCACCCATGGCCACCAGGCGCTCGGCCCGCGCGAGGGCAAGCGCACCAGCTTCGCCCGCTCCCGCAGGCGGTTGCGCCGGCGAGGTGAGCAACCCCAACGCGAGCCGCCGCATGGCAAGGGACGGTGCCGCGACGGGCAGGCGCGGCACCAGGGCTTCGACCCTGGAGCGACGCGATCCCGACCAGAGATCGCCTGGAAATGGTTCAATACCCGGCAGAGACACCCCGGCCGCGTCCGGATCGATGGCCTCGAGCGCGCCGACCTGGATACCATTGTCGGCCGAAGCAGGAGCGGCCGGGTCAGTCGCGTCGTTGCTCTCCGCGCCTACGATCGAATCGATGTTCGGGGCCTCTCCTTCGCTCTCGCCCGGCTCCGAACCGCTATCGTCGCCCTCCTCGCCCTGCTGCTGCGGGATCAGCCGCAACGGCTCGTCGTCCTTCTGAGCGATGCTTTCGCCTGCGGACGCAATCAGCAGCAGAACGGCCGGAAGGATTGCGCCGACAAGCGCGGACCATGGCTTTCGGCCAACCAGCGAACGGCAAATGGGCAGTCGAGACATTCGATCACCCGCAGGCGCTCTCACTTCTCGAAGCGATCATTGGACAGCACCTTTTCGACCGGACCGGGCGGCGGGGGGATGTCCCAGGTCAAAAGAAATCCGATTCCGCCGCCGATGATGAGCAAGAGGATGATGACGAGGATTTTCAACGGGACGTGCCTTCACTCCTGAACACGCGTCGACGCTGAAACAGCCGCGAGGCATTCGACGCTTGTGTGTTAGAATCGGATTATGGCGATGGTGTGGCAGTCTATCGGCGCGGGCGCGGCGCTTCAACGACCCGCGGACGGGCGGGGCGGAGTGTGCCGCTGAGCCAATGACGGCAGAATTCGGGTGCCCACGGATAGACTGCTCGGTCGTCCTCGTGGGCCTGATGGGTGCAGGCAAGAGCGCGATCGGCCGCCGACTCGCCGGCCGACTCGGTGTTCCGTTCGTCGACGCGGACGAGGAGATCGAACGCGCCGCGGGATGCTCGATCTCGGACATTTTCGAGATACACGGCGAAGCGGCATTCCGCGACGGCGAGCGGCGGGTCATCGCCCGGCTGCTGACCCGCCCGCCACACGTTCTGGCGACGGGCGGCGGAGCGTTCATGGACCCCGAGACACGCTCGGCAATTCGGGGGTGCGGCATATCGGTGTGGCTGCGCGCCGACCTCGACTTGCTTGTCACCCGCGTCTCGCGGCGCAACAACCGCCCGCTGCTCGCCGGCGGCGACCCGCGCGAAATTTTGCAGCGGCTTATGAACGAGCGTCACCCAATCTACGCCGAGGCCGACGTTGTCGTGGAAAGCGGGGACGGGCCACACGAACAGACGGTGGAGGCGGTGCTTGGCGCGCTCGGCGCGCATGTCGAGGCGCAGCGGCGAGAACCGGGTCCCGATCCGTCATCGGCGAGCATCGAGGCCTGACCCGGTGAGCACGGCGGACCCCGACCCACGACCCGACCAGGACCGGGAGACGGTGCGCGTCGAACTGGGACCGCGCAGCTACGACGTCGTGGTGGGTGCCGGCCTCGTCAGCGAGGCGGGGCGGCTCATGACGCCGCTCCTGGCAGGCCGCTCGGCGGTTGTGGTCACCGACCGGGCCGTCGCCGGGCTTTATCTCGACACGACACTCGACGCCTTGCGGGAAGCAGGCTTCGCGACCTCCCACCTGATCGTCGAGTCGGGAGAACGCAGCAAGGACCTGGCGACGCTCGGAGGCATGCTGGAGGACGTCCTGGGCCGCGGAATTGAGCGGTCGACCACGATAGTGGCGCTCGGCGGCGGAGTCGTGGGCGACCTCACCGGCTTCGCCGCGAGCATTCTGCTGCGTGGCGTCCCCTTCGTTCAGATACCGACAACGCTTCTTGCCCAGGTGGACAGCGGCGTCGGCGGCAAGACCGGCGTGAACAGCAGCCACGGCAAGAACCTGATCGGGACGTTTTACCAGCCGCGCCTGGTGCTCGCCGACGTGGCGACACTGGCCACGCTGCCGCTGCGCGAGCGCAGGGCAGGCTATGCCGAGGTCGTGAAGTACGGCCTCATCGACGACCCCGATTTCTTCGTCTGGCTCGAGCGAAACGGCGCGGCGCTCCTTGATGGCGATCAGGACGTGCTGCGAACTGCCGTGGCCCATTCGTGCCGGGCCAAGGCGCGCATCGTTGCCGCCGACGAGCGCGAGAGCGGCAGCCGGGCCCTGCTCAACCTGGGACACACCTTCGCTCATGCCCTGGAGGCGGAGGCCGGCTACGACGGATCGCTCTTGCACGGCGAAGCGGTGGCCTATGGCATGGTGCTCGCGCACCGGCTCTCCGCAGCCCTCGGCCTGTGCGGCGAGGACGATGCCGCGCGGGTCGCGGCCCATTTCCGCGCGGTCGGGCTGCCCGGCGAGGCAGACGCCCTCCCCGCGATTCGGTGGAAGTCATCCGCACTGATCGAGCGAATGAAGCATGACAAGAAGGTGCAGGACGGACGGATGACGTTCGTCCTGACGCGCGGCATCGGGCACGCCTTCCTCAGCCGGGACGTGCCCCCGGAAACGCTCGCCGCCCTGCTCGACCAAGCCTTCGGCGAATGAAGTCCACTGCGCGTCCGAATTACATCCCTCCACAATCCTAAACGAAACACCCATGACGACCGAGACTGCCATCACCATCGGCGCGATCGGCCTGCTGATCGCGCTATCGGGCTTCTTCTCAGGCTCCGAAACCGCACTCACCGCGGCTTCCCGCCCGCGCATGCACCATCTGGCAGGCGCCGGCGACAGGCGCGCGCGCGCGGTCGAGCGACTCACCGGCGATCGAGAACGACTGATCGGCGCGATTCTGCTCGGCAACAACGCCGTCAATATCCTCGCCTCCGCACTGGCCACCAGCGTTCTGATTTCGGTCGTCGGCGATGCCGGCGTGGCCTATGCGACGATCGGCATGACTCTGGTCATTCTGGTCTTCGCCGAAGTACTGCCGAAGACGTACGCGATCCGCGATGCCGACCGAGTCGCGCTCAGGGTGGCGCCGGTGTTGCGCCCCATCGTGTGGCTGCTTTCCCCCATCGTCGGCGCGGTGAGGCTGGTCGTCTCGGTGACGCTTAGCGCGGCCGGGGCCTCTCAGGGACCGAGGACAGCGAGCGCCGCCGAGGAGGAGCTTCGCGGCACCATCACCCTGCAGGCGCAGGAAGGCGCCATGGTCAAGCATGAGCGCGACATGCTCCGCAGTATCCTCGACCTAGAGGAGATCGAAGTCGGCGCGGTCATGACTCACCGCAAGACCATGGAGATGATCGACGCCGACGCGGCGCCCGCCGACATCCTCAACCAGGTCGTCCGCAGCCCCCACACGCGCCTGCCGGTCTGGAAGGGCGAGCCGGACAACATCGTGGGCGTCCTGCATGCCAAGGACTTGCTGCGGGCGATGCACGCGAACCTCGCCGACCTCGACCGGCTCGACGTCATGTCGATCGTGACCGAGCCCTGGTTCGTGCCCGAAACCACGCCGCTCGACGAGCAACTCCACTCGTTCCGCGAGCGTCGGGCTCACTTCGCGCTGATCGTCGACGAATACGGCTCGCTGATGGGTCTCGTGACCCTGGAGGACATCATCGAGGAGATCGTGGGCGAGATAGTCGACGAGCACGACGTCGCGCTCAGCGAGGTGGTGGAGAGCGACGACGGCTCGTTCCTGATCCCGGGAACTGTTGCGATCCGCGACCTTAATCGGCGTTACGACTGGGATCTTCCCGACGAAGAAGCCGCAACCATCGCGGGCCTCGTGCTGAACGAAGCGCAGGAGATTCCCGAGATCGGCGAGTCCTTCTCCCTCTATGGCTTCAGGTTCGAGATCCGCGCCCGCAGGCGCAATCAGATCACCCGCCTCCGCGTGATCCCGCGCTCCCGCGCTGCCAGGGGCCACGACGCCTGAGGCAACGGACGCGCTGGCACACTCTGCGGGGGCCGGGTTGCATGTCGCCCGCGCGCACCCCATATGCCGCCAGCAGCAGTGGCCGGCTGCCAAGAGCGACCGACGAGACGAGAGACAGGCGCGGGTAATCCGAGGTTCCGATTGTCGAAACGCCGCCTCGTGCTATACATGAAGCGGGTTAGTGGGCGAGTCGATGAATAGTTATCTCGACTTCGAAAAGCCGATCGCGGAGATCGAAGGCAAGCTCCAGGAGCTTCGCCACCTCAGCGACGACAGCGGCGTCAACATGCTCGACGAGGTTTCGCGCCTCGAGGGCAAGGTCGACCGCCTGCTCAGGCAGACCTACAGTCGCCTCACCCCGTGGCAGAAGACGCAGGTCGCCCGCCATCAGCTCAGGCCCCACTGCTCCGATTACATCGCGCGCCTCATCACGGACTTCCTGCCGCTCGCCGGCGATCGCGCCTTCGGCGAGGATCGGGCGGTGATCGGCGGGTTGGGACGCTTCCAGGGCCATACCACCATGGTCATCGGCCAGGAGAAGGGGGCCGATACCGAGGGCCGGGTCGCCCACAACTTCGGCATGGCCAATCCGGAAGGCTACCGCAAGGCGTCGCGCCTGCTGCGGCTGGCGGAGCGCATTCAGGTGCCCGTGCTGACGCTGATCGACACGCCGGGCGCCTATCCCGGGATCGGAGCTGAGGAACGCGGGCAAGCCGAGGCCATCGCCCGCTGCATCGAGGCCTGTCTCGATGTCAGGGTCCCCGTGGTTGCGCTGATCATCGGCGAAGGCGGCTCCGGCGGCGCGATTGCGCTCGGCGTCGCCAACCGCGTGTTGATGATGGAGCACGCGATTTATTCGGTGATCTCGCCCGAAGGCTGTGCGTCGATCCTGTGGCGCGACGCGGCCCTTGCGGAGACGGCCGCGGAAGCGTTGCGCCTGACGGCGGAGGACCTGCACGCGCTCAGCGTGATCGACGGCATCGTGCCGGAGCCGGTGGGCGGCGCCCACCGGGATGCGGCTAGCACGATCGATCGGGCCGGTTCGGCGCTGGAGGAGGCGTTCGCCGACCTGCGCGGCCTCGACGGCGCGGCCCTGCGCAGTCAGCGGCGGGAGAAGTACCTGGAGTTGGGCGCCGTCGCCGAAAGCTAGCGCGACACTCTCCTCACCCGAGTTTTCGCGGCCCTATCGAGAGACCTGGGCCATCCGCAGGTTCCGAATACGCCTGCTCGCAATCTGGGCACGCACCCGCGGGATCAGCACCGTCACATAGTAAGCCATGAAGCCCGCCGCCATGAGCAGGAGCGGGGCCACCATGGAGCTGTCGATGGACGGCGCGTCGATCTTGGAGATCGTCGCGGGCTGGTGCAGCGTGTTCCACCAGTCGACCGAGAACTTGACGATGGGCACGTTGACCACGCCCACCAGCGCCAGGATCGCGGCGACGCGGGCGCCCTTGGCCGGATCGTCGAAGGCGGCGTGCAGCGCGATGTAGCCGAGATAGAGGAAGAACAGGATCAGCATCGAGGTGAGGCGCGCGTCCCACACCCACCAGGTGCCCCACATCGGCTGCCCCCAGAGCGACCCGCTCAGCAGCGTGATGAAGGTGAAGGCCGCGCCGACCGGCGCGCTCGACTTCGCCACCAAGTCCGCAAGCGGATGGCGCCAGACCAGGCTGGCCGCGCTGCAAAGCGCGATCACGACGTAGATGAAGAGCGACATCCACGCCGCTGGCACGTGGACGAAGATGATGCGGTAGGCGTCGCCCTGCTGATAGTCCGGCGGCGCCACGTAGAGACCGAGCACCAGGCCAGCCACGATCAGCGCGGCAGTCGAGCCTGCCGCCCAGGGATAGACTGCGCGCGCCACGCGCAGGAAGCGCGCCGGGTTGGCGAAGAAGTGGATGCTCGCCCATCTGGTTCTCCCTCGCCTCGTCGCGCCTGTCGCCCGTGTCGCCATGCCTGGCCTCGACCTACCCCGACCTATTCGACCGTCATGCGCAGCGCCGCTGCCGCCGCCAGCGGCCCTAGAACCAGTGCGCCCACGAGCCCGCCTGCCAGAATCGACAGGTTCGCATGCACGCCGACGTCGAGCACGGCGCCTTCCACCGCGCCCACGCCGAATATGAGAACGGGAACATAGAGCGGCAAGACCAGAAGCGCGATGAGCGCGCCGCCGCGGCGCAGCCCCACGGTGAGCGCCGCCCCCACCGCGCCGATCAGGCTGAGGATCGGCGTGCCCAGCAAGAGCGAGACGATCAGGATGACCAGCCCGTCCACGCTCATGTTCAAGAGGAGCGCGAGCACCGGCGCGGCGGCGGCCAGCGGGAGGCCGGTGGTGAGCCAGTGCGCCACGGCCTTGGCCAGCACGACGAACTCAATGGGCAGCACGCCGAGCATCAACTGCTCGAGGCTTCCGTCCTCGTGGTCGGCGACGAAGAGGCGATCCAGGGACAGGAGGGCGGCGAGCAGCGCCGCGACCCAGACGGCGCCGGGCGCGATGCGGCTGAGCAGGCCGAGCTCCGGCCCGACGCCGAGCGGAAAGAGCGTTACAGCAATGACGAAGAAGACCACCGCCATCAAGGTGCCGATGCCGCCCCGCACCGCGAGAGTGAGCTCGCGACCGACGAGGCGGAGGAAGACGCCTACCACTGCTCCTCCTCCTCCGACTCTCCGTCAGCTTCGGTCATCAACATGTCAGCGGAGACCGCATGTTCTCCGAGTTCGAGGCGACCGGCACCGTCGAGGGCGATCTCCCCGTGCGTCGCCACGATGGCAATGCCTCCATCCGTCCGGTGCGCGGCGATCATGGCCGTGACGCGGGCCGATGCGTCGGCGTCGAGAGTCACCGTCGGCTCGTCGAGGAGCCAGAGTGGCGCAGGCGCCGCCAACAGGCGCGCGAGAGCGAGCCGCCTTCGCTGCCCCGCTGAGAGGAAGCGCCCCGGCACGTCGGCCAGCTCTTCGATTCCGAGCGCTTCGAGGGCACCGGGCGCAGCCCGAGCCGCACCCCTGAACCGCGCCCAGTCGCGCAAGTTTTCCGTCGCGGTGAGCGTGGGTTTTACCGCATCAAGGTGGCCGACGTAGTGGAGCCGCTGGCGATGGGCGGTCCAGTCCTGGTCGACCGGCGCGCCCTCCCAGGTCAGCGTGCCGCCGGCTGGCTTCAGCAGGACGGCTAGGATACGGAGCAGGCTCGACTTGCCAGAGCCGTTGGGTCCTACGAGCGTCAGCGCGCCACCGGGCTCGAGGCTGAACGAGACCCCGGAGAAGACCGGGCGCTCGCCGCGGATGCAGGCCACGTCGTGCGCCTCGAAAAGGGCGGCGCGCGGCGCAGTGCGTGACTCTGGTGAGGTATGCGGGCTAGCCGGGCCGGGAATCTTGCACCCCTCTCCGGTCGAGCCTAGAAGTTCAGGGGAATGCCAAGCCTATCGGCGGCACGCGCCAGCGGCAAGAAGCCGCATGCACTGCCGCGCGATGATTCCAGGCACCGGATTGCAAGAGGGGGTAGCGCGTTGATCGCCTTGGGACAGGACACCTTGCGAACCCGCCGCACGCTCAGCGTCGGCGGGCGCTCGTACGACTATTTCAGCCTGCCGGCGGCAGCCGAGGCGGGCCTCGGGGACATCGCCCGCCTGCCCTTCTCCCTGAAGGTCTTGTTGGAGAACCTGCTCCGCTTCGAGGATGGCCGCAGCGTCAGCGTCGACGACATCCACGCGGTCGCAAGCTGGCTGGATCAGGGGCGCGGCGCGGGCGAAATCGCCTATCGCCCGGCCCGAGTGCTGATGCAGGATTTTACGGGCGTGCCGGCGGTGGTGGACCTCGCCGCGATGCGCGCCGCCATGACCGCTCTCGGCGGCGACGCCGGCCGCATCAATCCGCTCACGCCGGTCGATCTCGTCATCGACCACTCGGTGATGGTCGACCATTTCGGCACGACCCAGGCATTCGGGCAGAACGTCGCGCTGGAGATGGCGCGCAACGGCGAGCGTTATGCCTTCCTTCGCTGGGGTCAGCAGGCATTCGAGAACTTCCGCGTGGTGCCGCCGGGCACCGGCATCTGCCACCAGGTCAATCTGGAATATCTCGCTCAGGTCGTGTGGACCGTCGACGTGGACGGCACCGCCATCGCCTATCCCGATACCCTGGTGGGAACCGACAGCCACACGACGATGGTCAACGGCCTCGCGGTGCTCGGCTGGGGCGTCGGCGGCATCGAGGCGGAGGCGGCGATGTTGGGCCAGCCGATCTCGATGCTGGTGCCGGACGTCATCGGCTTCAAGCTCTCCGGCCGGCTGCACGAAGGCGCGACCGCGACCGATCTGGTGCTGACCGTGACACAGATGCTGCGCGAACGCGGCGTGGTCGGGAAGTTCGTCGAGTTCTACGGTCCCGGCCTCGACGACCTCGGACTCGCGGACCGCGCCACCATCGCCAACATGGCGCCGGAATACGGAGCCACCTGCGGGTTCTTCCCCATCGACCGTGAAACCATCAACTACCTCAACGGGAGCGCCCGCGAACCCGAACGTATCGCTCTGGTCGAGGCCTACGCCAGGGCGCAGGGCATGTGGCGCGAGGCCGGCACACCCGATCCCGTGTTCACCGATAGCCTGCAGCTCGATCTGGGCGAGGTCGAACCCAGCATCGCCGGCCCGAAGCGACCGCAGGACAAGATCCGGCTCTCCGATGCCAAGCCAACGTTCGCCAGCGCTCTGGGCGCGACCTTCGGCGTCTCGGAGGAAGCGGGAAACGCGCGCGTGCCGGTCGCCGGCGCCGACTACCAGCTCCGCCACGGCGACGTGGTGATCGCGGCCATCACGAGCTGCACCAACACCTCGAACCCAAGCGTGATGGTGGGCGCCGGGCTGCTTGCCCGCAACGCCGCCGCGCGCGGACTTAGCGTCAAACCCTGGGTCAAGACATCGCTCGCGCCGGGCTCCAAGGTGGTCTCGGATTACCTCGCGAGCGCCGGGCTGCAGGATGATCTCGATGCCCTCGGGTTCAACCTCGTGGGCTATGGCTGTACGACCTGCATCGGCAACTCGGGTCCGCTCGCGCCGCCTATCGCCGAAGCAGTCGAAAGCGGCGACCTGGTGGTCTGCTCGGTGCTCTCCGGCAACCGCAACTTCGAAGGGCGCATTAGCCCGCACGTGAAGGCAAACTACCTGGCCTCGCCGCCGCTGGTCGTGGCCTACGCGATCGCGGGCTCCATGACCCGCGACCTCGGCACGGATCCGCTGGGCACGGGTAATGACGGTGCGCTGATCTACCTGCGCGATATCTGGCCGACGGCGGCAGAGGTGTGCGACACCATCGCGCGCGCGGTCACGCCCGAGATGTTCCGCAGCCGCTACGGCGATGTCTTCACCGGCGACGAGGATTGGCGGTCGATCGAGGCGCCCGCCGGGCAGACTTACGCCTGGGACGCGGGCAGCACTTACGTTCAGCATCCGCCCTATTTCCAGGGCATGGCGGCGGAGCCGCAACCACCGGAGGACGTCATTGGTGCGCGGATCCTGTGCCTCCTCGGCGATACCATCACCACCGACCACATCTCGCCCGCCGGCGCCATCGGTGCCGAGACTCCGGGTGGGGCGTACCTGCTGGAGCGCCAGATCGCACGCCGGGACTTCAACTCCTACGGGGCGCGGCGCGGCAACCACGACGTGATGATGCGGGGCACCTTCGCCAACATCCGCATCCGCAACGAGCTGGCGCCCGGCACCGAGGGCGGCATCACCCGCCACATGCCGGACGGAGCGGAGATGCCGGTCTACGACGCAGCCATGGCGTACCAGGCCGAGGGCGTGCCGCTCGTCGTGTTCGCGGGCAAGGAATACGGCACTGGCTCCTCTCGTGACTGGGCGGCCAAGGGCACGCGGCTTTTGGGCGTACGCGCGGTGATTGCCGAGAGCTTCGAGCGCATCCACCGCTCCAACCTGGTGGGAATGGGCGTGCTGCCGCTGGAGTTCACCGAGGGCGCAACACGGAAGAGCCTGGAAGTCGACGGAAGTGAGCGGATCGACCTCGAAGGCATCGCCGGCGGCATCACGCCCCGCATGACCGTGACCTGCCGCATCCGCCGGGCCGACGGCTCGGTGCAGGAGGTCCCGCTCCGCTGCCGGATCGACACCGCCGACGAGGCCGACTACTACCGCCACGGCGGCATCCTGCACTACGTGCTGCGGGGCCTCGCCAAGGCTGCGTGAGCGCCCGGTCGCCAGCGTCTATTCGGCGGCCTGATCAGCCGTCGGGTCCCCCAGTCTTTCGAGCGCGAGCTTGCGGAGCTTGTGCTTCTGCACCTTGCCGCTCGCGGTCATGGGGAAGGCATCCACGCTCAGCACGTGACGCGGGCTCTTGAAGCTCGCGATGCGGCCCTTGCAGTAGGCGGCAATCTCCTCGCTGGTGACGGTCAGGCCGGGCCCCGGGACAACGAAGGCCACGGCAACCTCATTGAGCCGCGCGTCGGGATAGCCCACCACCGCCACCTGATCGATCGCCTCGTGGGCCATGAGGAAGGCCTCGACCTCCGCCGGCGAGACGTTCTCGCCGCCGACTCGGAGCTGGTCCTTGTAGCGGCCGACGAAGCGGATGTGCCCGTCGGCGCGGAGCACCACCGTGTCGCCGGTGTGGAGCCAGCCGTCGCCGTCGATGGCCTCGGCGGTCTCCTCGGGCTTCCTGTAGTAGCCCTGGGTGATCATGTAGCCGCGAATCAGCAGCTCGCCTTCCTCGCCGACCGCGACCTCCTGGCTGGTCTCGGAATCCACCACCCTGATCTCGAATCCCGGCGCCGGGAAGCCCGAGGCGTCCGAGCGCTGCTCCGGCGTCGAGTTGCCGAACGACATGGTGGCGAAGGTGAAGGTCTCGGTCATGCCCCAGCCGGTGAAGGTGGGCACCATCTCGGCCTGCACCCGCCGCGCGATGCGGGCCGAGCTGGTCATGCCGGAGGGGAAGGTGCCGAAGCGCAGGCTGGAGATGTCCCGCGGGGTCCGCTCGAGCGAGTCGAGATATTCCTTGTAGTGGGTATCGAAGCCGTGGGTGATGGTGCCGCCCTCGGCCTCGACCAGCCGCATGCACTCGTCGGCGTCGAAGCGGTCCAGCAGCACGTGCTTGCAGCCCGCGATCACGCCGATCAGCCCGGCCTCGCTGAAGCCGTACATGTGGAAGAGCGGCAGCGGGTTGATGATCACGTCCTCGAAGGTGAGGCCGATGCGGTTGGCGCGCTCGCGCATGTTGCGGATCATCAGGTGGGTATGGAGCACGCCCTTGGGGTGCCCGGTGGTGCCGGAGGTGTAGCCGATCATCACCGGCTCGTCGGGATCGACCGCCTCCGCACGGGCGGCGAGTGCCGCATCGCTCACCGCCGCGCCGCCCGCGAGCATCGCCTCCCAACTCAGGGTGCCGGGCACGTCGCTCTCGCCGACAATGACCACGCGGCGGAGTTGCGGGAAGCCCTCGATGGCCACTGCGCGCGGGTCCTGCCCCGCGAGCCCCGGCAGCACATCCCTCAGCATGGCCGCGTAGTCGACCGGGCCGGAGCGGTCGATGCTGATCCAGGTTCCGCTGTCGGATTGCCGCACCGTGTAGGCGACGTCGTCGGTGCGATAGCGGGTGTTGAGCGGCACCAGCACGGCCCCGATCTTGGCGATGGCGAAGGTGAGAAAGAGCCATTCCGGCCGGTTGTTCATCCAGAGCGCGACATGCTCGCCGCTCTCCACGCCGAGCGCCATCAACCCCTTGGCGACGCGGTCCACCTCCCGGCTGTATTCACGGTAGGTCCAGCGCCTGCCATCGCAGACCAGCGCCTCGCGCGCGCCCCAGCACCGGGCCGCCTCCGCCGGCAAGTCGCCCAGCCGCTCCTTCGGGTACCAGTCGACCATGCTGTGCCCTGCTGCCTCTAGCCCCGCAACCGCTCGCCCGCCGGATCGTAGAAGGGCGTGAGCGACATCGTCGCCGGCACGCGCTCGCCGGCGATATCGACCTCGTAGGCGCCGTCATCCAGCGCCTGCCACCCGCGCGGGCTATCGCTCAGGAGGTAGCCCATGCCGACCGGCCGGTCGAAACTGTAGCCATAAGCCGCCGACGTGATTCGGCCCGCGACCCTGTCGTCCAGGTAGATCGTCTCGTCGTGGAACATGAAGGGCTCTTCGCGGTCGAGCATCACGTGTACGAGGCGCGCGGAGAGCCCGTCGGCGCGCTGGCGCTCCAGCGCCGCGCGGCCGATGAAGTCCGAGTCCTTCTTGAACGAGACGGCGAAGCCGAGGCCCGCCTCCAGCGGGGTCTCGGCCTGGGTGATGTCGTGGCCCCAATGACGGTAGCCTTTCTCGCTCCTGAGTGAATCCATCGCGTGGATGCCGCAGAGCCCGACACCGAGGTCCGCGCCCGCCTCCATCAGCCGGTCGAAGATCGGCACCACGTATTCGGTCGCGATGTGCAGCTCCCAGCCCAGCTCGCCCACGTAGGAGACCCGCATGGCCCGCGCGTCGGCATAGCCGATATCGATCTCCCGGCAAGTCCCGAAGCGGAAGGCCTCGTTGGAGAGGTCGGCATCGCTGACCCGCCCGAGCAACGTCCTGGCGTTGGGCCCCATCACGGCAAGCACGCCGGAGCCCGAGGTCACGTCGGTCACGTAGACCCGGGCACCGTCGCTCAGGTTCCGCTCGATCCAGGTGCGGTCGCGGGTCTGGGAGGCCGCCGAAGTCACCACCAGATAGCGGTCGTCGTCGAGCCGGGTCACGGTGAGGTCCGCCTCGATCCCGCCCCGCTTGTTGAGGAGCTGCGTGTAGACGATCTTGCCCGCCGGCACCGCGACATCGTTGGCGCAGAGGCGCTGCAGCTCGCGCTCGGCATCCGGCCCCTGCACCAGGTATTTCGCGAACGAGCTCATGTCGAGGATGCCGACCGCCTGGCGCACGGCGCGGTGCTCCTCCCGCACGTGAACGAACCAGTTCTGCTTGCCGTAGGCGTATTCGTAGGTCGGCTCCACGCCGTCGGGCGCAAACCAGTTGGCCCGCTCCCACCCCGCCGCCTCGCCGAAGCAGGCGTTGTGGGCGGCAAGCCTGGCGTGCAGCGGGCTGAGCCGCACCGGACGCGCGGTCTCCACCTGGCGGTAGGGCCAATGCATCTGGAACAGCAGGCCCAGGCTCTCCCTCGTGCGGTCGACCAGATAGCGGCGGTTGTTCTGGAAGCGGGCGAAGCGGGAGATGTCGAGCTCCGCGAGGTCCACCGTGGGCTGCCCCTCCACGATCCACTCCGACATCACCTTGCCGGCGCCGGCTGCGGTGAGGATGCCCTGCGAGTTGAAGCCGGCGGCCACGAAGAAGCGCGCTAGCTCCGGCGCCTCGCCGAGCACGAACTTGTTGTCCGGCGTGAAGCTCTCGGGCCCGTTCATGAAGCGGCGGATCGGCGCGCGCTCCAGCACCGGCAGCAGCTCGATGGCGTTGGTCATCGGCAGCTCGAAGTGGTCCCAGTCCTCCGGCAGCTCCACGAACTCGGCTCCGGCGGGCAGCTTCTCCAGCGGCAGCGGCTTGGCCACCGGCTCGAAGGAGCCGACGAGCAGACGGCCGGCGTCCTCCTTCACGTAGATGTAGCCGTCGGTGTCGCGGATGATCGGCGCATCGGGCGAGAGCCCCTCGATCGGCTCGGTGACCACGTACATGTGCTCGGCGGCGTAGAGCGGCACGTTCACGCCCGCCATCAGCCCGATCTCGCGCGCCCAGACGCCGCCGCAGTTGACGACGGTCTCGCAGGCGATGGCGCCTTGCGCGGTGCGGACGCCGGAGACCGCGCCGTTCCTCCGCTCGAAGCCGGTGACGGCCGTCTCCTCGAAGATGCGCGCGCCCCCGGCGCGCGCGCCCTTGGCGAGCGCCATCGCGGTATCGACGGGATTGGTCTGGCCGTCGCCCGGAATGTAGATCGCGCCCTTGATCCGCGAGACGTCCATCAACGGGTAGAGCGCCGCCACCTCGTTCAGCCCAACTTCGTAGGCCTCGACGCCGAAACAGTCGCCGAGCGCGGCCGTGCGCCTGATCTCGGTGAGCCGTTCCTCGGTGCGGGCGATGGGGAGGCTGCCCTTGCGGCGGAAGCCGGTCGCCTGGCCGGTCTCGGCCTCCAGCGATTCGTAGAGGCCGACGGCGTAGCGCGCGAGCTCGGTCAGCGTCGATGTCGCGCGCAGCTGGTTCACCAGGCCTGCGGCGTGCCACGAGGTGCCGCCGGTGAGATGGCCCCGCTCCAGGAGGACCACATCGCGCAGGCCGAGCTTGGTCAGGTGGTAGGCCATGCTGCAGCCGATGATGCCGCCGCCGACGATCACCACCTGGGCCTGGGTCGGTAACGCCTCGGTCATTGCACCCGCGCCCGCACTGGGCCCTCCCTGTCGCGCCGCAACGCGCTGTCGCCGGATTCCCTAGCACGGGCGCGCGCGGCGGAAAACGGAGCGGGCGGAACAGGCCGACGCGATGGCCGTTGCCGGCACCGGCGGGGTTTGCATTCAGGCGGCGCTCTTCGCATAGTGCGCGCCAACCGGGGAGGACCCGGCGATCCAACGTGCCAGAGGAGAGGGAGACAATGGCAGTTAGCGCGGGCGAGAAGGTGCCGTCGGTCAACTTCAAGATGTTGACTGCAGACGGGCTCAGCGACGTATCCAGCGACGACTATTTCGGGGGCAAGAAGACGGCGCTCTTCGCGGTCCCCGGTGCGTACACGCCGACCTGCTCGGCCAAGCACGTACCGAGCTTCCTGGCCCAGGCCGATGCGCTCATGGCCAAGGGCGTGGACCAGATCGCCTGCGTGTCGGTCAACGACGCGTTCGTGATGAAGGCC
Organism: Rhodospirillales bacterium; assembly: GCA_028818565.1. Lineage (GTDB taxonomy): Bacteria > Pseudomonadota > Alphaproteobacteria > UBA828 > UBA828 > WTGU01. The sequence goes on along the minus strand of JAPPNV010000131.1, from coordinate 4,882 downwards.
TGGGGCGAGGACACGGGCGCCGGCGGGACCATCGACATGCTGGCGGACGGCAACGGCGAGTTCGCGCGGGCGACGGGGCTGACCCTCGACGGCACCGGCTTCGGGCTCGGCGAGCGGACGACCCGATTCTCCATGATCGTCGACGACGGCACGATCACGGCCCTCAACGTCGAGGAGAACCCGGCGGAAATGGACGTGAGCAGCGCGGAGCACATGCTCTCGCAGCTCTGATACGGCTATCCCCCGCGCAAGCGCCTGCAAAAGGCGCTTGCGCGGCGAGCCGCGCTTACCACATTGTCGTCTATCGGCGGCCGCCACGGCGCGCGTGGGGCCGCTCGACCCCAGTTTGACAAGACCGCAGCCCGTGCAACGGCCGGCGCGCGGTCGCTCAGGAGGAGACATCAGGCAATGGCACTGAGGATTGGCGACGAAGCACCCAACTTCACGGCGGACACCACCCAGGGCTCGATCGACTTTCACGACTGGATCGGCGATGGCTGGGCCATTCTTTTCTCCCACCCCAAGGACTTCACGCCGGTTTGCACCACCGAGCTCGGCTACATGGCGGGGCTCAAGTCGGAGTTCGAGAAGCGCAACTGCAAGGTCCTCGGCCTCAGCGTGGACGGCGTGAGCGATCACCACGCCTGGTCGAAGGACATCCAGGAAACGCAGGGTCACGCGGTGAACTACCCGCTGATCGGCGACCCCGAGCTCAAGATCGCGACCCTCTACGAGATGCTGCCGGCGGGCGCCGGCACGACCTCGGAGGGGCGCACGGCGGTGGACAACCTCACCGTCCGCACCGTTTTCCTCGTCGGCCCGGACAAGAAGATCAAGCTCTCCCTCACCTACCCGATGAGCACCGGCCGCAACTTCGACGAGGTGCTGCGCGTGCTGGATTCCTGCCAGCTCACGGCCAAGCACAAGGTGGCGACGCCGGTGAACTGGAAGCAGGGCGAGGACGTGATCATCGTGCCGGCGGTCTCCGACGAGGAGGCCAGGAAGACCTACCCCGACGGCTGGAAGGCGCCGAAGCCCTACCTCCGGATCGTGCCGCAGCCCAAGTAGCGGCACGCTCCGTATCCTTCACTCCCTCCGCTCGCACCCTGCGGGCGGAGGGATCATCCAGGCACCCGGTTCTCGATTGCGAGCGGCGCCAACGCCGTCCGCACCTGCTTGAACGCAACGGCGAGGGTCTCGGCCCAGGCCTCGGCGCCCTCCTGCGTGCCGATCAGGTCCTGACGCAGCTCGATCTCGATATGGGGCAGGCCGCGCCCCTGGCCATGCACCGGAATCGAATAGTCCGACGGGCCTATGATGGCGTAGGGCTCATTGTCGCCGATGGTGAGGCCTGGGCGGAGCGCGGCGAGCGCCTCCTGCAGCGGCTGCACCAGCCGGTCGTCGTGCTCATAGAGCAACCCCACCTCCCAGGGCCGGGCGAAGCCGTCGAAGACCGGCGTGAAGCTGTGGACCGCGACCAGGATCGGCACCGCGCCGAACCCGGTCACCCGGTCGAGGCACGCGGCGATGGCGTCGTGGTAGGGGCGGAAGAACGCATCTGTCCGAGCCGCCGCTTCTGTGGGTGAAATCGACTGGTTGGCCGGCACGACCGTGCCGTCGCTCACCGCGGGCATCGCCGTGGGGCTCCCCACCGGGCGGTTGCAATCGACCACCAGGCGCGAATAGCCGGAGAGATAGGCCGGCACGTCGAGCAGGGCGCTGAGCGATCTGGTGACCATCGCCGCGCCGATATCCCAGCCGATATGGCGGTCGAGCTCGGCCTGGTCGAGGCCGAGGCGCTCCATGTGGGCCGGGACAGCGTTGCTCGCGTGGTCGCAGACCAGGACGAAGTGCGGATAGGCGCCGACCGGTCCAATTCGGTAGAAGGGCCGCGGGTCGTCGGCGCTGAGCCGCGACGGATCGAACCAGGCGGCTGACCCGCTCACCGCCGCTCGGCCGCTGCCAGCGGCTGAGCCGACGCCTGCGTGCGCTCGCCGCCTCCGTCGCACGCGAGCAAACGGAGTTCGCCGTGCTCCACGGCGAGCGCGAGCCGGCCGTGCACCAGATCGAGGGCGGCATCGCCGAAGAGCGACCGCCGCCAGCCCTGCAACGCCGGCACGCCATTGGTCTCGCCGCGCGCGATCCGCTCGAGGTCGTCGGCACTGGCGATCAGCTTTCGGGCAACACCGGTCTCCTCGCTCTTGAAGGTGAGAAGCACCTTGAGGAGATCGGTCAAAGCCGCTGGCGCTGCGGGCTTTTCGGGCCGGGGCGGCGGCTTCGGACAGTCCTCGTCGGGGAGCGCCAGGCCGCGCTCGACTGCGGCCAGCACCGTCGCGCCCGTGGCGCTCTCGGCGGTACGCTGACTCACCGAGCGCAGCTTGGCGAGCTCCTTCACCGTGCGCGGGCGCTGCGCCGCGATCTCGGTCAACGCCGTGTCGCGCATGACCCATGGGCGGGGCTTGTCGCGCCGGTCGGCCTCGGTCTCGCGCCAGGCCGCAAGCTCGCGCAGAATCGCGAAAAAGCGCCGGTCGCCGCCGCGCACCTTGATCCGCCGCCACGCCTCCTCGGGCGGCGACTCGTAGGTGGCGGGGTTCGTGAGTATCGCCAGCTCCTCGTCGAGCCACGATCGCCGGCCGGTGCGCTCCAGCTTCGCCGCGAGCTTCTGGTAGACCACGCGCAGGTGGCTCACGTCGGAGAGGGCGTAGCGCAACTGGCGCTCCGTCAGTGGCCGCCGCGACCAGTCGGTGAAGCGCTGGGTCTTGTCGATGCGCGCGCGCGCGAGCTTGGCGACCAGCGTCTCGTAGCCGACCGAATCGCCGAAGCCGCAGACCATGGCGGCGATCTGGGTGTCGAAGAGCGGGTGCGGCACCCCGCCGGCGAGCGGCAGCAGCACCTCGACGTCCTGCCTGGCCGCGTGAAAGACCTTGAGCACCGGCGCGCGCACCAGCAAATCGTAAAGCGGCGCGAGATCGATCCCGTTTGCGAGCGGATCGACGGCGACCGGCTCCCCCTCCGCCGGTCCGATCTGCAGCAGGCACAGCTTGGCGCGATAGGTGCTCTCGCGCATGAACTCGGTATCGACCGTGACGAAATCGGCCTCCTGCCACGCCGCGCAGAGCGCCGCGAGCGGAGCGCTCTCGGTAATCAGCCGGGGCCCGGTCACGGGGCCTCGCCGCGAGCGAAGGCCGGGGCGCGCAGAGCGAAAGCCGAGTGGTTGGGACTCACGAGCGCGGCGTCAGGCGGCGGCCATCGCGGCCAGGTCGGCGTGGTCGTTGGGGCCTACTGGCACAGCGCTCCGCGCGGTGCCGGTGATCCAGCCGCCGCCGAGCACGCGGTCTCCGTCATAGAGGACGCAGGCCTGCCCCGGCGCTGTCGCGGGCTCCGGCTCGTCCAGCGTGACCTCGGCGGTGCCGTCGACCTTCCCCACCAGCCGTGCCGGCGCACCGGGATGGCTGGAGCGGAGCCGTGCCACCACCGTACGCGCCTCGCCGGGTCGGGGCGCATCGGCGCCGATCCAGGCGAGCGGGCCGGTGAACACGCGGTCCCGCAGCAGCGCTGCCTGCGGGCCGACCACAACCTCGCGGCGCGCGGCATCGACCGCGAGCACGTAGAGCGGCTCGGGCCCGGCGATGCCGAGTCCGCGGCGCTGGCCCACGGTGTAGTGGATGATGCCCTCGTGGCGGCCCAACACCCGGCCCTCCCGGTCCACGATGTCGCCCGGCTCGGCGGCACCGGGGCGGAGCCGCTCGATCACGCCGGCATAGCGGCCGGAAGGCACGAAGCAGATGTCCTGGCTGTCGGGCTTGTCCGCGACGGCGAGGCCGAGCCGTTCCGCGTGTGCCCGCACGCGCTCCTTCGGCATGTCGCCGAGGGGAAAGCGCAGAAACTCGAGCTGCTCCTGCGTGGTGGCGAAGAGGAAGTAGCTCTGATCCCTGGCGCCATCGACCGCCTGGTGGAGTTCGGGACCCTCCGGCCCCGCCACGCGCCGCACATAGTGGCCGGTGGCGAGGGCATCCGCCCCAAGGTCGCGGGCGAGCGCCAGCAGGTCGCGAAACTTCACCCGCTCGTTGCAGCGCACGCAGGGGATCGGCGTCTCGCCGCGCAGGTAGGAGTCGGCGAAATCGTCGATCACCGCCTCCTTGAAGCGCGCCTCGTAGTCGAGCACGTAGTGGCGGATCCCGAGCCGGTCCGCGACCCGGCGGGCGTCGTAGATGTCCTCCCCGGCGCAGCAGGCGCCGGGGCGCGCCCGCGGCCCGCCCGCCGCATAGAGCTGGAGCGTGATGCCGACCACCTCGTAGCCCGCCTCCGCGAGCAAGGCTGCGGTCACGGACGAATCGACTCCGCCGGACATGGCGACGACCACGCGCGTCTCGCGGCGCGGCTTCGCGGTGCCGAGATCGAGGGTCTCTGCGGGCATGGCGCGCACTATAGGGGCCGGCGGGAGCGGCGCAACCACCCGTCCCCCGACCTGCGCGGGATGGGAAGCCCCAATCGTTAGCGGGATTCGCCGGGATTAGGTGGGATTCAGTGGGATAAGTGGGATTCAGTGGGATTGAGCGGGATAAGTGGGATTGAGCGGGATTAAGCGGGACAAGTGGGATGCCGAGAGGCAAACCACGGCGTTGCAGACTGCATGCGGCCGCAGCCCGAGCGCGGGGCGCGCACTCATCAGAATGGCACTGTTCCAGTCGCCGTCGCACGTCATGGCGCAATCCTGGCAGAGGCGCCGAGTGCTGTGCACCGGACCATAGTCCGGGTCGCGCGGGATATTTCAGGCCCCGGCCGCGTCGAGGCCCGCCTGCCAGAACGCGGCTTCCAGCCGGGTCGCGGTGCGGAGTGCGCCAGGCTAACTGGTGCGAGTGCAGTTGGTGTAAGTCCAACA
>JAPPNV010000423.1 GCA_028818565.1 Rhodospirillales bacterium | reverse complement strand
TCCGTGTTGATGCCGAACGAGCGAACGACGCCGGACTTGGCGCCGAAGCCGGCGACTTGCACCGTCTTCTCCGCAGAGAACGCCTCGCTGTGCACCCCGAAGCTCGCGCCCACGGCAAGCGCGGCCACGGCCCCAAGCCTGACTAGTTTGCTATCCAACATCTGGCTCTCCCTTCTTCGATGACATCCGAATACGATTCAACCAGCCACGTGCGGTTCGGAGTTCGCGCCTTGGATCGGCACGAACGGCTGATCCGCTGCAGCCGGCGCGTGGTTGGCTTGATCTTATAGCTGCCCCGTTGCTGCACATAGCCGGAATTTGCCGCATACGGTCGTCAACTTGGTTATGGAGACCGGGTGATCGGTGCGCCAAGCAGGCCCGGCCTATCGCCCCGGCATGCCCTCGTCGTGGGGGATGTCCGGGTGCAAAAGGTCCCAGGGCTGCGCGCTCGCCACGTAGATCTCCCGGCTGGGCCTGTACCAGCTCGGGTCGTCCAGGCTTCCCGCGAACAGCACCCGAACCGCCGTGTTCGCGCCGTTGAGCAGGAACAGCGGCGAGCCGCAGGCATGACAGAAGCCTCGTTGCATGGGGTGGCCCCTGTCGGCGGGACTCTCGAACCAGCCTGGCTCGCCCCGGAGCATGGAGAACTCGCTCTCCTTCACCATCACGGCCGGGAAATACGCGCTGCCGGTCGCCCGCTGGCAGGCGGTGCAGTGGCAGTTGCCCATGTAGCGCGGCGCACCCGTGCACTCGTACCGAATGGCGCCGCAGGCGCAGCCGCCGCCGAAGGGAACATCCATGTCCGGGTCTCCCGTTGCGTCGTCGGCGGAGTGTACCGGCCTCGGCGCGGCAATGCCTAAGCCGCGGAACATGCTAAAGAGGGCCGGGATTATGGCTTCAGGCCGCAGGTCGAACCGGGAGATACCATGAGCAACAAGGCTGCCGTCATCCACGAAAAGGGCACGCCCGACGTCTTCCGCTGGGAGGAGTGGCCGGTCGGCGAACCGGGACCGGGCGAAGTCCTGATCCGCCACGGCGCCATCGGGGTGAACTATATCGACACTTACAACCGGCGCGGCATGCCGCATCCGTGGCCCGTGCCGCCGCTGCCGCTCGTCTTGGGGATCGAGGGCGCAGGCACGGTCGAAGCGGTGGGCGAGGGCGTGACCGAGTGCGCGGTCGGCGACCGGGTCACCTATGCCAGCCCGCCGCACGGCGCCTATGCGCAGCGCCGGGTGATGCCGGCCAAGCGCCTGGTCAGACTGCCCGACAGCATCTCCGACGAAGACGCCGCCGGCATCACGCTCAAGGGACTCACCGCCCAGTTTCTGTTACGCCGAACCTACCGGGTGCAGCCGGGCGATCCGGTGCTGGTTCATGCGGCGGCAGGCGGCATGGGGTTGATCCTCTGCCAATGGGCCAAACACCTGGGTGCCACCGTGATCGGCACGGTGTCCACCGACGAGAAGGCCGAGCTCGCCAAGGCTCACGGCGCCGACCATGTTGCCATCTATTCGCGTGAAGACTTCGTGCCGCTGGTCATGGAGGTGACCGACGGCAAGGGCTGCCCGGTGGTCTACGAGAGCATCGGCAAGGACACCTTCACCCGCTCGCTGGACTGTCTGCGCCCGCTCGGCTTCCTGGCGTGCTACGGCCATGCCTCGGGCGCGCCGGATCCGGTCGATGTGGTGGAACTGGGCGCGCGCGGCTCGCTGTTCGTCACCCGTCCTGCGCTCATGCACTACATGGAAGAGCGCGAGGACCTGGTTGCTGCGGCGCAGGAGTTGTTCGGTGTCGTGTCGTCGGGGGCAGTGACGATCACCGTGCGCAACCGCTATCCGCTGCGCGAGGTCGCCGAGGTCCACCGCGCGATCGAGGAGCGGCGCACCACCGGCTCGACGGTGCTTCTCCCGTTTGCGTAACGCAGTTCCGGGGCCGCCCCGCTACTTGATGCTAAACGCCGCAACCGGCCTTCCTACCGAGACCTTCGAGACACCGGTCTGGCTCGCCGAGGCGGGCATCGAATATGTCGCTGACGACCCGATGGACGACCGGCCCTTCGACATCCGGACCAAACACGGTACGCTCGCATCCATCCCCTATAGGGTGGAGGCGGACGATTCAGCGGGTTGATCGGGGGCGCCGCGCGGCAAGAGGAGCCACGAATGGCCCGCATGACAATCCGGCGCAATAGCGGGGGAACGCGCTCATGAAACCTGCCCCATTCGCCTATTTCAGGCCGGAAAGCCTCGAAGACGCCATCGGCGTGCTGGTCGAGCACGGGGAGGACGCGAGAGTCCTCGCCGGCGGCCAGAGCCTGATGGCCACCCTCAACATGCGGCTCTCTGCTCCCGCGGTCCTGGTCGATATCGGCCGCGTGCCGGGCCTTGCCGGCATCGAGAGGGTCGGCGGTGGTCTTCGAATCGGCGCCATGACCCGCCATGCGGAGGTGGAGGCCTCGGACCTCATCGGATCCGAAGCGCCGCTCATCGCCAGCGCCATGCCGCATATCGCGCATCCGGCGGTTCGCAATCGCGGCACATTCGGCGGCTCCATCGCGTTCGCCGACCCGGCGGCCGAGCTCCCGGCCTGCGCGGTTGCCCTCGGCGCGCGGATGACGATTGCGGGGAAGGGCGGCACCCGAACCGTGGATGCGGACGCGTTCTTCCGGGGCCTTTACGAGACTGCCCTCGAGCCGGGCGAGGTGCTGACCGCAGTCGACGTTCCGGGCATCGGAGCGGGCTGGAGGTCGGGCTTCATGGAACTCGCGCGGCGGCACGGCGACTACGCGATGATCGGACTCGCCGCCCATGTCGAGATGGTGGACGGCCGGTTCGGCCAAGGCCGCCTCGTATTCTTCGGGGCGGGCGAGCGGCCCGTCTCCGCCGTGCGGAGCGCGGCGCTGCTCGAAGGCGAGAGCTGGTCGGACGCCCTCGGCGCCCGGCTCGCCGATGCGCTCAAGGAGGAGCTCGACCCGTTCGAGGACCTGAACGCGGATGCGGCGATGCGCCGGCATCTCGCCGGGATCCTCGTCCAGCGGACCCTGGGTCCGCTTGCGGCGGCGGCCTGAGGGAGGGAATCGATGGACACCAACGTCGAAATCGGCCTGCGGGTCAACGGCGAGCAGGCGACCCGCCGCATCGAGGCGCGGATGAACCTGGTGGACTTCCTGCGCGAGGAGCTCGGCCTCACCGGCAGCCATGTCGGCTGCGAGCACGGCGTGTGCGGCGCCTGCACCGTGCGGGTGGACGGGCGCATCGTGCGCGGCTGCCTCATGCTCGCCGCGCAGGCCGACGGCGCCGATGTCTGGACCATCGAGGGGCTGAGCGACACGGGCGAGATCCGCGACCTCCAGGAGGCATTCGTCGAGCGCAACGCGCTCCAGTGCGGCTACTGCACCCCCGGCATGCTGCTGACCTGCGCCGAGCTGAGGGAACGCAATCCCGCCGCGAGCCGGCAGGAGATCCGCGAATTCATCTCTGGAAATTACTGCCGGTGCACGGGCTACGAGGCGATCGTGGATGCGTTCGAGATGGCGCGTGCGCGCGAGGGAGGCCCGTCATGACCGATCTCATCGCGGATCGCTGGCTCCTCGATCGCCCGAACTCCTATATCGGCCGGTCCGTTCCGCGCCCCAATGCGCCCCGCCTTGCGGAAGGGCGCGGCGCCTTCGTCGACGATATCGAGACCGGCGGGCGGGCGGGACACGCGGCCTTCGTGCGCTCTCCCCACGCGCATGCCCGGATCGGGTCTGTCGACACGGAAGCGGCCAGGGCAGCACCGGGGGTGATCGCGATCGTGAACGGACGGGAGCTCGCGGAGATACACGACCCCTGGGTCGGCGTGCTGTCGCATCTCAAGGGCCTCAAGTCCGCGCCGCAATATGCGCTGCCGCTGGAGACGGCAACCTGGCAGGGCGAGGCGGTGGTCGCGGTGGTCGCCGAGAGCCGCGCCAAGGCCGAGGATGCGGCGGAGCTGGTGAAGATCGACTGGGAGGTGCTGCCGGCCGTCACCGATGCCGAGACCGCGCTCGACCCCGCCACGACCGTCATCCACGAGAGCCTCGGCGACAACCTCGCCTGGCGGCGCAATGCGGATTTCGGCGATATCGAGGCGGCCTATGCGGAGGCCGACCACATCGTCGAGGAAACCTACGTCTTTGCCCGGCACACCGGGGTGTGCGTCGAGCCGCGCGCCATCCTCGCGGACTGGAACCCGGGAGAAGGTCAGCTCACCGTGTGGCACAACAACCAGTGCCCGCACATGGTGCAGAACATCCTCGCGACCCATTTCCGCCTGGACGAACACCGGGTCCGCGTCATCGCGCGCGATGTCGGCGGATCGTTCGGGATCAAGGTCCACACCTATGCGGACGAGATCGCGACCGTCGGGCTCTCGATCCTGCTCAAGCGGCCGGTCAAGTTCGTGGCGGACAGGCTGGAGAGCTTCCTCTCCGACATCCATGCGCGCGACCAGCGGGTTCTCGGGAAGGTCGCCGTCAGGGACGACGGCACCATTCTCAGCTTCGAGATCGACGCGCTCAGCGGGATCGGCCCCTATTCCATGTATCCGCGCACGAGCGGCATCGAGGCGAACCAGATCGTGAACCTGACGGGCGGCCCCTATGCGTTCGACCACTACCGGGCGCAGGCGACCGTCGTCTTCCAGAACAAGAACATGATGTGCCAGTACCGCGCGGTCGGACATCCGGTCAAATGCGCGGTGACCGAGGGGCTCGTGGATGCGGCGGCGCGTGCGACCGGCCTCGATCCGGCCGAGATTCGCCGGAGGAACCTGCGCGCGGACGACTCCTATCCCTGCAAGTCGGCGCAGGGGCTCCCGTTCGAGAACCTCTCGCACCAGGAAAGTCTCGCGAAACTCCTGGACGCGATGGATTACGACGCACTGAAGGCGGAGCGCGACGCCCTTCGCACCGAGGGGGTCTATCGAGGTATCGGCCTTGCAAGCTTCATCGAGGTCACGAACCCGTCCGCGATGTTCTACGGCGTGGGCGGCGCCCGCATCTCCGCCCAGGACGGGGCGACGATGCGCCTCGACGCCAAGGGCAACGTGTTCGTCGCGACGGGCGCGACCGAGCAGGGCCAGGGCATGGAGGCGGTGATCTCGCAGGTCGCGGCGACGGCCG
>JAPPNV010000058.1 GCA_028818565.1 Rhodospirillales bacterium | reverse complement strand
TGCAGTCGAACGGCGGCACCACGAGCTTCGGCTGGGCCAGGGAGCACCCGATCACGTTGCTGGAATCGGGACCGGCAGCGGGCGTCAACGGCGCCGCCCTGATCGGCCGGCTCTGCGACGAGCCCGACGTGATCTATCTCGACATCGGCGGCACCACGGCCAAGTGCTCCACCATCGAGGGCGGCGAGCCCAAGGTCACCACCGACTACCGGCTGGAGGCGACACGCATCCGCTACGGCTATCCGGTGCGGGTGCCGGTGATCGACATCGTGGAGATCGGCGCGGGCGGCGGCTCCATCGCCTGGTTCGACGAGGGCGGCACGCTCTGCGTGGGCCCCCGCAGCGCCGGCGCCGATCCGGGACCCGCCTGCTACGGCCGCGGCGGTGCGGAGCCCACCGTGACCGATGCCAAGCTCATCACCGGCGTGCTCAACCCGGCGAACTTCGCGGGCGGGCAGTTCTCCCTCGATGTCGGACTGGCGCGGACTGCCATGGGCAAGATCGCCGACGGGTTGGGCTGCAGCGTCGACGAGGCGGCGGTTGCCGTAATCCGCCTGGTCGACGCCAACATGATCAACGCGCTCAAGCTGGTCTCGATCCAGCGCGGCCACGATCCCAACGACTTCGCGCTGATGGTGGGCGGCGGCGGCGGCGCCATGCACGGCGCGAGCCTCGGCCGCGAACTCGGCGTCAATGAGATCGTGGTGCCGCGCTATCCGGGCCTCTTCTCGGCCTGGGGCATGCTGGCGACCGCGCCCCGCCGGGACTTCTTGCGCACCGCGCTGCAGCGCGCGGATACCCTCGAAGTCGCGGACGTGCGCGCGCTCTTCGCCGAGCTGCACGAGGAAGCTGCGCGCTACTTCAGGTCCGAAGGCGGACGCGGCACCTTTGCTGCGGCCTGCCATCTCGACATGCGCTATGGCGGCCAGGAACATGCAGTGACGATTCCGATCGACCTCGACGAGGCGAGCCGCGAGTCGATTCTCGACGCGTTTCACGCCGCGCATGAGCGCGCCTACACCTTCCGCCTCGCGGACACGCCGGTCGAGCTCGTGACGTTCCGTCTCACCGCAACGGCCGACGTCGCCCGGCCGGAACTGACCCCGTGGACCGCCGACGGCCGCTCCGCCGAAGCGGCGGCGCGGGACGGGCGCACGGTCGATTTCGGCGAGGACGGCCGACACGGGACTCGTGTCTACGACCGCGACCTGCTGCCCCCGGGCTTCGAGGCGGCGGGCCCGGTCATCGTCGAAGAGCCGTCATCGACGACCCTGGTCTGCCCTGGCCAGCGCGTCCGGGTGGACGACCTGGGCTTCCTCAGAATCACCGAGGCATGAGCCGGCGGTGACCGGGGCTGCCGCCATGCGCGCCATGGTTTACCGCGGCGGCGGCCCCGCGCTCAGCCTGGAAGAGCGCCCGGTGCCCGAGCCCGGCGCGGGCGAAGCCCTGGTCCGTGTCTCGGCCTGCGGCGTTTGCCGCACCGACCTCCACGTGGTGGACGGCGACCTCACCGAGCCCCGGCTGCCGGTCGTGCCGGGGCACGAGATCGTGGGCCGCGTCGCCGCGCTCGGTGCCGGCGTGGAGCGGTTTCGCGAAGGCGAGCGCGTCGGCATCCCCTGGCTCGGCTGGACCTGCGGCACCTGCCGCTATTGCCGGAGCGGCCGGGAGAACCTCTGCCCGGACGCGCGCTTCACCGGCTACACCCTGGACGGCGGCTACGGCGACTACTGCATCGCCGACGAGCGCTACTGCTTCCCCCTGCCCGGCGAGCGTGACGACGCCCACTCGGCGCCGCTGCTCTGCGCCGGGCTGATCGGCTACCGCGCGCTCACGATGGCAGGCGATGCCGAGCGCCTCGGCCTCTACGGGTTCGGCGCGGCAGCACACATCATCGCCCAGGTGGCACGCGCACAGGGACGCCGGGTGTTCGCCTTCGTGCGGCCGGGCGACCGCGCGGCAATCGATTTCGCCCGCGGCCTCGGCGCCGAATGGGCCGGCGGATCGGACGAAGCACCGCCGGAGGAGCTGGACGCCGCGCTGCTCTTCGCGCCCGTGGGTGCCCTGGTGCCCGCAGCGCTCCGCGCCATCGCACCGGGCGGAACCGTGGTGAGTGCCGGCATTCACATGAGCGACATCCCCGCCTTCCCCTACGAGCTTCTCTGGCGGGAGCGGCGCATCGTCTCGGTCGCCAACCTCACGCGACGCGACGGCGAGGATTTCTTGGCGCTCGCCGCCAAGGCGGAGATCGAGATGCATATCGAGCCGATGCCGCTCGCCGAAGCCAACCTGGCGCTGGATCGCCTGCGCGCAGGCCGCCTCCAAGGCGCCGCGGTACTCACGATGGACTGAGGTTCAGGTAGGCACGCCCATCTGCGCCATGAGTGCCCGGGTGAGTTCACTGTCGGGTTCACGAAGCTGGTCGGCCATGGTGAAGTGATTGTAGCCGGGGAGCTCCAGCCGGCTGAGCGGGTAGCCGTGCGCCTCCCAAACCGCCGCCATGGCGGCGGCCTGGCGTTCGTACTCCTCCGACTCGATGTCGCCCGAGACCAGCATGAGCGGAGCCGCCACCGGGTAGCGCTGCGCGACCGGGCTGTTGCGCCGCGCCTCGGCCTCGTCCATGCCGACATTGTCGTTGAGATAGCAGAGCCGGATGGGCTCCAGGTCGTAGATGCCGGAGATCGAGACTGCGCTCTTGACCAGATCGGCTGGAAGGCCGGCGCCAAAGGCCGGCCAATCGGTCGCCAGCAGCATGGCGGCGAGGTGCCCGCCCGCCGACTGGCCGAGCACGTGGATGCGCGAGGGATTGCACCCCAGCGAAGCTGCATTGCGCCACACCCAGGCGGCTGCGGCGCGGTTCTGGCGCACGATCTCGTCCATGCGGTAGTCGGGGGCGAGGCCGTAGTTGACGACGACCGTCGCCACACCGTGGGGCCGGCATCCCTCGGCCACAAAACTGTCGTGATGCTTGTCGAGCGAATACCAGTAGCCGCCGTGGATCATGATGAGGATGGGGGCGTCATGCCGCTCCGCCGGGAAGATGTCGAGGGTCTCGACCGGGAGATCGCCGTAGGCGACGTCCCGCCCGCCCGGAAGAGCCTTGCGGGTCTCCGCGCTCCAGGCCAGCCAGCGGTCGAAATAGTCAACGTACTCGGGGATTCGCGCGCGGTTGTTGTACTGCGCGTCCAGCGCCGCCCGATCGTAGCCGCGGTAGATCGCCTCTCCGCTCATCTCCCCTCCCGATGACTGACTGTCGGAAGTGTAGCCGTTTTCGGACCCCGCCATCGACCGCAGTGGAGCGGCGCACTACATTACGGCCACGGGCGACAGGAGCGAGGGGACAAACCAATGCGCCGCATGTTCCTAACGGTGAGCGCCATGGCGATAGCGGCGGCGATTGTCGCAGGCTTCCTGTGGAGCGGACCCTCACCCGTACGGGCCGCATCCGTCGGCGGTCCCTTCGAACTCGTCGACCATACCGGGCAAACGGTCACCGAGGAGAGCTTCGACGACCGCTACCTGCTGGTCTATTTCGGCTACGCCTACTGTCCGGATATCTGCCCGACGGAGCTGCTCATTATGGGTCAGGCCGTGGACGAGCTCGGCGAGCTCGGTGACGAGGTCCAGCCGCTGTTCATCACGGTCGATCCAGCGCGCGATACGGTCGAGTACCTGGCCGATTACGTGCCCTCGTTCCACCCCCGCCTGGTCGGGCTGACGGGCAGCGACGAGCAGATCCACGCCGCCGCCAAGGCCTACCGCGTCTACTACCGGCTCAACGAACCGGATGAGGACGGGGCCTATCTGGTCGACCACACCTCCTACATCTACTTCATGGACCCCGACGGCGATTACCTGACCCACTTCGTCTTCGGACAGGGACCGGAGAAGATGGCGGAGATCATCCGCAAGCACCTGGATTGAGCCGGCGGAGCAAGGCAGGCGAATGGCGGATTCGGGGAACAGCGCCGCCGCTTTCGCTGCAGCGCGGGAACGCGAGGAGCGCCTGCGCTCGATCACCCGGACGGCTCCGGATGCCATCGTCATCATCGACGAGAGCGGCACCATCGATACGGTCAACCCGGCGGCGGAACGCCTGTTCGGCTATTCCAGCGCCGAGCTGGTGGGCCAGAACGTCAAGATACTGATGCCCTCGCCCCATCGGGAAGCCCACGACGCCCACCTGGAGCGCTACCGCGAGACCGGCGAGAAGCGCGTTATCGGCATCGGTCGCGTCGTGGTCGGCAGGCGCAAGGATGGCACCACGTTCCCGGCGCGTCTTGCGATCGGCGAAATTACGCTCGAACAGGGGCGGCTCTTCACCGGATTTCTCCACGACGTCACCGAGCGTGAGAACATTCAGCGCCGCGCCGGCATCCTCCAGCAGGAGCTCATGCACGCCTCGCGGCTCTCCGCCATGGGGGAGATGGCGTCAGGCATCGCGCACGAGCTGAATCAGCCGCTCACGGCCGTCATGAACTACACGCGGGCGGCGCGGCGGCGGCTCGACCGAACCGAACCCGACCCGGCGCCCATCGCCGATCTCGTGGACAAGGCCGGCCAACAGGCCGAGCGGGCGGCGGAAATCATCAAGCGGCTGCGGGGCTTCATCAAGAAGGACGAGAGCGAGCATCGCCTCGAGCCGATCAACGCGGTCGTGGAGGAGGCGGCGGCGCTGGCCCTGATCGGCGCGAGCGACCGCGACATCGAGTTGATCTTCTCCCTGGACGATTCGTTGCCGCCCGTCCTGATCGACCGCATCGAGGTGCAGCAGGTCGTGCTCAACATCCTGCGCAATGCGATCGAGGCGTTCGAGGGGCCGGGCGAGCGAAAGATTCGCATCGCGACCCGGGCCGCCAGCCCCCGGCAAATCCAAGTCGATATCAAGGACAATGGCCCCGGCCTCGCGCCGGGCGTCGAGGACAATCCGTTCCGCCCCTTCCAGACCACCAAGGAGGACGGTCTGGGGATCGGCCTCGCCATCAGCCGCACCATCATCGACGCGCACGGCGGACGGCTCTGGGCCGAGAACGCGCCGGAGGGCGGCGCCGCCTTCCATTTTCTGCTGCCGGCCGGGGATGGGGCCGATGAATGACCGGGCCGAGATTGTCGCCGTCATCGACGACGACGATGCGGTGCGCGATTCCCTGAGCGCGCTGCTGG
>JAPPNV010000057.1 GCA_028818565.1 Rhodospirillales bacterium | reverse complement strand
AGGCCAGGGTGGTGCCGTTCACCGTGATCGACACGATCCCCGCGCGGGCCCGGCTCCGCCCCGCATAGGCGTCCCCCAGCGCCGCGCAGACCTCGTCGTCCACGTCGTTGAAGACGATGAGGAACTGGTTGGTCGCCCCACCGGGGCCGCCGGTGACGGTTACCCGGCCGCCGAAGGGGTGGCGGATCTGAACCCTGTTGCCCCTCATCGTGCGCGCGCTGTCGGGGATGCCGCCCCTGCGGTCGATGGTGGCGACCAGGTCGGTGTTGTTGCCGTAGGACGGCGCGCCGGCGTAGACGCTCTCGACGTTGGCGCGCAGCCGGTTGAGCAGGGTGAGCGCCTCGGACCGGTTGGCGGACTCGCGCGCGGCGTTGTAGAGGCCCACCGCGCCGACGATCGCCACCGCAGCGAGCGTCAGCCCCAGCAGCACCCCGAAGAGGCTGAAGCCCCGCCGGTAGCGTTTTTGGCGCAGGCGCCGCAGGTGCCCCGCAACGGACGCGGCAGCACCCCGTTGCCTCAGACCGGGTCTGTCGAAAGCCCTGTTCCTGTCGCCGATGGTTCCGTCCATGCCTTTTTCCTCCATCAATACCGGGCGGCCTGCTCAAGGATCGAGAACATGGCGTCGATGCCCGACCCCATGACGAGCGCCGCCACGATCAGAAGCGTTCCGTTGAGAAGTGCCGCGCGGGCACGCAGCAGCTCGTCCGAGCGCCCCACCCAGCGCTCGACGAAGCGCGCGAGCTTCCTCTCCCAGCCCGGCGCCCCGTCCAGCGCCGCCACCACCGGCACCAGAGAGGGATCGGGGAAGCCGTGGCCGGCCAGCACCATGCTGCGGCCGAGACCCGAGCCTCTGGCCATGAAGTGCTGGATCGCGGCGATGCGGTGGCGGGCGTAGGGGGAGGCGGCGCGCTTCAGCGCCTCGAAGGTGCGGTCGTTGACGTCGATGCCCGCCGCCAGGAACTCCATGGTCACGAACAGGAAGGCGGAGCCGGTGAGCGTGCGGTACAGCGAGAAGGGGGCGATCCTGTCGAGGAGGGTGCGGCCGGGTCCGGTCCAGGCCACCATGGCCCCTGCCACCAGGGCGGTGAGACCCGCGAGGGTCGCGCCGAACACCAGGGTGTTGGCATTGAGCCAGACCGAGACGCTGCGGAAGAGCCTTGCGCCCGAGCCCCACTCCTCGGGCGGGCTCACGCTCTCGATCACGGGGATGAAGTGGCCGCCTGCCGCCCAGAGCATCAGGACCAGGCCAAGCGCCAGCACCATGGGCATGGCCAGTGCCTTCCACACGGCGTTGACCTGCTTCTCGCGCATCTCCGCGACGCGCGCGGCGGCGGCGAACAGCATCGCCGCATCGACCCGCCCGTAGGCGTGGAAGATCATTGCCTCGGAGGCGGGGAGGCTGGCGGCGATTTTTTCGGCAAAACGATCTTCAAGCAGCGCGTCACGCCAAGCCCTGAGAAGCCGGGCCCTGCCGTGCTGCCCTTGGTCCTTCGCGGCCTGCGCGGCGATCTCCAGCGCACGCTCCAGCGAGAACCCCGCATCCAGCAGGTCGGCCACCATGCGGAAGACGTCCACGCGGGCCTTGCGCCCGAGCAGGAACGTGCCTGCGAGCCTCTGCATGAGCCGGGTCATGCGGCGACCTCCCCGGAGGCCGGGAGCGGCGAGGCGTCCACCGCAGCCGCCTGGTCCACCCGCGCGCCCTTGCGCAGTGCGTCGAAGGGATCGGCATGGCCGGCCGCCACCAGCGCCCAGATGCGCTCGCCCATGGGCCTGCCGCCCATGTTGTCCACCCAATGATCCCAGGCGCCGGCAGGGTCGCGCTGGCGCACATAGGAGAGGTACGCCGCGTTGGGGCGGATGGTCTCGGCGATCGCGGTTTGGCGCGCGTAGCCGTTCCACGCCTTGCCCGCGACAGCGGACCGCCCCTCCCGGTCGCAGGTCCCGCAGCCCTGCGGGTTGCGGAAGCGCACCCGGGGCCAGCTCCCGAGATGACGGCCCAGCCAGTCCGGAACAGCGCGCCCTTCCGCCGGCTCCTCGAGGGCGCAGGCATCGCAGAGCCTGGGAAGCAGGGTCTGCTTCATCAGCAGCTCGATGTTGCCGGGCTTGCACACCTCCGCCGTGCCCACACCCATGTCGAGCAGGCGGAACAGGATCGCGTTGGCGGAGTGGACGTGGATCGTGGTCCACACCTGGTGGCCGGTGTCGATGAACTGCAGGACCTGGCGGGCCGCGTCCGCATCCCTGATCTCGGACACCATGCCCGATGCGGGATGCACCCGGCAGAAGTGCATCAGCGCGTCCCTGAAATGCCGGCCGCGCTCCTCGCCCGATCCGGTGGTCGGCACCGCGATCTGCACCGCGCCCGGGATCGGGTACTCCACCGGGTCCTCAATGGTGACCACGTTGAGCTGTCCCTGCGCCTCCTCCATCTGGAGCGCGAGGTTGGTGGCGAGCGTGGTGGACTTGCCGTCGCCGGCCGTGCCGCCGAGGAAGATGCCGCCCCTGAGCGACATGCGGATCTCGGAGAAGACCGCCGCCTCCTCGGCGGAGAAGCCGAGGCTCTCGAGAGTGGTGCCCTTCTCGATGCGGTCGCGGTAGAAGAGGCGGGCGAAGAGGTGATCGCCGTCGGGCTCGTGCGGTCCGCGCTGGCAGCGGAGTGCCGACACCGTGGCGGGCAGCGGCACCTGGCCTCCCGCGCGGACCGAGAACCCCTGGAAGGCGCTCCGCTGGTAGGAGGTCTGGGCGGAGCCCTCGTCCTTGCAGTGGAAGAGGAAGCCCATGGCCTCCCGACCCTCGTCGGCGGGCATGGGGGCGGCGAGCTGGAGCTTGCGGTCGTTGACGATGCCGTGAACCCGGCAGAGGCCGCCGTCGTTCTCGAACACGACGTCGCTGGCCCTGGCCGCCGCCGCTTCCTCGAAGAGCGCCCGCACCCTGTGCGCAGCAGGCGCCTCGCCGCCTGCCGCCTCGGACTCCGACTTGCGCCAGCACGCGGCGATCTCGTCGAGGCTGGCGGTGCGCTCGATCAGCCGGGTTGGCGTGCTCCGGTCCCGGCGGAGCTCCATGAGGGCCGCGCGCAGCCTGCGGTCGCTCTCGTAGCCTTCGGCGATCAGGCAGCGCCCGTCGGCATGGACCGCGCACACCCGTCTGACCCACTCGTCCATCGCGGGGTGGCGGATGAGGGCGTCCCCTCCGGCGCTCACCGGCTTCCGTGGCCTGCGCCCACCCAGCCATTCTGCGGCGGAGCGCCTCACGATCTGTCTCCGGCGACGGGGTTGCGCGGACCAGTCGCGTCCAAAGCACGGGGCCTGTAGGGAAGGGCGGCCTCGACAGCGCCGTCGACATGCACGCCGGGCGGACGCGCGACGATGCGCAGTACAGTCACACCGCCGGGGAGCCTATCGCCCTCGCGCACGAACCAGACGCTTGTGCCGCCGCTGACGCCCGCGCGCAGATCGCCGGCCGTGCCGAGAATGGAGAACCAGCTGTAGGAAGGGGGCTCCGGCGCCGTATCCGTCTCTACCGTCACCGGCGCCGGAACCGGCATCTCGATCACGCGGACCGGCGCCGACGCCTTAACTATAGGGGCTTGCGCAGACCCGACCGCGCCCACGGTCGTGGGGGGCCCGCCGATCTCTTCTCGCTCCTCGGTCAGCAGCTCCAGCAGATCGCCCTCGAGCGCCACGATGCCGTTGACGATCTCCTGGCGCTCACGGCAGAGCGCCAGCGTCTCGCGCTCGATCGCCAACGCCGAGACCGCGTCGCCGCTATCTGCCGCGCTCGCGAGCAGAGCGCTCAGCAGCGCGCGGGGACAGCCGTGCAGGACAGAGGAACTCCCTGATACAGGGGAACTCCCGGGTACTCCGCCGATCGCCGCTCCCGCTGCAGTCTGGCCGCCGTCGGCCGAGGCCCCGCCGGTTGACGGTGGCAGCGAGGCCGCTCCCGGCTGTGCGGCCCGTTCTTCCAGAGATCGAAGCAGGCGGCTTGCCGCCAGCGCTCCCGTGCCCCCAGCGGGCAGGGCTTCGGCCGCTTCCGGTCCTTCACCGGTCCTGGCGGCTCTTTCGGCCGATCCAGCGGTCGTCGACGTTGCGCCGCGCCGATCCGTGTGCCCGTCTGCGGCAGGCGTTTCCGTATCGACGATTTCCGCCGTCCCGGAGGCCGGATCCGCGATCTCCATGAACCCTTCCGGCAAGGGAAGAGGGGCGTCTGCGGCGACGCTGCCCGCCCCCGCCATTAAGGCGGCGGCCGCGAGGATTGCGGCGAGCGGGACGAGGCAAGGGGCATGCGGGTTCATCGGCCGTTCACTCCGCTTCGGCCGTGCCGTCGGGAACCTCGGGCAGCGCGCCAAGATGCCGATCGAGATCGCGCCAGGGCCAGGCGAAGGTCTCGCCCACGCCGTCGAGCGCGACGTGGAGGTGGCCACGCGACCAGCGCCAGCGGCCGGAGATCGTGCTGCCGTGGATGTCTTCAGCCGTCACCGCGCCGTCCTCACGGAAACGCAGGGCGATGTCGCCCCGATCCCCGAGAGGGAACGCGACCGGCCGGCCGGCGGCGACCAGGCGATCCGTCAGCCTCATCGCGCCATAGCGCTCGCCGGTCGGTTGCAGGGGGAAGGAGTCGCCCAGCCGGTACACCAGGCGGCGCGGCAGGCGCTCCCACTGCGCCACGATGCTCTGCCCATCCGCCGCGGGCAGCAGCACCCCGGTGTCGGCCACATGCCCGTCCGCGTCGAGGCGCCAGAGCTCGTCACGCTCCGCGCCCAGCGCCAGCACCATCCGCATGCCCGCCGGACTCTCCAGCACGTGGCCGTCGTTGGCTGCGAGGAAGCGCATGAGCTCCGCAGCCGTGACCGTGGGACCGCCGCCCGCCATCGCCAGCCCCGTCGCCCCAGGCGCGCGCAGGTGCGAGCCCGGAGCCTCTCCGAGCACCGACTCCGGGTCCTGCGCGACGGCCTCTTCCATGTGCACGGAGGTCTGTTTCCCGTTGACCGGAAGCCCGGCGGGAAGATCGAGATCCGGACACGCGTCTCTCAGCGACTGCGGCCAGCTCTCCTGTACCCAGCCGAGCGAGAGCACGAACCAGGCGCTCTCCCCGACGCTCTCGCTGTGCAGCCGGCCCGTCCCGGGGTCGTAGAAGACGGGCACGTGGCCCTTCACATGACCGGGATCGGGCTCGGT
>JAPPNV010000078.1 GCA_028818565.1 Rhodospirillales bacterium | reverse complement strand
GGGCCTCGCCTGCATGTTCCACATGATGAACGAGGCGCGGATCGGGGTCGGCATCAGCGGCGCCATGATCGGCTATGCGGGCTACGTGCAGGCGGTCCGCTACGCCAAGGAGCGGCGCCAGGGCCGGCCGGTCGAAGACCGGGACCCGTCGCAGCCGCCCATTCCCATCGTCCGGCACGCCGACGTGAAGCGCATGCTGCTCAAGCAGAAGGCCATCGTCGAGGGTGCGCTCGCGCTCTGCCTGACCTGCGCGCGCTATCTCGACGACATGACCACGGCGGCGGACGAGGACGAACGGCGCCGGGCCGCCCTGCTGCTCGACATTCTCACGCCGATCGCCAAGGCCTGGCCCGCAGAATTTTGCCAGGAGGCCAACAGCCTCGCGATTCAGGTGCACGGGGGCTACGGCTACACGCGGGACTTTCCGGTGGAACGGCTCTACCGGGACAACCGCCTCAACGCGATCCACGAAGGGACGAACGGTATCCAGGCGATCGACCTTCTCGGGCGGAAGGCGCGCCTGCAGGATGGCGCTGCGCTCGCGGCGTTGCTGGAGGAGATTCGCGCTGACATCGCCGCGGCCCGAGGTCAGCCCGCGCTCGACGAGCATTGCGACGCGTTGGAGGCGGTCACGAGCGAGATCGAAGCGGCAACCAGCTCCATCGGCGCGGTACGCGCGGAGGGCCGGATCGGCGACTCGCTCGCGAATGCGAGCCTCTACCTCAACGCCTTGGGCCACATCGTCGTCGCATGGCTCTGGCTGCGCCAGGCGCGTGTTGCCGACGCCGCCCTCCGGCAAGGCGCGGCAGCGGATGACGCCGCGTTCTATCGCGGCAAGCTCGCGGCCTGCCGCTACTTCTTCCGCTACGAGCTCGCCGGGATGAGACCCGCCATCGCGCTGCTCGCGCGGGTCGACACGACCTGCGCCGAGATGGACGCGGAGATGTTCTAGACGCAAAGCCGCTATGATCGGCCGCGTCACCGGGGCGCCGGGCCGCGCGCCGCAATCGACAGCCAGGACAGGGGAGGTGGACATGGCCGAGCTCACGCTGGAGCAACGGATTCGACGGATCGAGGACGCCGAGGAGATCAGGCGCCTCCGCTATCTCTATTGCGAGTACGGCAACCTCTACGACGCCGAGCGTTTCGCCGCGCTCTTCGCGCCGGGCGCGATATGGGATGGCGGCGATGCCTTCGGGCGCCAGGAGGGGCTGGAGCAGATCGAGCAGATGGTGCGCGATGCGGGCGAGCGAATCCGCTTCTCCGCGCACTACATCACGAACGAGCTGATCGACGTCGACGGCGACAGCGCGACCGGTCGCTGGTGGCTATTCATGCCGTGCGTCCTGGACGGCGAGTCGACCTGGCTCTTCGCCACCTATGACGACGAGTACGTGAGGATCGATGGGCGCTGGCTGATCAAGAAGATCGTCCTCGACGTCAAGAACTTCGCACCCCAGGACAAGGGCTGGGCCGAAAGCGCCAAGGGCTGGGTCGACGATCACTGGAAGGGCCCATGACCAACTCGCCGCACAAGACCCCTTGCACCGCCGCACCCGCCGACGGCAAGCTGCGGGCGCGGCAGACGGACGGTTCCCTCCGCGCTGCGGTGACCACAATCGCGCGCAGACATCACAGGCAGACAGGGTGAGACATGGCTTCGACCTCCTCAGCGCGCCGCGCCGTGCGGCAAATCAAGGACAAGGACAAGCCCAAGACGGCCACCAGAAAGCGCGGCAACGGTGCTGCAGGCACCGTCGACTCGATCACCTTCTCCGTCATCCTCAATCGCTTCTCCACCATCGCGAACGAGATGACGCTGACCATGGAGAAGACCGCCTGGACCTCCATCATCGCGCTGGCGCGTGACTTCTCCTGTGCGATCTACGACGCCAAGGCACGCCAGATCTGCATGCAGGATGCCCTGCCGATTCACACGAATTCCCTGCACGTCGTGCTGGGCGAGATCGCGCGCGTCTTCGAGGGGGACATCCACGACGGCGACGTCATCGTTTGCAACGACGCTTACAGCGGCAACACCCATATCGGCGATTTCGTCACCGCCTGCCCCGTGTTCCACCAGGGCAAGCACATGTTCTGGAGCGTGGCGAAGGGCCATCAGCTCGACTGCGGCGCGTACATCCCCACCAGCGTGCCGGCGCCCGCCAGGGATGTCTGGCAGGAGGGGCTGCAGCTGCCGCCGATCAAGTTCTACGAGAAAGGCCAGCGGCGCGATGACGTGGTGCGCATGTACCTCGCCAACGTGCGCTGGCAGGAATGGCTCTACGGCGATCTGATGGCGCAGCTCGGCTCGATCTGGACCGGTCGGCGCCGCCTCGTCGAGCTAGCGGCACACTACGGCAACGACACGATCGAGCGCTATGCCGAGGCGATCCTCGACTACTCCGACAGGCGGATGGCAGAGGAAATCCGCGCGATTCCCGACGGCGACTATGACGGCATGTCGTGGCTCGATTCCGACGGGCATGGCATGACGAACATCCAGGTCGGCGCCCGGGTCTCGGTGCGGGGCGAGAACGTGCACATCGATTTCTCGAATTCGGATCCGCAGGTTCCGAGTGGGAACAACTCGTCTTACGGCGTGATGCAGGCTGCGGCGGGAATCCCGGTGCTCTGCTCCATCGACCCGACCATTCCACACAACGACGGCTGCCTCAGGCACATCACGGCGGACGCGCCCAAGGGCACCGTCTGCAACGCCGAGTACCCGGCGTCCACCGCGCTCGCCACCGTGGGGCCCGGCGATACCATGCAGGAGGCGGTGTGGAAGGCGCTCGCCCACGCCGTGCCGGAGCGCGTCATGGGCGGCAGCGGCAAGGACGGCAACCTGCCGATGTTCTCCGGAACGGATTCGCGGAGCGGCAAGCCGGTCGATTGGGGCTGCATGCTGTTCAACGGCGCGCCCGCTGGCGGCGCCACATCGTCGGCCGACGGCTGGCCTCTGATCATGACCTCCGCCGGCATGGGCGGCCTCAAGATCATGAGCGTCGAGCTCTGCGAGCTGTTCTACCCCTACCGCATCGACCGCCAGGAAATCGCGGCCGATTCCATGGGGCACGGCAAGCATATCGGCGGCCCGGGCGTCGACATCCAGGTCAGCCCGACCGACGGCGGCTTCCAGGTGGAGCTCTTCGGCGAGGGCCAGGGCAACCCGCCCTTCGGCGTGATGAACGGCACGCCCGGCATCGGCGGCGGCAGCTACAAGGAGAACTTGGAGACCGGCAAGCGGACCTATTTCTCCTCCAAGGGCCGCTTCTATATCGGAGAGAACGACATCTGGGCGGGCACGTCGAGCGGGGGCGGCGGTTACGGCAACGCGCTGGAGCGCGATCCGGAAGCCGTGCTGGAGAGTGTTTTCGACGGCATGCTATCGCTCGAATGCGCCGAGGACGTCTACGGCGTCGTGATCAACCGGGCGATGATGACCATCGACCGGGCCAAGACCGAGAAATTGCGCGCCAAGATGGCGGCCAAGCGCGGCCCGCTTCAGGTGACCTCGCCCAGCCGTCCCGGCGCCGCCGACTGGATTCAGAGGAAGCTGCGCCAGGGCGACGAATATCTCGTCGACGCGCAATAGCGTCACGACGATTTCCGTAGGGAGAATGACGATGGCTGAATTGACTCTCGAGGAGCAGGTGGCGCGGCTCACCGCGATCGAAGACATCAAGCGGATGAAGGCGCAGTACTGCTACTACGCCGACCACGGCTACGATCCGGACGGCCTGGCGAGCCTCTTCGTCGAGGACGCCCACTGGGATGGCGGCGACTTCGGTGTTTACGAGGGTAGGGAAGCGATCCGGGAGTTCTTCGCTGGCATCGGGGACGACATCGTCTTCGCGATCCATCCGGTGATGAACCCGATCATCACGGTGAACGGCGACACGGCGAACGCCAAATGGTGGCTGATCATGTGGTGCACCATGATGGTCGACGGCGAGAAGAAGGCCCGCTGGTTCGCTGCGGAATACGACGACGATCTGGTGAAGCGCGACGGCCAGTGGCTGTTCACCCGCATCAAGGTCTCGGGCAAGTTCATGGCCGAGCACGCCGAGGGCTGGGCAGCCCAGACCGGGTAGGCCGCCACTGCGGCCAGCCGCTCCTTCGGAGCGCTCAGTCCGCGACCGTTGTTGACCAGGAGGCGGGGCGGCCGTCAGTCGTCCAGACCCCCTTCGCTTCGGGCCGTCCGCTGCCGATTCCTGCAACCGGCACGATGACGGCGCGGGTGAAGAAGGCCTGCGCGCGGAAGCCGAAGATCACCGTATCGCCCACCGCGACGCGCTGGTGGGGCTCCGGCAGGAGCTGGCCATAGTAGTCGATCATCGCCGGGTCCGGGGTGGCGGCGTCGACCTCCTGCGTTAGCGCCGCCTCCGGGTCGGGACCCACCAGCGCCTTGAGCGGATAGGGCTCGAACACGGGGTCGATGTAAAGCCCGCCGCCGAAGCAGTAGGCGCGCCTCTGGTGGAAGTGAGAGACCTCGGTCAGATAGAGCATCGCCGGGCGCTCCGGCAGGTCGGTGCGGGCGTGGAGCGGCGTCGTGCCGGTGAGCCCGTGGCCGGGCTCCACCTGGGTCGCGCCGCCGTCGGCGAGCGCCGCCATCACCCGGGCCGACGTGCTGCCCGGCGCATTGATGACGATGTCGCGCCGGCCCTGCTCGCCAAGTCGTGACGCGGCCGCGTGCAGGGTCGCGAGATTGGGGGTCGGCCTCGCCTCGCCCGAGCCTTCGTCGAAGAGCAAGGCGGGGAAGGTGGTGAGCCCGGCGAAGCGGCCCCCCGGCGTGCGGTCGAGCGCATCCGCCACGGCCTCGACGGCGCCCGCGTCAAAGCCCCCTTCGTGGCCGGAATAGAAGGTATCGCCCGGCGCCTGGATGCGCGCGATCAGCGCCTGCTCGTGGCCTTGGGCCCCGGCGGCCCGCGCGGCCTCTGCCGCCTTCTCCTGGTTGAAGACGGTCCAGTAGTCGGCGCGCATTGCCGCAGCCTCCGCCGCCTCGTGGCGCGGGATCTGGCCGAGGTGGCCGATGTGGGCGAGCCCGTGGCCGTTGGCATGGATCGGCCGCGCGCAGGCCATGTCGACCGCGACGAAACGGCCGATCCCGCCCGCCTTGAGCGCATCGAGTGCCGGCGGGTTGCGGCCGATCTGCTTGGTCATCGCCAGCAC
>JAPPNV010000193.1 GCA_028818565.1 Rhodospirillales bacterium | reverse complement strand
AGAGCGACGACGAGTGGACCGACTACATCCGCGCCCACGCCATGGGCGTCTATCACCCCGCCGGCACCTGCAAGATGGGGCATGACCCCATGGCGGTCGTAGACGACGGCCTCAAGGTGCACGGGCTGGACGGGCTCTACGTCGCCGACGCCTCGATCATGCCGACGGTCGTCAGTGCCAACCTCAACGCCACCTGCATTATGATCGGCGAGCGCGCGGCGGAGATGGTCCGCGCCTCTACCTGATATTGCCGCCTCAAGGATCTTCCAGGGAGGACCCCATGCCCTTTACCCTCGTCGCCACGCTCAGGATCAAGAAGAAGCACGTCGTCGAGTTCACCCGGCTGGTGAAGCGCCACGCCAACAACACCGTCACCAAGGAGCCCGGCTGCATCAGCTTCGAGGTCAGCGTCGACCGGGACGACCCGCGCCGCTTCATCTTCTACGAGGTCTATGTCGAGGAGGCCGATTTCGACGCCCACTGTGAGACGCCCTGGCTCAAGCGCCAGATGGATCGGACGGCTCACATGATCGATGGCGAAGTGGAGATGATCGGCTTCGGCCACCGAATCGCCGCGCCAAACAAGTAACGTCCCGTCCACCGCCGGCTGCCAAGCGCCGACCGGGCATCACTCTTCTGCGGCGAACTCCATGATGACCTGGTCGGCGGCGAGGCTGTCGCCGACCTTGGCCCGGACGGCGACGATGCGCCCGTCGCGCGAGGCGCGGAGCACGTTCTCCATCTTCATCGCGTCCACGATGGCGAGCGGCTGCCCCGCTTGCACCGTGTCGCCTTCGGACGCGGGGAGAGCCACCACCAGCCCTGGCATGGGTGAGAGCAGGAAGCGCGAGAGGTCGAGCGCCTCCTTCGCCGGCATCTTGGCGGCGAGCTCGGCAGCCCGCGGCGTGCGCACCCGGGCCGTAATCTCGCAACCCCGCCAGCGGAGCGTGAGCGCGGTGCCCCGGCGCCGGACCTGAATCGTGACGGGGGCGCCGGCCACGGTGCCGGTAAAGAGGCTTTCATGGTGCTGCCAGTCGCTCGTCACCGGCACCGTCCGTGCGCCATCGACGACCGCGATCCCGTCCGCGCCTTCTTCGATCCGCACCTCGTGCCGGCTGGTGCCGAGGTCGACGACCCACGCGCCGGTATGCCGCACCGGCGGCAGGCCCTCGATCTGGCCCGAAATGCGCCCCGCGCGGGCCGCGAGGCGAGCGTGCACCACCGCCGCAACCGGAACGAGCACGGCGCGCGCCTCGTCGTTGAGCGCTGCGGGAGCGAAGCCGTCGCCGAACTCCTCCTCGATAAACGCGGTCGAGAGCCGCCCCTCTGCAAAGCGCGGACGACCCAGCACCGCATTGAGGAAGCCCGCGTTGTTGGCGACACCGCTGATCTCGTATCGATCCAGCGCGTCCCGCATGGCAGCGATCGCCGCCGGCCGGTCCGGGCCGTGGGTGACCAGCTTCGCAATCATGGGATCGTAGAACATCGAGATCTCGGAGCCCTCGTCCACGCCGGCATCGACGCGGCAGGTCTCGCCCGCCGCGGGCTCGCGATAGCGCGAGAGCCGCCCGATGGAGGGGACGAAGCCGCGCGCCGGGTCCTCGGCATAGATGCGGCACTCCATCGCCCAGCCGTTCCGACCGATATCCTCCTGGCCGAAGGCTAAAGGCTCGCCGGCGGCGATCCTGATCTGCTGCTCCACCAGGTCGATCCCGGTAACCAGCTCGGTGATCGGATGCTCGACCTGGAGCCGCGTGTTCATCTCCAGGAAGTAGAAGTTCCGCTGCTGGTCGGCGACGAAT
This sequence comes from Rhodospirillales bacterium, assembly GCA_028818565.1. Taxonomy (GTDB): domain Bacteria; phylum Pseudomonadota; class Alphaproteobacteria; order UBA828; family UBA828; genus WTGU01. Next base: position 3,400 of record JAPPNV010000193.1, on the reverse strand, counting down.
TCCACCGTGCCGGCGGAGCGATAGCCCACGGCGGCGGCGAGCGCGCAGGCCTGGGCCCCCATGGCCGCCCGCGTCGCCTCGTCGAGCAGGGGGCTCGGCGCCTCCTCGATCACCTTCTGGTGACGGCGCTGGATCGAGCACTCACGCTCGCCCAAGTGAACCACCGTGCCGGCGCCATCGGCCAGCACCTGGATTTCGATATGGCGCGGGTCCTCGATGAAGCGCTCGACGAAGACCCGCCCGTCGCCGAAGGCCGACACCGCCTCGTTGACGGCAGACGACATGCTTTCGCTGAGGTCGGCTTCATCCCAGACGAGGCGCATACCCTTGCCGCCGCCGCCGGCCGACGCCTTTATCATGACCGGATAGCCGATCTCGCGCGCCGCGCTGATTGCTTCGTCGGCATCGTCGACCGCGTCCTCGGTGCCGGGAATGGTCGCGACACCGGCATCGCCAGCGATCCTGCGGGCGGCGAGCTTGTCGCCCATCGCCGCGATGGCGTCTGCCGGCGGGCCGATGAAGGTGACGTCCGCCCCGGCCAGCGCCTCGGCGAACGCCGCGCTCTCAGAGAGAAAACCGTAGCCCGGATGCACCGCCTCCGCGCCGGTCTCGACGATCGCGGCCAGGAGGGCGTCGATGTTCAGATAGCTCTCGGCAGCGGCGGCGGGGCCGATGAGCACGGCCTCGTCCGCCATGCGCGCATGCAGCGCGCCTTCGTCGGCCTCCGAATAGACTGCGACAGTGCCGATCCCCAACCGCTTCGCGGAGCGGATCACCCGGCAGGCGATCTCACCGCGATTGGCGATCAGGATCTTGGAAAACAACGCAGCCTCTCGTGACCTAGAGCGGGATGTTCCCGTGCTTCTTCCACGGGTTCTCCAGCTGCTTGGTGCGCAGAGTCTCGAACGCACGCGCGACGCGGGCGCGGGTCTCCTGCGGGCGAATCACGTCGTCGATGAAGCCGCGGCTTGCGGCGACGAAGGGGTTGGCGAAGGTGCGGCGGTATTCCTCCGTCTTGGCCTCGACGGCGGCGGGATCATCAAGCGAGCCGCGAAATATGATCTCTACCGCACCCTGGGGACCCATAACCGCGATCTCCGCCGTCGGCCACGCATAGTTGAGGTCGCCGCGCAGGTGCTTGGATGCCATCACGTCGTAGGCACCGCCGTAGGCCTTGCGTGTAATGACGGTGACCTTGGGCACGGTCGCCTCGGCGTAGGCGTAGAGCAGCTTGGAGCCGTGGGTGATGATGCCGCCGTACTCCTGATCGGTGCCGGGTAGAAAGCCGGGCACGTCGACGAACGTAAGCAACGGAATGTTGAAGCAATCGCAGAAGCGGACGAAGCGCCCCGCCTTGCGCGATGAAGCGATATCGAGGCAACCGGCCAGTACCGTCGGCTGATTGGCGACAATACCAATGGTCCTTCCCCCGATGCGGCCGAAGCCGGTGATGATGTTCTGCGCATAAGCCGGCTTCAGCTCGAAAAAGTCGCCCTCATCGGCCACTTTCGTGATCAACGCACGCATGTCGTAGGGCTTGTTGGGATTGGCGGGCACCAGCCGATCAAGGGAGGGTTCCGCGCGGGTCACGGGGTCGCTGGTGGGCCAGGACGGCGGCTGCTCGCGATTGTTGGCGGGCAGAAAGTCGATGAAGCGCCGGGTTTCGGCCAACGCCTCGACATCGTTCTCGAAGGACTGGTCGGCGACGCCCGAGCGGCCGGTGTGAGTGCCCGCGCCGCCGAGTTCCTCATGGGTCACCACCTCGTGGGTGACGGTCTTCACCACGTCCGGCCCGGTCACGAACATGTAGGCGCTGTCCGCAACCATGAAGATCGCATCGGTCATGGCGGGCGAGTAGACCGCACCGCCGGCACACGGGCCCATGATGACCGAGACCTGCGGCACCACGCCGGAGGCCAGGACGTTGCGCTGGAACACCTCGGCGTAGCCCGCGAGCGAAGCCACGCCCTCATGAATTCGTGCACCGCCGGAATCGTTGAGCCCGACCACCGGTGCGCCCACTCGCATGGCATGGTCCATGATCTTGCAAATTTTCTCCGCATGCGCCTCGCTGAGCGAGCCGCCGAAGACGGTGAAGTCCTGGCTGAAGACGAAAACCAGCCGCCCGTTGATGGTGCCGCGCCCGGTGACGACGCCATCGCCCGGCACGCGCTGCTCGGCCATGCCGAAGTCCGAGCTGCGGTGCTCGACGAACATGTCGTATTCCTCGAACGAGCCGTCGTCGAGCAGAAGCTCCACGCGCTCGCGGGCGGTGAGCTTGCCCTTGGCGTGCTGGCGTTCGATCCGCGCCTCGCCGCCGCCCAGCCGGGCGCGGGTGCGGCGCTCGTCGAGCGTATGCCGGATGTCGTCCATCGCCTCCCTTCCCGGCGCCGCGCGGAATTGTGCGTCCCTCGCGTATTAGCACGAAACGGCCGGGCCCGGCGACCGGCAGCGCTCCAGGCGCTCCGGCTGCGCGGCCGAGGCCGTCAGTTGCAGACGATGTTGTGCGCCGGGCCGTAGGGGAAGCCGGTGATGTCCTCGGCGCCGTCCTCGGTCACCACGAGTATGTCGTGCTCGCGATAGCCGCCGGCGCCGGGCTCGCCTTCGGGGATCATGATCATCGGCTCCATGGAGACCACCATGTTGGGCTCAAGCACGGTCGGCACATCCTCGCGCAGCTCCAGTCCGGCCTCGCGACCGTGGTAGTGGCAGAGCACGCCGAAGCTGTGGCCGTAGCCGAAGGTGCGGTTCTGGAGCAGGCCGTAACGCTCGTAGATCGTGTTGAGCTCGGCGGCGATATCGCAGCAGCGCACGCCGGGCTTGATGAGCGCGATCCCCGCCTCGTGCACCTCCACGTTGATGTTCCAGAGCCGCAGATGCTCGTCCGAGCACTCCTCGGCGAAGAGCGTCCGCTCCAGCGCCGTGTAATAGCCCGCCGGCATGGGGAAACAGTTGAGGCTCAAGATATCGCCGCGTTCGATCCGGCGTGAGGTCACGGGGTTATGGGCGCCGTCGGTGTTGATGCCAGATTGGAACCAGGTCCAGGTGTCCATCAGCTCCACATGGGGCTGGCGTTGGCCGATCTCGCGCACCATGGCCTGGGTCGCGTGGAGCGCCACCTCGTACTCCGGCACGCCGACCCCGATCGCGTCTGCGCAGGCCACGCCGCCGATGTCGGCGATACGAGCGCTCTCTCGGATCCAGGCGATCTCTTCGTCGGACTTCACCATGCGCATGCGCATGGTGGGCTTGCTCACATCGACCAGCTCCGCCGTGGGCAGCGCACCTTGCAGCTTGCGCAGGTTCTCGACGGTCATGTGGTCGAACTCGATGCCGACACGCCCGCCGTCCTGAATCAGCTGCTTCACGGCCACGAAGTAGTTGTCCCGGTGCCAATCGG
>JAPPNV010000373.1 GCA_028818565.1 Rhodospirillales bacterium | reverse complement strand
CCGCTGCCCTACCGAACCCTCATCGCTGGATGAAAATCAGGGATAAGCAGGAAAGCCATTGACGGACCTCAACTTGGCCTAACGGCCAATTCAACGACCGAGACAAGATATCCGCGGTCTGCTGGAGTATTCCGCTTCCGGAATCTCCCTCCAAAAACAATACTACAAGCTCTCCCGAGGCTGAGGTCTCAAGACTTAGCTGCCGGAGCACATTGCTCTTCCCGATCAGGGGTGGCCCTTCAACAAGAACCAGCTTCGTGTCCTTGTTCAGTTCTTGCAATACGAGCCTAGTCGCCGTTCTGGGAATAAGGAACTCAGGCACAAAAGGCTTCAGGGAGTCGCCCCACGACCCCGACATCTCCGTTATAATTTCGTTGGATGTTTCTCGTATAGCTTGCATCCAAATCTGCGAATTCGTGCCCATCAACGTAGAAATCGCGAACTTGCTGTTGCCAGTGGCAGCCAGGCTCGCCGACCTGAGAAGATTGACGAACTCCTTTTCCGAGGGCTCCTCCGGGTTCCAAGGTTGCCCGGAATGTGTTTCCAGGAGGCGAAGATCGGTCCCGTTGGTTACGACGACCAAGGGCGCCTGTGGGTCTAGAAGGCGCGCATAGGATAGCCCTTGTGTGTCGTCCTCGTATTTCAGCGTCAGGCCCGGCCGTTTGAGTTCGAGAATTGCGAGTGGTCTCTTTCCCCACTTGAGCAATATGTCAGCGCGACCGCGAGCGTCGTAATTCACCTTACCATCGACCTGGAGATTCTTTTGCCCCACCGAAACGGAAAACGTCGTCTGATGACGAATTGAGGTCGCATGCAGCCATGGAAAAGCCAACTGGAGAGCCGAATGAATTCTCGCTTCGAGGTCCGCCTCGGTGGCAATCAAGTCGTTCACTTTCTGTAGCTCCTTTGGCTATTGCGGACACGCCGGCGTTGCCGCTTTCTCCATGGACCGCGTGTTCCCAAGCTAGGGAAGGCCAGCCTGCCTTCCTTCGATAGCGGCTACTGCTCCACCGAAGTCCCAATTTCTTGGTTAGTACTCTCGACCGCAACATGATCACCCGCCCAAAGCAAGCTTCTACCGAGGAAGCGTAAGCGCGTCGAGGCTCCCCGCCCAACCGCTGGTGCCCGCCTAGCGACCAACATTAGGTGGTCTGCACAGCCATGCGGACAGCGCTCCTGCACATTTTGATTGCTCGACGCTCAATACAACTGGACGGCGAGAGCAAGGCTTTATTGCGGCTATGCGCTACCAACCGTGGGCGGCTCCTTCATAGATGAGGAAACGCAGTGCTACTCGGAATTGCAGTGCGCTCCCCAGACCACCGGCCGGCTCAGTTTGCGCTGGCTCGGCGGATCTTGTCGTGCAATCCGCGGCCCTCGGCAACCAGCGCGTCGACTTCTTCTTCCCGCCCTTCGCGGACCATGGCGTCGCGTTTCTCGGTCGCTAGGAACCAGGTGTAGCGGAACATCCGCTCGATCAACGGCGCCAACGACGGCGCAACGGCGCCTGATACCCCGCTTTCAGCGTTCCGCGCCAGCGCCAGGACCGTCTCGCGGACGAGCTCCGTCGGCCCGGTATCGTGCAGAACGGCGGCGCGCCGGACCTCTTCCCACTCGGAATCCGAGAAGCGGATGGTCCTGTTCCTTCGCGCATCCTCCGGCTTTTCTACTGCCGCCTTGCCTTCCAGCGCGTCGTTTCGCGTGTCATCGCTCATCGTTCAGCCCCTCGTTGGGCATCGGCCGGCATGGCGCCCGCGTCACAATCCAAGGTCCATGCCTCCCTTGCCCCGGTCGCGCGCCGGCGGTTCCGGCGCCTTCGTGGGCGATTTCGTGCTGTCCCGATCCTGTCCGGCACCCTGGCCGAGCCCGCGCTCGGGGCGGGTTTCGGCCGTCCGCCCGGCTTCGGCAGCCTTTTCGGACCCCTCGCGCTTCATCTCGCCGATGCCTTCGAGCGCCGCGATGCGCTCGCCGGTCACGGCCTGGAGCTGGGCGCGGAGCTCGGCCGCGTCGTCGGTCACCAGCTCGGCCCGGTCGCGGGCGCGGCTGATCTCGACGTAGAAGCTCTTCTGCGTGGTGAGGTGGGGGTGGCGCGCCTCCATCGCGGCGATCACGTTGTCCACCGTGCGGCCCTGGAAGGCGTGGACGGTGGAGGCCCAGGCATGGTCGAGATGCCTGAGTTGTGGATCGCCCCGGCCCAGCTCCAGCGTCTTGCCGTCCTCCAGGCGGAACGTCACCCGGCCGTTCACGACGCGGAGCACTTCCGCCGTGCGGCTGTTGACCAGCCCGAGACCGGCGTCGTTGCGCGTCCAGCGGATGCGGTCGCCGGCGCGGAGCTCGATCTCCTCAGCCCGGTAGACCTCGCTGCCGCCCCGGCGCCCGCCGATCTCCTCTGGCTTCCACGCGACCTGGCCGCCCTTTCCGTCGTCGAGCAGCACCGCGCGGGCCTCGCGGTCGACGCCCGTGACGCGGCGCTCGTCGCCTTTCTCGACGCCGATGCGCTTGTAGGGGCGGTGGAACGCCACCACGTCGCCCCGCCCGTAGTTGGCGGCGAGCGCCTTCTCCGCGTTGGTGTAACCCATCGAAACCAGCCGTTCGCTCTCCATGGCCGGCCCGTGGATGCGGCTCTCGCGAGCGAGGCGCTCGCGGATATGGCCGTTGATCGCCTGGCGCAGCGCGTGGGAGGGCGCCATCACGCCGGCATTGGCGCGCGCTGCCTCGTCGAGCCGGAGCCAGCGCGCCGCAACGGCGCCCGCGATGTTGTCGGGCTTTACCTCGGCGACGTTGCTGCCGAGCTTCTCGAACGCGCGCTCGATATCCCCCTTCAGGCTCGCCTCGACCGCTTCCCTCAGCACGGGATCGCGCTGGCGCATGATCTCGTCCATCGTCGCCGTCTGCATGCCGGCGGCCTGGAGCTGGGCGAAGGGCTTTCCGGCATCGACGGCGTCGAGCTGCTTGGCATCGCCCACCAGCACCACGCGGGGGATGCGGAGCGTGTTGGCGATCCGGAGCAGGTCGCGCGCCTGCACGGTGGAGGCGAGCGAACCCTCGTCGACCACCAGGATGGTCTTTGCGAAGGCGGCGCGCATCTCCCTCGCGCCCTTGCTCGTGAGCCTGCCCTCGGCGACGCCGGCATTGCGGGCGAGGAACCTTTGCAGGGTCTGGGACTCGATGCCGGCCTCCGACGCAAGCGTCTGCACCGCCGAGGCCGAGGGCGCGAGGCCCGCCATGCGCCAGCCCTTCTTCTCCGCGAGCGTCCGCGCCCGGTTGAGCATGGTGGTCTTGCCCGTGCCGGCGTAGCCCTGGACGCCCACGGTGCGGTCCTTGGCCGACAGGATCAGCTTCACCGCGTCCTTCTGCCCGGCCGTGAGCGGCCCCTTGTTGAGATGGCCCTGCACCTGCCAGCCGCGCATCGGCGCCCGGCCGCGGCCCTGGCCGCCGCGCCACAACGCCACCGCCTCGCGCTCCTCGCCCACGGTGCGGTCGGTCGTGAGCGAGCCCTCCGCGCCGGGGATGTTCACCGGATGAAGGGTCCCGGCCTTCTCCAGCGCCGCGACCTCGCGCTCGATCGTCCCGATCGCGGCGGCGCCCGGCGCATAGGCGAGCGCGGCGGCGAAGAGATCGGAGCGGGAGAACACCGCCTCGCGCTCCGAGAGATGCGCCATCGCCCAGACGACGGCCTCGCCCGTGGGCGAGGGCGGCGCGGCTTCCGCCACGCTCCCGCGCCCGGGCGCACCGCTCCGGTCCCCGCCGGGCTCCCGATCCGCCTCCGCCGCGTTCGATGCGGGGGCGCCCGCCCGGCCATCGTCGCCGATATCGCGCCGTACCCGGCGTTCCGCGCCGGCCGGGTCGCCCGGCCCGGACGCCGGCTCCATCGCCGCGTCCCGCTCCGGCGCGGCGGATTTCCCTTCCGCTTCGGCCACCAATGCCGTCGCATCGAGACCGAGATCGGCGGCCTGGCGCTGCCACACGCCCCGCAGTTCGTCGCGGTCGATGTCCCGCTTCTTCGCGCGCGTCATCAGCGCCGCGCGCTCGGCAAGGCGCGGATTGTCGGCCGGGCTGCCCAGGTCGCGCGCCTCCATCGCCGCCTCGATCTCGGCGCGCCGGCTCGAGAACGCCTCGACGGTCTCTCTCGGCACGCCCGCGATCTCGAAGCGCCCGTCGGCATGGGTCTTCTCGATTCCGTAGCCGAGCTTCCCGAGCCCGGCGGCGAGCTCGTTGCGGTAGAGCATGCCGATCAGCTTCTGGCGCGCGTAGAGGCCCTCGTTGGCCATCGAACGCCACTTGCCGTCTTCGCCCTGCACCATGTTCGCCAGCACGGCATGGGTATGAAGCTGCGGATCGAGATTGCGCGAGGTGTCGTGCCGGAACGTGGCGGCGACGACTTTCTGGTTCCCCACGCGCGCCATCTTCCCCGTCTCGGGGTCCTTCATGCGGGTCTCGGCCGCGTTCTGCTCGACCCAGGCAAGGGTTGCCGCGACCGCCTTGTCGTGGACCTCGACGATGCGCCTGTCGCCGCCGACCAGCGCGGCCAGGGAGACGGATTTCGGGGCCGAGAAGGTGAGGTCCCGTCCGGGGCGGTGGATGATTTCGCCGTCCTTGCCGCGCCGGCCCAGCTCGGTTCCCGAGCCGTCCGGCACCTTGCCTTCGAGGACCGCCCGGAAGGTGTCCGGATCGACCGGCCCCTTCAGCCCGAGCTCTTCCGCGCCCTTCCCAGCCCAGCCGCTGGCGTCGCGGTGTTCGGGGTCGTCCTTCGCGTAATAGCCGTCGCGCTCGTAGTAGGACGCTCCCTGAGCCGCCGAGGACAGCGCGCCGATCGACAGCATGTCAGCCCCAGTCCGACCCGCGGCCGGCGCCGGAGTCGGAAGGCCGCGGCGGGCTTGGCCGTTCCGCGTCGGCCTCCGGCCCTTCCCCCGCCGCCGTTTCGGCCGCCGCCGCGTCCGGTTCCGCATCGCCGGCCTCTCCCGGCAGCGGCACGAGATCGAGCTCGCCCTGCCAGCCCGCCGGCTCCGACGGCGTGCCGGGCGCGCCGGGACCATCGGCGGGGCCGGACCCGTCTGGATCCGGCGGCTCGGGGATCGCGATCCCGCCGCTGCCGGCCCCTTCGGCGCCGCTTCGCGGTTCCGCCCCGTCCCCCTCGCGCGGCACGAACCGCTCGGCCGCCTGCGGCCGGGCGACGTATTTCAGGCGGATGGAGGCGACCGGGAAGGGGCCGGGGAACTTGAGATAGCC
>JAPPNV010000376.1 GCA_028818565.1 Rhodospirillales bacterium | reverse complement strand
GCGCGAGGGCAGGGGGGATGCCCGCCGGTGCCAGCGTCACGTCGAGAATGCCGTTCACATGGCGGTTCTCGACGGGGTCGAAGCACCTGACCTGCCCGCCCGGCGCGCGGGCCACGACCACCGAGACCTCGCGCTCGATGGGCGCGAAGGCTTCCAGGATTGCGGGCCGGCCACCGAGCGTGTCGCGCCACGCCATGAGCAGGTCGTCGCCTGACGCCAGCATGACCTGGCCCTTGCCGTCGTAGCCGAGGGTCTGGGTCTTGAGCACGGCGGGCCGGCCGATCCGCGCATCGGCAGACGCATTGTCGGCACCCACCTCGATCGCCGCGTAGGGTGTGGTCTCCAACCCCAGGCCGCGCACGAAGTCCTTCTCGGCGATGCGGTTCTGGGCGATGCGGAGCGAACGCGCACCGGGCCGGACCGGCACCCGGTCCGCGAGCCGGTCGAGCGCCGACGCCGGCACGTTCTCGAACTCGGTGGTGACGACGTCCACCGCGGCGCCGAAGGCATCGAGCGCCGCGCGGTTGTCGTAGGCGGCCACCGTCTCGGCGGCCGAGACTTGCGCGGCCGGGCCGTCCGGCTCGGGCGAGAAGATGTGGCAGCGGTAGCCGAGGGGCGCGGCAGCGATCGCCAGCATCCGGCCGAGCTGGCCGCCGCCGAGGATGCCGATGGTGGCGCCCGGCGCGATCACGGGATCAGGACTGCGGCGATTCGGCGACTGCGGCGGTCTGATCGGCCCTCCAGTCATCGAGGGCGGCGGCCACCCGCTCGTCGCCAAGGGCGACGATGGCGGCGGCGAGCAAGGCCGCGTTGACCGCGCCTGCGCGCCCGATGGCGACCGTGCCGACCGGCACGCCCGCCGGCATCTGGACGATGGAGAGCAGGCTGTCCATGCCCTTGAGGCTCTTGCTCTCGACCGGCACGCCGATGACCGGCAGCGGCGTCATCGAGGCGGTCATGCCGGGCAGGTGCGCCGCGCCGCCGGCGCCGGCGACAATCACCTTCAAGCCTCGAGACCGCGCGTCATCGGCGTAGGCATAGAGCCGCCTGGGCGTGCGGTGGGCGGAGACGATGCGGGTTTCGAACGAGACACCGAGCGCCTTCAGGGTCTCGGCTGCGTGGCGCATGGTCTCCCAGTCCGACTGGCTCCCCATGATGATCCCGACCAGGGCGGTGGTCTCGCTCATGGCGCTCTTCCTTTCCGGCTCACAAATCGGGGCGCGGCGTGCTACTTTACCGGCAGCGAGCGGCCGCGGGCAGTGCCTGGGCCGCCTTCACAGCCTCGGCGCGGCGTGCTATAGAGCCGCCGGCTCAGGAAAGAAACCTGAATTCTGAAGAAGGGAAGCAGAAATTTGGTTCATGTAGTCGTACGCGAAAACAATGTCGATCAAGCGCTGAAGGCACTTAAAAAGAAGATGCAGCGCGAGGGAATTTTCCGGGAAATGAAGATGCGCCGCCACTACGAGAAGCCCTCAGAGCGGCGGGCGCGGGAAAAGGCGGAAGCGGTCCGCCGCGCTCGGAAACTCGCTCGCAAGCGCGCCCAGCGGGAAGAATAACACCCGTCAAGCGCGGCCACGCGACGCCGTCAATTACTTTGAGAAATTTCGACGCCGGTCCGAGTGCCGTGGCGCGGCGCTTGCCCGCACTCAAGTGAAACGGGGTCAGAGAGACTTCACGATCTCTTCGACCATCTTCTTGGCGTCGCCGAAAAGCATCATCGTGTTATCCCGGTAGAAAACCGGGTTGTCGATGCCGGCGTAGCCGGGCGCCAGCGAGCGCTTGACGAACAACACCGTCTTGCAGAGCTCCACATCGAGGATCGGCATGCCCGCGATCGGGCTCTGCGGGTCGGTCTTCGCAACCGGATTGACCACATCGTTGGCGCCGATCACAAGGGCAACGTCGGTGTTGGGCATGTCGCTGTTGATGTCCTCCAGCTCGAAGACTTCGTCGTAGGGGACATTGGCCTCGGCCAGCAGCACGTTCATGTGGCCCGGCATACGGCCTGCCACGGGATGGATGGCGTAGCGGACGTCGACTCCCTCCTTTTGGAGCATGCCGGCCATCTCGCGTATGGCGTGCTGGGCTTGGGCGACGGCGAGGCCGTAGCCCGGCACGATCACCACCGAGCCTGCGTTGCGCATGATGAAGGCGGCGTCGTCGGCGCTGCCCGACTTGTGGGTGCGGTCGGTCGCGGAGACGGACTTGGAGGAATCGGTGCCGAAGCCACCGAGAATCACGCTGATGAAGGAACGGTTCATCGCGCGGCACATGATGTAGCTCAGGATCGCGCCGGCCGAGCCCACCAGGGCGCCCACCACGATGAGCACCGTGTTCTCCAGCGTGAAGCCGATGCCCGCAGCCGCCCATCCCGAGTACGAGTTCAGCATCGAGATGACCACCGGCATGTCGGCGCCGCCGATGGGGACGATCAGAAGGATGCCAAGGAGCAGCGCGAGACCGGTCATGGCCCAGAACACGCTCTCCTGCTGCTCGATGGAGAACACCACGCCCAGCGCAACGATCGCGATGATGAGGGCGAGGTTGAGCAGGTGCTGGCCGCGGAAGACGAGCGGCGCACCGGTCATCAATTCCTGAAGCTTGGCGAAGGCGACGACCGAGCCGGTGAAGGTCAGCGCGCCGATCACCGCGCCGAAGCACATCTCGATCCGGCTCACCAGCCTGATGTCGCCGGGCGTGCCGATGTGGAAGGTCTCCGGCGCGTAGAACGCTGCGCCTGCGACCAGCACGGCGGCGAGACCGACCAGGCTGTGGAACGCCGCCACGAGCTGGGGCATCGCGGTCATGCGGATGCGGAGCGCGATCACCGTGCCGATGAGCCCGCCCACCACGATGCCGACGCCGACCCACAAGTAATCTTCGACCCCCGGCTGGCCGAGGGTCGTGCCGATGGCGATCACCATGCCGGCGATGCCGAAGATGTTGCCGCTGCGCGCGGTCGCGGGCGAGGAAAGGCCGCGCAGGGCCATGATGAAACAGACGCCAGCGATCAGATAGAGAATCGCTGCCAGATTGGAGGTCATGGGGAGCGCCGCCTATTTCTTCTTCTTGAACATCGACAGCATTCGTTGTGTGACCGTGAAGCCTCCGAATATGTTGACGGCCGCAAGGCCGACGGCGACGCCGCCCAGTATCTTGGCGAGGACGCTGCCCTCGGCGGGTGTCGCTGCCAACACTGCGCCCACGATGATCACGCTGGAAATGGCGTTCGTGACCGACATCAGCGGCGTGTGCAATGCCGGCGTGACGCTCCACACCACGTAGTAGCCGATGAATACCGCGAGCACGAAGATCGTGACCGCGATGACCAGCGGATGCAGCTCGAGCACGTGCTCCACTGCTACAGCTCCCCGCCTTCGAGCGCCGGGTTCACCACCGCGCCACCCTTGGTCAGCAAGGCTCCCCGTATCACCTCGTCCTCCCAGTCGATCTCGAGCGAGCGGCTTTCCTGATTGACCATCGGCTTGATGAAGTTGAACAGGTTGCGCGCATAGAGCGTGCTGGTATCGACCGGAACCCGCGCCGGGTAGTTGGCGTGACCGATGATGGTGACGCCGTGGCGCACGACCACCTGGTCGTGGGCGCTCAACGCGCAATTGCCGCCGCTCTCGACGGCCAGGTCGACGATTACCGAGCCGGGCTTCATGTCCTTGACCATCGCTTCGGAGATCAATTCCGGGGCGGGCTTGCCCGGGATTTGCGCGGTGGTGATGCAGATGTCCTGCTTCGCGAGCGTCTCGTGGATCAGCGCGGCCTGACGCGCCTTGTACAAATCGGTCATCTCCCGGGCGTAGCCGCCGGCGGTCTCGGCATCGCCGGCGTCGGCGTCCACGGAGATGAACTTGGCGCCCAGGCTCTCGACCTGCTCCTTGACGGCGGGGCGCACGTCGAAGGCGGAGACCAGCGCGCCCAGGCGCTTGGCGGTCGCGACGGCCTGAAGACCGGCGACGCCCGCGCCCAATACGACGACCCGCGCCGGGGCCACGGTGCCGGCGGCGGTCATCATCATCGGCAGAATCCGGCCGAAATGATCGGCGGCGTCGATCACCGCCTTGTAGCCGGCGATGTTGCTCTGCGACGAAAGCGCATCCATCGACTGCGCGCGGCTGATGCGCGGGATCAGCTCCATCGCGAAGGAGGTGACGCCGTGGGACGCGTAGCGACCGACCTGCTCGCGCTGCTGCAACGGTGCGAGCAGGCCCACCAGCACCGTGTCGGAGTTCATGAATGAGAGTTCGTCGGCCGCGTTTCCGTCACAGAGTGGCGCGCGGACCTTGGTGACGAGGTCGGCGTCGCCGTAGACGGTCTTCGCGTCGACGACGATGTGGGCGCCCGCCTCCGCCAGCGCCTCGTCCGACATCTGGGCGCCGACGCCGGCGCCGCTCTCCACCAGCACCTCGACGCCGAGGGCCGTGAATTTCTTGATCGAATCCGGAGACGCGGCAATGCGGGTCTCGCCCGGGACGATTTCCTTCGGAACCCCGATCCTCATACGCGCATCGACTCCGCCTGCCCGGGAGCGGCGCCACAATGCCCCGCTCGGTGCGGTTTGCCAAGGCCGGGGGCGCGGGTTCTCACGGAGGGTTGATCCGGGCGTGCGGACCGCACTGCCGGCGCGTGTCAGGCAGCCTCGGGCACCCCGCAGGCTTCCAGTGCGCTGGCCTGCCGGCGGGTCAACTGCGCAGCGTCGAAATCCTCGATCAGGCCCTCGTAGAGCCGGTGCCAGTTGAGCTCGGCCTTGAGGTGCAGGTAGACCGAGCCGAGTCCGATCGCCGAGCGGTCGATCAGCACGAACTCGCGCGGCGGCGTGACGCCGCCGAGGCGTCGGATCTCCCGGTGTACCTTGGCCATCACCGAGCCGCCGTAGCGGGCATCGCCGGACTCGTCGATCATCCGGGTGCGGTCGTCCAGCAGCGGGCCGTAGATGTAGTTGGCCCAGATGTTGAGCGCATCCACCATCTCGTTCGACAGGTCGGTGAAACCCCAGGTCTCGTAGGCGTTGACCGCAAGCGCGCGGTCGTCGTCGCGGACCGCGCGGTAGAGGTCGATCACACCCTGCACGAAGCGGCCTCCGAACACGCGGATGCAGCCGTAATCGAGCAAATTGATGGTGCCGTCGGGGCGCACCGTGTAGTTGCCGAGGTGCGGGTCGCCGTGGAGCACGCCGAAGCGATAGAACGGCACATACCAGGCGTTGAACATGTGGCGCGCGATGTCGTTGCGCTGCTCGGCC
>JAPPNV010000225.1 GCA_028818565.1 Rhodospirillales bacterium | reverse complement strand
AAGCGTCCCGCGTGTGGATGGACGAAGTCGAGGCGCGCACCGATGGAAGGGTGACGTTCACCCGGCTCTTCGGTGGACCGCTCGGCAAGTTTGCGGGACAGCCGGACGGGCTCAAGGCGCGTTCGTTCGACGTCGGGCAGCTCTCGGCAGTCTACAATCCCGGCTTATACCCGCGTGCGACGACGACGGTCATGACGTTTCTGACCTACAACGCGGAAGCACACAATCTGGCGGCGCACGAATTCTTCAAACTGCCCGAGGTTCAAGCGGAATTCGACAGGCTCAACCAGAAATTCATGTTCGTCGGCCAGTGGTCCCGGATCGAGATGCTGTCGTATGACCACTACAATACGATGGAGGAGCTCAGCCAAGCCAAGATTCGCGCTCACGGCGGCGCAGGCGACGCACTCGAGGCCGCCGGCATTGCGGGCTACGCGATCCCCTGGGGCGAGCTTCCGTCAGCCGCGGAGAAAAGGGTTGTCGACGCCGCCATCATGGGCGCTCCGGCAGCGGCATTCGACTTCGGGTTCGGCGACATCTTCGAATACTGGTACGCGTACATGCCGTTCTACTACTTCCCCATGACGCTGGTCATGAACAAGGAGGCCTGGGAAGAGCTGCCGGCAGATGTCCAGCAGATCATCACAGACCTCAACGAGGAGATGGTTCCCCGGGCCCAGGCGATAACCGTCCTGCGGGACGGGGAAGCCGAGGCAAAACTGACGGAAGAGCTCGGTGTAAAGAAGGTCAGGTTCGCCGAACGCGATAAGCTGGAAGCAGCCGCAATGGGCGCCCGGGAAAACTGGAAGGCGGAAATGGCGGAAAAGGGGATCGACGGCGAAGCGCTCCTCAACACCTACTTCGAGCTGCTGAAGAAGCACGGCGGATAACCGGGAAAAACGGATGCCGGCTTCACAGGCCGAGTAGCATGTCGTTCAACACGTGCGGGAAGCATTCGGCTCCGGGGCGTTGCGAAGCCCCGTCGAATGCTTCCCGTTTTTTCCGAGCAGGAATCACAGGGTCGGGGCCGCGCATGGGCGACCGATTGAAGATCTTCGTGACCGGGCCAATTCCGCGGCGGCACGTGTCGACAAGAAGAAACAATGGGCTCTAAGGTGAAAAGAGCGCTATTGAGTGCCCAGAGGCACATTGAGGACATACTGACTTATGTCTCGGCTGCGGCTGTCGCAGCCATGATGGTGATCACCGTGGCTGACGTGCTGGTCCGATACCTCACGCCCACGAATGTACCAGGATCGTACGAATACGTTAGCCTGTTGTTCGTATTGGTTATTTTCCTCGGTCTTGCGTATGCTCAGCGCGAGAATTCCCATATCGCAATCGATGCGCTTTATAGCAAGTTGCCAAGACAATACCGGAAGCTACTTCAGCTGTTCCAGCTGGGTACTTTTTTGGTCTTTTCCGCGACACTGACCTGGTATACTGCGGCCATAACCTGGGACAACTACGTCCTGGGGGATACGATCTTGGGAGCAATTTCGGTCGTAACGTGGCCCTCGCGATTGACGATTTCGATAGGGTTTCTGGTGCTGGCGTTGCGTTTCCTGATTCAGCTGCTGAATTTGATAATTCTGGACAAGCTTATCGAAGAAGAGGCGCCGACTACGCTCGTCGAAGAATCTTGATCGATCCAGTCACCCCAATTCTCATCATCGCAGGAGTCGCGGCTCTCCTGGCACTGAGGGTGCCGGTTGGATTCACGTTGCTCCTCATGGGTGCGATCGGTTTCGCAACCAGCCGCGGGCTCGACTCGACCCTGAACACGCTCGGCGGGCGCCTCTTCGATATCGGTTCGGGCTACTCCTTGAGTGCCGTGCCGCTGTTCCTGCTGATGGGCCACATGGCCATCGCGTCCAGGGTGACGGAAGACATGTTCGGCGCCGCGCGCGCATGGGTCGGGCATTTGAGAGGCAGTCTGGTGCTGGCAACGACCTTTGCCGCCACCGGATTTGCCGCGTGCTCGGGCTCGACGACCTCGACGACCGCGGTCTTCGGTCGGGTCGCTCTACCCGAAATGCTCAAGAACAACATCGATCGTCGGCTCGCCGCGGGATGCATCGCGACCGTGGGCACGCTCGCCGGCATGATCCCTCCCAGCGTCGTTCTGATCGTCTTCGGCATCATCGCGCGGGAATCCATCCCGCGGCTCTTTATCGCCGGTATTGTCCCCGGACTACTTACCGCCTTCTGTTTCTCCGTGATGATCTACGTACGCGTGCTCCGCGATCCCAAGCTGGCGCCTCCGTTGCCGCCGGCCCCGAGGTCCGAGAAAATCCGCTCTCTCAAGGACGTCTGGGCTGCCCTGCTGCTGGCCGTCGTGGTGATTGGCGGCATCTATGCGGGCATCTTCACGCCGACCGAAGCAGGCGCCATGGGGGCGGCAGGGGCATTCCTCATAGCGCTTTTCAGAGGGCGTCTAAGCCTCCAGGTCCTTCGATCCGTTTTCACCGAAACGGCAAAAACGACCTCCGTGATCTTCATTATCCTGGTGGGCGCACTGATTTTTACGTCCTACCTGGCCGTCAGCGGAACATCCTCGGCCATTACCGAAGGCATCGTCGGCATGGATGTTCACCCGCGGGTGCTGTTGCTGCTGTATCTGCTTCTCATGCTCGTGCTGGGTCTCTTCATCGACCCGATTTCGGTCATGTTCCTGACAGTGCCGATATTCCTGCCGCCCTTGGAAAGGCTCGGCATGGACCCGATCTGGATCGGCGTTCTTGTCACCAAGTCGCTCGAAATAGGTTTGATCACACCGCCCGTCGGGCTGAACGCATTCGTTCTAAAGAGCGTGTCTCCCGGGTTTAATTTCAAAGAGATTTACCATGGCATCTGGTGGTTCCTGCAGGTCGAAATCATCGTGCTCGGGATCATATTCGCGTTCCCGGAGCTGGCCCTGTGGCTTCCGAACCTCATGTACAGGTGATCGTCGAGCGCAACGAGCGCCTGGCGCCTGAGAATTCAGATCAAGGGGCGAGACGATCAGCGGGAGGCAGCGCATCGCCTCTGGCTGAGAATTCAGGGCCTGGTCACGTTCCAGGTTGCGTTGATCTTCGTGCCGGCCTGGTTGAGGACGACCGTCACCGGGCAGCGCTTCTCGAGGTCTTCGCGGAGCCGCGCGATCTCGGCGTCAGACGCCGATGTGGTGATGTTCATCGTCAAGTCGATCTCAGGGAACGGGAGCGTTGTCGGCGTCGTGTTGCGGATCCCATCGGTGTCGAAGGTGGCGTCGAGGGACATGGAGAGATCGTCGATCTCGATCCCCATCTCGTCGGCGATCAGGTGGGAAATGACGTTGAGGCAGGCCAAGTAGGACGAGAGCATCGTCTCCAGCGGGGTGGCGCCGCTGTCGGTCCCGCCGCGTACCTCCGGCTCGTCGATGATCACGGTGTGCTGGCGTGCGTTGGCTTCGAGGCGGCAGCGGCTGGTGGCCGCGGCCTCGATTATGAAGTGATGGGTGGCCGGCAGGTCGAAGGTCACGGAGTCCTCCCGCAATTTGCAGTGTGGTGGCTGGGTGCCGGGCCATGTCACCATGGCGTGCCCGGATCGTACAAGGGGCGGCCTGGGCCGATCGGGTCGCGTACGTGGACTAGCGCCCGCAGGCCTCGATCAGCGAGCGGAAGATGCGAGCATCGCCGGGGTCGATTGCGTATTCCGGGTGCCACTGCACGCCGATGAACCAGCGATGCGCCGGGTCCTCGATGCCCTCGATCACGCCGTCCGGCGCGAGCGCGTTGACGACGAGGCCGGGCGCCGCCTCGGCGACGGCCTGGTGATGGGCGCTGTTCACCTGCATGGCCTCGCTGCCGACGATGGCCCTGAGCACGCTGTCGGCCTCAAGCGACACGCTGTGGCCCGGCTCGGTGCGCGGATTGGGCTGCTCGTGGGCCAGGGCATCCGGCACCGCGTCCGGGATGTGCTGGATGAGGGTGCCGCCGAGCGCCACGTTCATCAGCTGCTGGCCGCCGCAGATGCCGAGGGAGGGTAACGCCCTCCGGTGCGCGGCGCGGGTGATGGCCAGCTCGAAGGCGGTGCGCCGGTCCTTGGTGGTGACGGTCTCGTGCCGCGAGGAGGCGCCAAAGATGGCCGGGTCCACGTCGAAGGCGCCGCCGGTGATGATCAGGCCGTCCACCGTCTCCAGATAGCGCTCGGCGAGCTCCGGCTCGTGCGGCAGCGCGACCGGAATCCCACCCGCCGCCGCGACCGCCGTGCAGTAGTTCTCGCGGATCGCGTACCAAGGCTCGCCGGAATAACCGCCGGGCGGCTCGGAATCGAGTGTGAGGCCGATGACGGGCTGAGCCATTCACCGAGTCTAGCGTGAACATGTGATCGAGGGGAGGCGCGCTCCCGTAGGTCGGTGCGGGTCAACAAGGAGCAACGGTTCAACTAAGTTGTTTGTGTCAATTACGGGATTGAGGTTGTCATGCCGTGCATCCGTGTCGTCGACGTGGTGCGTATCGTCGCCGCGCTAATCGGCCGTGGGCGCGTCGGCAAGAAGTGCCGCGATGCCGGCGATCCAATCCTCGCCTTGCGCGGGATGGGCCAAGAAATCTGGGCGGACGAGGAAGCCGACGCCTACGTCGACCGGCTGCGCTCGGGCTGGCAATGAGTAAGATTTCGCGGCACGCGAATCTCTTCATCGACCCAGGCAAGGATTACGGCGCGCAGGCAAGGCCGGTCGCGGCTCTGCGCCGGGGGTCGATTGAGCGCCACGAGGCAACCCCGTGAACGCGCCTCCTTCCCCGATGGACCTCGCCTTGGCAGAGGCTGAGGAGGCGGCCGCACGCGGCGAGGTGCCGGTGGGGGCGGTGGTGGTCGACGGGCACAGCGGCGCGGTGCTGGCGCGGGCTGGCAACGAGGTGGAAGCGAGGCACGACCCGACGGCGCACGCCGAGATGCTGGCTATCCGCGCTGCGGCGGCGGAGCGGGGCAGCGCGCGCCTCCCCGACTGCGACATCTACGTCACGCTGGAGCCTTGCGCCATGTGTGCACAGGCGATCTCCTTTGCCAGGCTGCGCCGGCTCTACTTCGGCGCGGTCGATCCCAAGGGCGGGGGAGTCGAGCACGGCGCCCGTATCTTCCAACAGCCCACCTGCCACCATCGGCCCGAGGTCATCGGCGGCGTGCAGGAGACCCGCGCTGCGGCGCTGCTGCGGCGTTTCTTCGAGGCGCGTCGGTAAGTTATCGCCCGCAAGTTACCGCCGTTGCCGGGCGGGTGCCCAAACTCTATAAGGGCCCGCCGTCACAGCACGGGGGAGAACCCATGGCGACCCAGCGCACCCTTTCGATCAT
>JAPPNV010000281.1 GCA_028818565.1 Rhodospirillales bacterium | reverse complement strand
CGGTGGGGCTGATGGCGCCGGGGCTGCCGATCTTCGCCATCGGCCGCAACCCGCATATCGCCTGGGGCGGCACGAACATGCGCGCGGCCTCGAGCGACCTCTACGATGTCAGCGGCGTACCGGCCTCGGAGATCGTCGAGCGAGACGAGAGCATCGGCGTGCGCTGGTGGTTCGACAGCGATGTGACCGTCCGCGAGACCGAGTGGGGGCCGGTCGTGACCGACGTGCCGCTGCTCGCCGACTTCGACCTGCCGCCGCTCGCGCTGCGATGGACGGGTCACGATGCGAGCGACGAGATCGGCGCCATGCTCGAGGTGAGCCGGGCGCGCACCTTCGACGAGTTCCGCGCGGCGTTCGACCGCTTCGCCGTGCCGGGCCAGAACATGCTCTACGCGGACGCGGACGGGAATATCGGCAGGGTGTTGGCAGCGCGGCTCCCCAGCCGCGATGGCCCGCCCGCCGATATCGTCCTCGACACGGCCGGCCACGACGCCTCCTGGGGCGCACTGCGCACGACGGCGGATCTGCCCTACAGCTTCAACCCGGAGGCGGGTTACCTGGTCTCTGCCAACGACCGGCCGCCGGCGACAGACGTGCCGGTGGGATTCTTCTTCTCGCGCGACGACCGGGTGGAGCGCATGCACGCGCTCATCGAGGCCGAGACCGCCGTGGGCGTCGAGGCGCTCAAGGCGGTGCAGCAGGACGTCTACATGGCGTCGTCCGTGGCGCTGCGCGATCTCCTCGTAGCCAGGCTCGATGCGCTGGGAATGGCCGCGGCAGCCGACGCCAAGGGCAAGGAGGCGATCGGTCGGCTGCGCGACTGGGATGGAGAATACCGGGCCGACTCGCGCGGGGCCGTGACGTTCGAGCAGTTTCGCCACGGCTTCACCACTCGCTTCTACGTCCTGCTCTATGGAGAGGACGACGGGCAGGCATTCGCCGCGGTCGACCGGCGCACGGCGCTGCTGGGCGAGGAGATCGACGCCGCCGATGAGGAGACGCTGCGCGCGGCCCTTGCCGCGGGGCTGGAGTCGGCCGTCGACGGCCTGGAGTCGTTCGCCGACTGGGGCGAGATGCATCGCCTCAGCCTCGCGCATCCGCTCTCCTACGTCCCGCTCATCGGCGGCCGTTACGAGTTCGCCGAAGCCGGCGTCGGTGGCAGCTCGGCCACGCTGATGAAGACCGCGCACGATCCCACCGCCGAGCGTCACACCGTCAACTACGGCTCCAACGCGCGGCACATCTCCGACATGACGGACCCGGACGAGAACTATTTCGTGCTGCTCGGCGGTCAGGATGGCTGGTTCAACAGCACCACCATCCTGGATCAGTGGGAGCTGTGGCGCCGTGGCGACTACGTCCGCGTGCCGCTGACGCTCGACGCGGTGCGCGCGCGCTTCCCGCACACGCTCACTCTCGGCGAGTGACCCCGGGGGCGGGAGGCATCTGCACCCGGTACGGTGACAGGAATGCGAGTATGAATAGCGCGAGCACTTCCCTTCTCGTCATGGCCGGGCTTGTCCCGGCCATCCACGGGAGTCCCCCGGTCTGGCCCGGCACGACGAGATGCCCGGAACACCCCCGGACTTGATCCGGGGGCCGGGCTAAACGGTGGGGGTCAGGCACACCCATGCGTGTTTCCGAGGCAGGGCGCTAAGCCATGTACGACGCGACCTGGATGCTGCGGCTCTATGCCCGGCGACGCCTGCGCCAGCTTGAGGCGATGGCGCCGCTGCAGGCGCAGCGGCGCGTGCTCGCGGCCCTCATCGGCCGCGGCCGTGGCACGAAATTCGGTCGAGACCACGGGTTTTCGACCGCCTGGTCCCTCGACGATTACCGCGCGCAAGTGCCGCTCCGCGATTACGATGCGTTCTGGAAGGACTACTGGCAGGCGCCCTTCCCTCGCCTCGATGACTGCACGTGGCCCGGCCTCATTCCCTGGTTCGCCGTCTCGTCGGGCACCGCGGCCGGCACCACGAAATACATTCCGGTGAGCCGGGAGATGCACCGGTCGAACGTGCGTGCGGGCGCCGATCTGATGACCCACCATCTCGCCAATCGGCCGCAGAGCCGCGTGCTCGCCGGGCGTGTCTTCATGCTCGGCGGCTCGACCGGGCTGGTGCGCCAGGCGCCGGGGGTCTTCAGCGGCGACATCAGCGGGATCGAGGCGGCCGCCATGCCCGGCTGGGCGCGGCTGCGGTACTTCCCGCCGCGCGATCTCGAAGGCATTGACGATTGGCAGGTCAAGATCGAGCGCTTCGCCGAACGCTCCCTGGATACCGAGATCGGCGCGATTGCCGGCACGCCGAGCTGGCTGCTTATCTATTTCGAGCGTTTGGCGGAAGTCGCTGGTGCCAGACTGGGCACCAGGCCGAGCCGGATCGCCGACATCTATCCCGATCTCGAATTGCTCGGGCACGGCGGCGTCGCCTGGGCGCCCTACCGCGACCGGTTCGCCGCCCTGCTGGAAGGCAGCCGCGCGGAGACGCGGGAGGTCTACCCGGCGAGCGAAGGGTTCTTCGCCATCGCCGACCGCGCAGACGGCGAGGGACTCCGGCTGCGGCTCGACGCCGGGATCTTCTACGAGTTCATCCCCGTCGATCAGCTCGACAGCGCGCAGCCGGACTGCCGCTGGATCGGCGACGTCAAGCCCGGCGTCAACTACGCGCTGGCGGTGACCACCTGTGCCGGCCTCTGGCGCTACCTCGTGGGCGACACGGTGACCGTGGTCGAGCGCGATCCCCCGCGCGTTCTCGTCACGGGACGGACGAGCTACATGCTCTCCGCTTTCGGCGAACACGTGATCGGCAGTGAGGTCGAACAGGCCGTGGCGGAGGCGGCGCGCGCGATCGGCGCGACCGTCACCGATTTTGCCGCCGGAAGCCTGTTTCCGGACGAGGCCGGCACGCGCGGCGGGCACCTGTACATTGTCGAATTGGGTGCAGAGCGCGCGGAAGATAGCCTCGACGCCCCGCAACACGCGCTCTTCGCCGAGGCGCTCGACTCGACGCTCTGCCGTTTGAACGACGACTATGCGACCCACCGTGCAGGCGGCTACGGCATGGACGCCCCGCGCGTGCGCTTTCTTCCCGCCGGCGGCTTCGCAGCGTGGATGAAGAGCCGCGGCAAGCTCGGCGGCCAGAACAAGGTGCCCCGCATCGTCAACGACCCGGACCTCTTCGCCGGGCTAATCCAGTTCGCCGATGGATGCGGGGAGCACGGGAAAGGCGCGGCGCGGCAATGAAGGGGCAGGGCGCCATCACCCGGCTGTTGATGATCGAGGACGACCGCGCGCTCGCCGAGATGGTCGCGACCTATCTCGGCCGCGCGGGCATGACGCTCGACCGCCGGGAGAGCGCCGAGGCGGGTCTCGCGGCCGCCCTTCGGGGCGGCTACGACGCGGTGATCCTGGACCTGATGCTGCCCGACGGCGACGGCCTCGAGCTCTGCCGGGCGATTCGCGCCCGCTCCGACGTGCCGATCCTGATGCTGACGGCGCGGGGCGAGGAGGCCGACCGCATCGTGGGCCTCGAGATCGGCGCCGACGACTACCTGCCCAAGCCCTTCAATCCGCGCGAGCTGCTTGCCCGGCTGCGCGCCATCATGCGCCGCCGCACCCCCGGCAGCCGGGCTGCGGCAGGCGAGACGCTGAGCTTCGGCAGGCTTGTGATCGATCGCGCGGCGCGGCGGGTGCTGGTCGACGGCGAGGAACGGTCGCTGACCGGCCACCAGTTCGACCTGCTCTGCGCACTGGCGGAGAGCGCGGGCCGCGTGCTCAGCCGCGAGCAACTGATGGACCGGGTGAGGGGCGAAGCGCTTGAGGCCTTCGACCGCAGCATCGACGTCCATATCTCGCGTATTCGCGCAGCAATCGAGGACGACCCCAAGCATCCGCGCCGCATCGTCACCCTGCGGGGTGCCGGCTATCTCTTCACCCCGCGCCAGGACGAGGAGCCATGAGGCGTCGCCTCTTCCTCCAGATCTACCTGACGATGCTCCTCATCGTCGTGCTGTTCGTCGTGCTGGTTGCCGTCGGCTGGTGGCTGAGCCGCGACGACCGTTCGGGCGGGGAGTTCCGCAGCGGCATTGGTGCACTGGTGGCGGAGGCACTGCCGCCACCCGGCGCGCCCCCGGCAGAGACCGACGCCATGCTGGACCGGCTGGGCCAGCATGTGACGGGCCGCATCAGCGTCTTCGGGGCGGAGGGCGACTTGATCGCGAGCCTGGGCCCGCCCCTGCCCTTGCCGGAAGAGCGCGCCTCCGGCCGGCGCAGTGGAGGCGGGTACGGCTTCGCCATGCCGCTTCCCGACGGGCGCCATGTGGTCTTCCGCCCCGATCGCGACTGGTCCGGCACGAAAACGATCACGTTTCTCGCGGCCCTCGCCCTGCTGGCAGTCGTCGCCGCCGTCGGCGCCTACCCCCTCTCCCGTCGACTCGTACGCCGGCTGGAGCGGCTGCAGGGCCGAGTCGAAGCGCTGGGCGCGGGCGATCTGGCCGCGCGGGTCGAGGTCGAGGGCAAGGACGAAATCGCGGCGCTGGCCCGCAGCTTCAACAGTGCGGCGGAGCGCATCCAGGCCCTGGTCGGAGCCCAGCGCGACACCCTCGCCGCCGCCTCCCACGAGCTGCGCTCCCCCCTCGCCCGCATCCGCATGGCGGTGGAGCTGCTGGCGGAGAACGGCGATCCGGCGCTGCGCCAGCGAGTCGAGCGCGACATCGAGGACCTCGACGAGCTGATCGAGGAGATCCTGCTGGCGAGCCGCCTCAGCACCCTGGAGCGGCCCACGCATCTGGAGCGAATCGACCTGCAGGCGCTCTGCGCCGAGGAGGCCGCGCGCGCCGGGGCCGACTTCGCCGGCGGGCCCGCGACGGTGGAGGGCGAGGGCCGGCTGCTCGCCCGCCTGGTCCGCAACCTGCTCGACAATGCCGCGCACCACGCGCCGGGCAGCCCCGCGCTGATCGAACTGGAGGTGCAGGAGGGGTTGGCCCTGCTCCGCGTGCTCGATCGCGGGCCCGGCGTGCCCGAGGCGGAGCGCGAACACATCTTCGAGCCCTTCTACCGCCGCGAAGGCAGACGAGAGCACGAGGGTGACGATCGGGGAGTCGGGCTCGGGCTCAGCCTGGTGCGCCAGATCGCGCGCCGCCACGGCGGCGATGCGCGCTGCCTGCCGCGCGAGGGCGGCGGCGCCTGCTTCGAGGTCAGCCTGTGACTTGGACGGGCCTAGTCGGCCCCGTCGCGCCCCGTGTCACTCGACAGCCTCGACTTTAATTGGCGCCATCTAGTGTACTGTCCGATTAATTGATTGAAGTACACTGTTCACTGAGTCGATGAT
>JAPPNV010000244.1 GCA_028818565.1 Rhodospirillales bacterium | reverse complement strand
CGATGTTCATCGTGACGACGTCCATGGCTCCCTCCTCGGTCCTGCGCCCATTCTAGCTGGCGTTGATCACGGCGCCCAAGAGCGGGAGTTTCGCCAACAGGTGTGCGGCCTATACAGCGCCGTCGCCCGCGGGGCATGCTGGGCGAAGAGTTCGTCATCGCGGCGGGGGAGTCGATGAACGAGCGCCACCTGAGCGCCGACGAGGTGGCCCGGTTCCAGGGCGACGGCTATCTGCTCAAGCCGGCGCTGTTCGATGCCGAGGAGGTCGCGCTGATGCGCCACGCGCTTGCGAGCGACGCGGGCATCGGCGACCAGCGCAACACCATGTCGATGCACGACGCCGACGGCAGCGTCACCACGACGGTGCTGTGGACCGACCCGGGCGACGACCTGTTCGGCGCAATCGCCCGCTGCGAGCGGGTGGTGGAGGGCGCCGAGCGGCTGCTGGGCGGCGAGGTCTATCACTACCACTCCAAGCTGACCCTGAAGGCGCCCGAGACCGGCGGCGCCTGGAACTGGCATCAGGACTACGGCTACTGGTATTTCAACGGCAATCTGTTCCCCGACATGCTCAGTGTCTTCATCGCCATCGACCCGGCGACGCAGGAGAACGGCTGCCTTCAGGTCATCCGGGGCTCGTCCCGCATGGGCCGTCTCGACCACGAGCTGGTGGGCGGCCAGCTCACCGCAACGCCCGAGCGGGTCGAGCACACGCTGGAGCGGCTGGAGGTGGTCTCCTGCGAGATGGCGGCGGGCGACGCGCTCTTCCTGCACTGCAACACGCTGCACGGCTCGTCCAAGAACCTCTCCAGGCAGAGCCGCAACGTGCTGCTCTGCTGCTACAACGCCGCCCGCAACGACCCCTACAAGGATCATCACATGCCGCGCTACACGCCGTTGGAGAAGCTGCCGGACAGTGCGGTCAAGGAGCGCGGCGGCGTCCACGCCGGCACCGCCCGGCGCTTCATGCGCCCCGAAGATCACCCCGACGATCAGGCCTCGCTGACGACGCCCGACACGACCTGAGGGCCGAACTTGTCCTCCCGGTGCCCTGCCCGCCGGCGGACGACGCGGCGGCGATCGCGTGCGAAGTATCGGTGTGAAGTCACGGCGAAATTGGGTACTCAAGGCCGCGACCGGGCCGGCGTGATGGAATACGAGAGGCAGCAAGGCTAATTCTGATGCCGCAGAGCGCGCGAAAGACCGCCGCGACAGGCAGTGCGGGCTCTTCTTCCGATGCCCGGCAGGAGAAGGACCGGCTGCAGTTCGTGATTTGCGGCTCAGAGGGCAGCGGCAAATCGACCCTGCTCGGCCGTCTGCTGGACGAGGCGCGGGCCTCGCTCGAGGACGGCCCGCGGGCGGATCGGGAACCGGGCATCGCCATCGATGTCGCCTGGCGCCAACTCGAGACGGACGGGCGCACATTTATTGCGGCGGACGCGCCCGGTCACCAGCACTGTGCGGGCACCGTGGCGATGGGCGCAGCGTCGGCGGACCTGGCAGTCATCCTGGTGGACGCGCGCGAGGGTATCCTGACCCAGGCCCGGCGCCACGGCTATATCGTGGCCCTCATGGGCGTCCGGCAGGCCGTCCTCGCGGTCAACAAGATGGACCTGGCGGGTTACGCGCAGCCGGTCTTCGAGGTCATCGCGGAGGAATACGAAACCTTCGCCCGGGAGCTCGGGTTCGAGAACGTCCATGCGATCCCGCTTTCCGCCTTGACCGGCGAGAACGTGTGCGCGGGCGGGGGTGCCATGCCCTGGTATGCCGGCCCGACGCTCATGGAGGCGCTGGAGGGTGCCGACTCGCGCCCCGACCCCGCCCGCGGTCCCTTCCGCCTGCCGGTGCAGCGGGTGGACCGGGACGATCCGGACTCGCGCGGCTTTGGTGGCACCATCGCCTCGGGGTGCATCGAGAACGGCATGGCGGTTTCGGTCCTCCCGTCCGGCGCGCGGACGACGGTCGCCCGCATGCGCGGCCCGTCGGGCGAGGTACGAAGCGCGGTCGCCGGCCAGGCGGTCTCGCTGGTTCTGGCCGACGAAATCGATATCGGGTGCGGCGATGTCATTGCCGACCCGAACCAGCCGCCGGCCTCCGCCGACCAGTTTGCGGCCCATCTGCTCTGGCTGGACGGATCGGCGATGCTGCCCGGACGGACCTACGCCATCCGGATCGGCGCCGCGACGGCGAAGGCGCAGGTCACCGACCTGGTCCACCGGGTGGACGCGGACACGCCGAGGCACCTTGCGGCGAAGACGCTCGAACTTGACGAGGTCGGCTATTGCAAGCTCGCGCTCGATCGCCGGGTGGCGTTCGATCCCTATTCCGAGAACCGCCGCACCGGCGCCTTCGTGCTGATCGACAAGTTCACCAGTGCCACGGCCGGCGTGGGCGTCATCCAATTCCCGCTGCGCCGCGCCACCAATGTCGTCTGGCAGCCCACGAAGATCGACCGGGCGGCACGGGCGCATGCCAAGGCCCAGATGCCCCGATTGCTGTGGTTTACGGGTCTGTCCGGCGCGGGGAAATCGACGGTCGCCGACCGGCTCGAGCAGAAGCTGCATGCTGCCGGCGTCCACACCTATCTGCTGGATGGCGACAATGTACGGCATGGCCTGAACCGGGATCTCGGCTTCACGGAGCAGGACCGCGTGGAGAACGTCCGGCGCGTTGCCGAGGTCGCGAAGCTGATGGTGGACGCGGGACTCGTCGTCATCGTCTCCATGATCTCGCCGTTCAGGTCCGAACGTCGGATGGCGCGGGATCTGGTGAGGGAAGGCGAGTTCGTCGAGGTCTTTGTCGACACGCCGCTTGCAGTTTGCGAATCGCGCGACCCGAAGGGGCTCTACAAGCGGGCGCGTGCGGGTGAGCTGATCAACTTCACCGGCATCGATTCGCCCTACGAGCCCCCCGAGGGCGCCGAGATTGTCCTGAAGGGCGCAGAAGAGCACCCGGACACCCTTGCGGACCGGGTCGTCGACTACCTGAACGTCGGTCGGAACAGCGCGCCCGACGCATCCTGAGGGGCTGCAATGCATAGCAGCCGCTACCATTAGGTATACGCACAAGTGTTGCCCGCCTCTCGGTCATGGGCGTATACAGGGCCCGCCACAGGCCTTGCGAGGGGTGGCCATGCCAGACCAGCGATTCGCCATCGCCTCCGACCATGCAGGCGTCAGCCTCAAGGCGGTGCTGCGCGCCGAACTCGAGGCGACGGGACGCGAGGTCGTCGACCTGGGCCCGAACGGCGACGGCCCGGTCGACTATCCTGACTACGCGCAGGCGCTGGCGCAGGCGATCGAAAGCGGACGCGCCGACCGGGGCGTCCTGATCTGCGGGAGCGGAATTGGCATGAGCATCGCGGTCAACCGCAGCCGGGCGGTACGCGGCGCGCTCTGCCACGACGCAGACGAAGCGCGGCTCGCGCGCGCCCATAACGACGCCAACGTTCTCGCCCTGGGCGCTCGCCGCGTGTCGGAGGAGACCGCGCGCCGCTGCCTGCAGGCGTTTCTGGATACCCGATTCGAGGGCGGCCGCCACCAGGCGCGTGTCGCCAAGCTCTCCTGACCGACAGAGAAAGGAAAACGGCCTTGGCTGTTTCAGCGCGCCCCGAGAGCGGGGCCGGGACTTCGTTCTTCACCAGCTCCCTGCAGGAGGCCGATGCGGCGGTGTACGCGGCGGTGTCAGGCGAGGTCGAGCGCCTGCAGACGACCATCGAGCTGATCGCCTCGGAGAACATCGTGAGCCGCGCCGTGCTGGAAGCGCAGGGCTCGGTGCTCACCAACAAGTATGCCGAGGGCTATCCCGGCCGGCGCTACTACGGCGGTTGCGAGAACGTCGATATCGGCGAGGCGCTCGCCATCGAGCGCGCGATCGCGATCTTCGGCTGCGGCTTCGCAAACGTGCAGCCTCATTCGGGCGCGCAGGCCAACCAGGCGGCCTTTCTCGCAACGCTCGAGCCCGGCGACGCCTTTCTCGGGCTCTCGCTCGCGGCCGGCGGGCACCTCACCCACGGGGCGCCGCCCAACCTCTCCGGCAAGTGGTTCAAGGCGATCCAGTACGGCGTCGGCCGCGAGGACGGGCGGATCGATTTCGACGAGGTGGAAGCGCTGGCGCAAGCGGAGAAGCCCAAGCTGATCCTGGCCGGCGGCTCCGCCTATCCGCGCATCATCGACTTCGCGCGCTTCCGCAAGATCGCGGATTCGGTGGGCGCGGTCTTCATGGTCGACATGGCCCATTTCGCCGGGCTGGTCGCGGCCGGCATCCATCCGAACCCTTTCCCCCATGCCCACATCGTCACGACCACCACACACAAGACCCTGCGCGGCCCGCGCGGCGGCATGATCCTGACCGACGACGAGGCGCTGGCGAAGCGGATCAACTCGGCGGTCTTCCCCGGCCTCCAGGGCGGGCCGCTGGAGCACGTCATCGCGGCCAAGGCGGTGGCGCTGGGCGAGGCGATGACGCCCGCGTTCAAGGACTACGCCCAGCAGGTCGTGGACAACGCCAAGGCGCTGGCGGGCGCGCTGATGGAGCGCGGCTACGACATCGTCTCCGGCGGAACCGACACGCACCTCCTGCTCGTGGACCTGCGCGCCAAGGGACTCACAGGCAAGGTGGCGGAGGCGGTGCTGGAGCACGCAGGCATCACCTGCAACAAGAACGGCGTTCCCTTCGATCCCCAGAAGCCGTGGATCACCTCCGGCATCAGGCTCGGCACCCCGGCGGCGACCAGCCGCGGCTTCGGCACGGCCGAGTTCCGGCGGATCGCAGGCTGGATCGCCGATCTGCTCGACCGCGAGGCCGAGGCAGAGGGCAGCAGCGAGAGCCTCGCGGCCGAGATCCGCGAGGAGGTCCGCGCGCTCTGCGCCGCCTTCCCGGTCTATCCCGGTCACGCCTGAGAGGAGGCTCGCCGTGCGCTGTCCGTTCTGCGGCAATGACGACACGCAAGTGAAGGATTCGCGGCCGACCGAGGACAACACCGCGATCCGCCGCCGCCGGCAATGCACCAATTGCGCCGGCCGCTTCACTACCTTCGAGAGGATCCAGCTGCGCGAGCTCTCATTGATCAAGAGCAACGGCCAGCGGGTACCCTTCGAGCGCGAGAAGATGGCGCGCTCGATGCAGATCGCGCTGCGCAAGCGGCCGGTCGAGCCCGACCGGGTCGATCATATCGTGACCGGCATCGTGCGCCGGCTGGAGAGCCTGGGCGAGACCGAGATTCCGAGCACGGTGGTCGGCGAGATGGTGATGGAGGCGCTCGCCGGCCTCGACCAGGTCGCCTACGTGCGCTTCGCCTCGGTCTACCGGAACTTCGGCGAGAAGAAGGACTTCGAGGAGTTCATCGGCGGCCTCGCCGACGA
>JAPPNV010000101.1 GCA_028818565.1 Rhodospirillales bacterium | reverse complement strand
GAAACGGAAACGCTCCGATGGGGTAGTGTGGGGCAGCGGATATCGCGCGGCAACGGTCCGGCTCGGCCAACCGGGGTGGCGCCGCGGCGCCGCCAACGCGTGTCGGGAAGGGAGGCAGCCATGTCGACGCTGATCAGGGGCGGCACGGTGGTGACCGCAGAGGAGCGCTACCGCGCCGATGTCTATTGCGCGGACGGCAAGATCCAGGAGATCGGCACCGGCCTCGACGTGCCCGCCGGCGCCGCGACGGTCGATGCCGGGGAGGCCTTGGTCATCCCGGGGGGCATCGACCCCCATACCCACATGCAGCTGCCCTTCATGGACACCGTGACCGGCGACAACTTCTTTACCGGCCCCGCCGCCGGCCTCTCGGGCGGGACCACCATGATCATCGACTTCGTCATCCCTGCGCCGGACCAGCGGCCGATGGACGCCTACCGGGTCTGGCAGCAGCGCGCGGCGAAGGCGCCGTCCGACTACTCCTTCCATGTCGCCATCACCAACTGGAACGACCAGGTGCGGGAGGACATGGAGACGCTGACCCGCGATCACGGCGTCAACAGCTTCAAGCATTTCATGGCCTACAAGGGCGAGATCATGCTCGACGCGGAGAAGCTGATGCACAGCTTCGCGCGGGCACGGGACCTCGGCGCGCTCTGCACCGTCCACTGCGAGGACGGCAACCTCGTCTGGATGATGCAGCAGGAGCTGCTCAAGGCCGGCGTCACCGGGCCGGAGGGCCACCCGCAGTCGCGCCCTCCGGAGGTCGAGGGCGAGGCGACCAACCGCGCGATCCGCATCGCCCAGCTGCTCAAGGCGCCGATCTACATCGTCCACGTCACCTGCAAGGAGGCGCTGGAGGCGATCACGCGCGCCCGGCTCGAAGGGCAGCGGGTCTACGGCGAGTGCCTGGCGCAGCACCTGGTGATCGACGAGAGCGTCTACTACGACCCCGACCCGGTGCACGCCCGCGGCTACGTGATGAGCCCGCCGTTCCGACCCAAGGAGCATCAGGAGGCGCTTTGGCACGGCCTGCAGTCCGGCAACCTGCAGACCACGGCAACCGATCACTGCGCCTTCTGCAACTGGCAGAAGGACCTCGGCAAGGACGACTTCACCAGGATCCCGAACGGCACCAGCGGCGTCGAGGACCGCATGTCGGTGCTCTGGGACCAGGGCGTCGAGACCGGCCGGCTCACGGCCAACGAGTTCGTCGCGGTCACCTCCACCAACGCCGCGAAGATCTTCAACGTTTACCCGCGCAAGGGGGCGATCAAGGTGGGCGCGGACGCGGACATCGTGGTCTGGGACCCCAGGGCCGCGCGCACGATCTCGGCCGAGACCCACCGCCAGAACAACGATTTCAACATCTACGAAGGGATGACCGTGACCGGCGTCGCCCGCGCCACCGTGAGCCGGGGCCGGCTGGTGTGGGACGGCGCGGAGCTGCGCGCCAACGAGGGCGACGGCGCCTACGTCGAGCGTCCCACCTTCCCCGCCGTGTTCGATGCGGTGAACACGCTCCGCGCCCGCCACCCCTTCCGTGCGGTCGAGCGCGCCGACGGCTGAGCAAGGGTTCGGCGGTCCTTAGCGGCGACCGGCGCCCAGCAGCTTTTCCGCCTCCACCTGGAAGTCGTCGAAGTAATCGAGCGCTTCGTGGCCGCGCAGCGCGTCGCGATGCTTGAAGCAGTTCACGGTGTGCCCCTCCGCCACCGTGTCCTCCGGCGGCATCTCGCTGCGGCACTGATCGTCGGCAAAGGGGCAGCGCCCGGCGAGGTAGCATCCGGTCGGCAGGTCGATCGGGCTCGGGATCTCGCCCGCGAGGTCGACCGCGCTCTCGCGCTTCAGCTTCGGGTTGGGCAGCAGGACGGAGGAGAGCAGGCCGACGCTGTAGGGATGGCGCGGATGGCTGAAGAGTTCCTTGGCGGTGCCGAGCTCCACGATCATGCCGAGGTACATCACCGCGACGCGGTGGCTCAGGTAGCGCACCGTGCTCAGGTCGTGGCTGATGAAGAGGTAGGCGGTTTCCAGTTCCTGCTGCAGGCGGATCAGCAGATCGATGATCTCGGCCCGCGCCGTCGGGTCGAGCGCCGAGGTGGGCTCGTCCAGCACGATCAGCTCGGGGTCGGTGACGATCGCGCGGGCGATGCCCACCCGCTGCTGCTGGCCCGCGCTCAACTCGGCCGGGAACTGCTCCAGCGTCGAATCGCGCAAGCCCACCCGGCGCGCCACTTCGCGCACCCGTTGGCGCTGGTCGGGGCGGGAGACCCCCATGGAGCGCAGCGGCTCGGCGATGGTATTGCCGATCCGCACCTGCGGGTCGAGGGATTCGGCGGGCTCCTGAAAGACGAGCTGCAGCCTGCCGCGCAATTCGCTGGAGCGGATATTGCGCCGCCGGTCGATGGGCTTGCCGTGGAAGCCGATGGCGCCGTCCGTCGACTTGATGAGGCCGAGCACGCAGCGGCCGACGGTGGTCTTGCCGGAACCGGATTCCCCCACCAGCGAAAGTGTCTCGCCCTTGGCGACGGAAAAGCTCACCCCGTTGACCGCCTGCACCACCGAACGCGAGCCTGCGATGGGGAAGTGCTTCACCAGGCCTTCCACGGTAAGGACGGCGCTCATGCCACCCGCTCCACCGGGAAATGGCAGCGCACGAGGTGGCGGGCGCCGCCAAGCTCGCGCAGGTCGGGGTGGCGTTCGTCGCACTCGTCTTCGCGGTGCACGCAGCGGGGCGCGTAGAGACAGGCCCTGCCTGCCTCCGCCTCGGTCGAGGCCAGAGGCTTGTGCCACTTGTTTCTGAGCGCCGGATTGTGGGCGAAGGCGGCCAGCAGCATCACGCTGTAGGGGTGTTGCGGGTTCTCGAAGAAGTCAGCGGTCTCCGCGAATTCCACAATCTCGCCGCGGTAGATCACGGCGACCCGGTCGCAGAAGTGGGCGGTGATGCCGACGTCGCGGGTGATGAAGAGCATCGAGGTGTCGTGCTCGCGCACCAGCGTGCGCAGCAGGTCGAGCACCTGGGCCTGCACCGTCACGTCGAGGCCGCTGGTGGCATCGTCCGAGATCACGAACTTGGGCGAGCAGACCAGCGAGATCGCCATCACCACCCGCTGCGCCATGCCGCCGCTCAGCTCGTGCGGGAAGGCGCGGAAACGCCGCGTGGGGTCCGGGATGTGCACGGCCTTCAGCATGTCGAGCGCCATCGCATCGGCCTCGGCGCGGCCGATGTCGAGATGGGCGCGGGCGACGGCGGCGATCTGCTTGCCCACGGGGATCAGCGGGTCGAGCTCGCTGCGCGGGTTCGGGATCACCATGGCGATGTCCCTGCCGCGTATCGCGCGCAGCTGGTTCTCCGAGAGCGCCCGCATGTCCTTGCCGTCGAACTGGATGGAGCCCGTGTCGATGCGGCCGGGCTGGGTGAGCAGCCCCATCACCGCACGGGCCAGCGTGGTCTTGCCCGAGCCGGATTCGCCGACCAGGCCCACGATCTCGCCGCTGCGCACGCTGAGGTCGAGGTCGCGCACCGCGCGCACCGGCTCCTCCTCATAGACGGGGTAGGAGACGTTGAGCCCGGCAATGTCGAGCATCGTCATACCCGGCGCGCCCGCCTGCGGTGCCACGGTTGTCTCGACGGCAGCCATCCTCAGCCCCTGATCCGCGGGTCGATGGCGAAATAGATCAAGTCCACCAGCAGGTAGATGATGAGCGAGAGGATCGCCGAGAAGAGCACGAAGCCCAGCACCGGGTTGATGTCGGCGTTGAGCACCCCTTGCACCGCGTACTGCCCGGCGCCGCCCCAGCTGAACACGATCTCCACCAGCACCGCGCCGCCGATGAGAAAGCCGTAGAGCACGCTGACGATGGTGACCACCGAGGGCAGCGAGTTGCGGAACGCCTTGCGGATCACGACACTCTTGGGCAGGCCGCACATCTCGGCGTAGCGGATCAGATCGGATTCCAGCATCCGCTCCATGGTCGCCTGGGTCATCTTGAGGATCGGCCCTGCGTTGATCACGGCGAGGGTGACCACCGGCAGCACCAGGTGGCCCAGGGTCGACCAGAGCGCCTGCCAATTGCCGGCAATCAGGCTGTCGATGATCAGGAAGTTCGTGACCGGCGCCGGCGGCAGCACCGCGAAGTCGATGCGCCCCAGCGGCGCCGGCGCCACCTGCATGATCGTGTAGAAGAGGTAGATCAGGATCAGCCCCAGCCAGAAATCCGGCAGCGAGCCGGCGAGCAGCCCGTAGTAGTCGGAGAACTTCTTGACGATCGAGCGCTTGAAGTACGCGGCGGCGACGCCGAGCGGGATGCCGATCAGCAGCGCCAGCAGGAGCGAGAGCGTGACGAGCTCCAGCGTCGCGGGGAAGCGGATGGCGAGGTCGTCGAAGACGGGCTTCGTGGTCTGCCACGAGGTGCCGAGGTCGCCCTGCACCAGGTTCTGCAGGTAGATCCAGAACTGGTCGATGATCGTGCCTTCGAGCCCCATCTCGGCGTTGAGCATGGCGATTTGCTGCTCGGTCGCGAAGGGGCCCAGCATCATTACCGCCGGATCGCCGGGGATCAGCTTCACCAGCAGGAAGCTCACCAGGATGATGCCGAAGAGCTGCGGGCCGATGAACAGGAAGCGGCGGCCGATGTAGCGGAGGATGCGCATCGCTCGCCCCTAGGCCGGCCTCTTGCTCTCGCGCAGCGTGCCGGCGAGGGCACGCCTGCGCGCCGGGTCCGCCAGCACCTCGACGCTCGCACCGACCAGCGCGAAGCCGAAAACGGTGACCGCAAGCGCGATGCCGGGGAAGACGGACGGCCACCACTGGCCGGTGATGATGTTCTGGAAGCCCATGGCGATCATGCTGCCCCACTCGGGCGTGGGCGCGACCACGCCGGCACCGACGAAGCTCAAAGCCGCCGTCAGCAGGATCGACCAGCCGATGTTGACCGAGAGCTGGGCCAGGATCGGCGCCATCGAGTTCGGGATGATGTGACGCAGCATGATCATCAGGTCGGAGGCGCCCGAGACGTAGGAGGCCTCGACGTAGCGCATGTTGCGGATCGCCAGCACCTGGCTGCGCATGAGGCGCAGGTAGATCGGCGCGTTCACGAATGCGATGGCGGCGATGATGCTCTCGAGGCTCTGGCCGAAGATCGCGACCAGCGCGATGGCGAAGACGAAGACGGGGAAGGCCTGCAAGACGTCGGCTGCGCGCATCACGAAGCCCGCGCCGAAGGAGCCGAAGCCCCCGCCCTCCTGGTAGTAGCCGACCACCGCGCCGATGAAGGAGCCCACGACCGCCGAGATCATCGTGCCCGCGAGCGCGATCGTGAGATCGATGCGCGGCGCGTAGACGATGCGGCTGAAGATATCCATGCCGGTCGCATCGGTGCCGAAGAG
>JAPPNV010000104.1 GCA_028818565.1 Rhodospirillales bacterium | reverse complement strand
TCGTTTCGACATCCGCTACGTCACGGTGCAGGTCGAGCTGGAGGGCTGCGCCGACGAGGCCGTCACCGCCCCCGGCTGAGCACCAACTGACCCGCCTTCCGGAGGCCGTCAGCGCGCGTCACGATGAAGAACGCCAAGGCGGTCACGACGATGGAGGGGCCGGAGGGCGTATCCCGGGTCGCGGACGCGTAGAGGCCGCCCACGGTCGCGCCGGCACCCACCGCCGCGGCTCCGGCGGCCATCCACTCGGGGCTTGGCGCGAAGCGCCGGGCCGTCGCCGCTGGAATGATCAGCAGCGCCACGATCAGCAGGATGCCGACGATCTTGATGGCGGCGGCGATGATCGCCGCCACCAGCAGCCCGAAGATGAGCCGCGCGCGATCCGGCTTGAGATCCGCCACGGCAGCGAGGTCGGGGTTGACGGTCGCCGCCAGCAGCGGACGCCAGAGCCACGCGAGCACGCCCAGCACGACCGCGCCGCCGCCCCAGATCACCGCCAGATCGACACGCGCGACGGCCAGGATGTCCCCGAAGAGCAGCCCGTGCAGGTCGATCCGCATGGTCGGGAAGAACGAGAGGATCACGAGACCCAGCGCCAGCCCGCCGTGGGCGAGCAGCCCCAGCAGGGTGTCGGTCGGCAGCGTGCCACGCCGGTCGAGATAGAACATGATGAAGGCCACCAGCGCCGCACTGGCCAGAATGCCGATCACCAGATCGATGCTGATGACGATGGCGAAGGCAACGCCGAGCAGCGAGGAGTGCGCGATCGTCTCGCCGAAGTAGGCCAGTCTGCGCCAGACCACGAAGCACCCCGCCGGTCCGGTGACGAGGGCGAGACCGATACCGGCGATGAGCGCGCGCGTGAAGAAGTCGTCGAGCATCTCTCAGACTGCCTGGGCGTCGTCAGCATCGTGGTCCTTGCCCTCCGACGAAAAGGAAGCCCATCGCGCCAGAGTTTTCTCGTCATGCTCATGGGGCACCAGAACGACCACATCGTCGCCGGTCCTGGCCGCAAGCTCGATGTCGTGGGAGACGATCAGGATGCCGCAGCCGAGGCTGCGGCGAACCTCCTCGATCAGCTCGTGAAAGATGTCCGCTCCGCTCACGTCGACGCCCTGGACGGGCTCGTCGAGAACCAGCAGATCGGGCTTCTCGATCAGCGCCCGCGCCAGCAGCAGCCGCTGGAACTCGCCGCCGGAGAGCGTCGAAATGGGTGGATTGCCGAGCCGCTCGAGGCCGACGGCGGTCAATGCTGTCTCTATGTCCCGGCGCGGGTAGTGCCGAGTCAAGGTCATCAGGCGCCGGAGCCTGAGCGGCAGCGTTGGGCTTATGGTGAGGCGCTGCGGCACATAGCCCACCGCCACGCCGGACTCGCGCTCGACCGCCCCCTCGTCGATCTCGATCAAGCCGAGCAACGCCTTGGCGCAGGTCGACTTGCCGGCTCCGTTGGCGCCGATCACGTAGACCAGCGCGCCGCGGGGCACCTGAACGTCGACGTGGCGGATGATCCAGCGCTCGCTTCGCCTGACGCCGATGTCGCGGGCGGCGACCAGCGTCGCTGCCCGAACCGATGACATGTTTCCCGTCGTATTGTCCTTCGTCAGTGCAGATACTTGCCGCCGGTCGCCAGGCTGCGCGATCCGGTGCACAAAGCACTGCACTCTCGATGGCCCTCCCGCCATTCCCGCCCGAATGGCGGAGAGGCCACCATGGATTGTCCACGTAACGTACCACGAAGCATCGCTCTTGCGCTCGCCGCAGCGGCGCTGCTCGGCAGTGAGGTCGCTGTTCCCACGGCGGCAGACGATGAACTGCGAGTCGTCGCCTCGATCAAACCTGCGCACTTGCTGGTGAGCGCGGTGATGGCGGGTGTGGGCGAGCCCCACCTGATCATCCGGGGCCATTCCTCGCCGCACACCTTCACCATGCGTCCCTCCGATCCGGAGGCCCTGGAAGACGCCGACGTCGTGTTCATGATCGGCGACACGATGGAGACCGCCCTCGCCGGCCCGGTGGATTCCTCGGCCCGACATGCCTGCGTAGCAAGGCTCGTCGACACACTGGGCCTGGTGCGCAGGCCGATCCACGAGGGCGGCGCCTTCGAGGACCACGACCACGACAGCAACGGTCGCGCAGGGCAGGACGACCATGACGATCACGATGACCACGCAGACCACGATCACAGCCAAGGGCATGAAGACAACGATGACCATGCCGACGATCGCGAGGGCCAAGTCCCCTGCGACATGCACGTCTGGCTCGACCCGATCAACGGTTGGACCATGGCGTGCACCATCGGGGGCGTCCTGCATGCGCTGGTAACGGTGCGGCGCCCGGGCGCGGCGTGCCACTCGGGCAGAAGCGCCTGCTCAGGCGGCGCGAGCCGGACCCGGATCTGACTCGCGAAGCGCGATGCCGGTCAAAGAATCGATTTTCTGTCGACGATTTTCTGAACGGGTTCGCGAAGCTGATCCACTGTCCGGTTCGCCGCGCAGCCCTCGGCAAAGTCGGACGGCCGGGCGTGATAGAACAGCCGCCTTC
Organism: Rhodospirillales bacterium; assembly: GCA_028818565.1. Lineage (GTDB taxonomy): Bacteria > Pseudomonadota > Alphaproteobacteria > UBA828 > UBA828 > WTGU01. Next base: position 2,867 of record JAPPNV010000104.1, on the reverse strand, counting down.
TCAGAGAGCGCGGCAGCATGAGTTCGCGCTCGTAAATAGTGATGAACGTGTTGCGCGGGCCGTGGAACCAGAAGCAGTGCCGCCGGCTTCGGTGATGCCGGGATAGAACGGCACAAGGTCCACGACATGGCCCGAGGCTAATCGGGATCCACAACCAACTTTACATCACCGATTCCACATGCACTTTGCGGTGGTCACGTTGACCGTGGGGGAGACGCGGGCCACTTGATAATCACAGGCGCCGGTGATGCCCTCGTACATCCCTGTGCCGCCCAGCAATTCGGTGCGTCCCGTCTCCCCGGTTCTCTTCGAGAGCAGGTACAGCTCGTCGTTGGTCAATGCAGTTGCCGTGCAGGGCGCCTCCAGAGTCACTCCGCTCGCCGACACCCTGCCGTAAGCAACGCATTTCATCTCGGTGTGGCTGTCGACAGCGAAAGGTTCGCCGCTGCTCTCCGTGATGACACTGGCACCCTCCGTAGGACCGGCGAAGACCGTCTCCCCAGACTGCTGGAGCGCGCTGAAGGACGAGCTCAGCACCGAAATCGCCGTGAAGCTGCCGTTCTCACCAGCAACGGCAAGTTGGCTCGCGCACAGCAGCGCTCCCACAGCCGCCAGCGCCGCAGCGATGATCCTTTCCGAAACCATGTCACCTCCTCGATTCCCGCTTCTCCACTTGTCAGTGGACTCTCTGCAGCCGAGACCGGCATCTGATTGAAGTTCTGATATGAGCCGCCGCAATCTGTTGAAGTGCCATAAAGTGTTGCGCGGCGGCAAGCTGCTTTGCCGGGACAATCCAGTGATGCGAGAAACGACCGTGCCCATGGGGTTCGGCGCAGACAAGCCCAAGGACCGGTCTGTAGAGGCTTTTCCCATAAACTCGGACTTGTTCAGAGCTTCCTTAGTTGGCGATTCTCTTGCTCAAAGTCAGATGGTTCATCCCGTTCTCGCGGCGATAGCTCAGCTCTTCGACATAGCTTCGCACCAGATTGAGGCCGAGACCGTCCAGAACGTTCTCCTCTTCGATGGTGTCGGAACTCGGCTGGAACATGTACGACTCCGGATCGACTCCACAGCCGTCGTCGGCAGTACGAATGGCAAGGGTTCGGCTGTCCTCGTCGATCTCAAGGCGGACTTCAATTTCGTGCTCGGCGAGATCGTCGTAGCCATGCTCAATGATGTATTCGAGGATCTCCTCAAGACATAGCTGCATCTGAAACCGGTCGGCTTCCGGGAGCCGGTGTCCGTGGGCGAAATCGTCGACCGCCGCCGCCACGCGCTCCAACTCCGCGCTATAGTTGCGGACCACGAGACGGAGGCTTGGCATCGGAGCGCGCGATCGGGCGGTCGAGTCCGCTTCGAAACCGGTCTCCTCGTATGGTCCGTTGGCTGCGGCAGACGCCTCGGTGCGGCGAACGAGCGCATTGAGGGCCGCCACATCGATGGCCGCTTCCACGGAGTGCTTCGCACTTCGCGGCGGCCAGATCAATTCGTCGTCACCAAGGGCACCCCCCCCCTTAAGGAACAATCGCTTGATCGCGGTCGTCGGCTCTGCCACCAAAGGCGTCCGGCGCAAGATGTCCAACGTCCGGGCGTGCTCGGGCAGGAGCAGGTGCCGATACAGCGCCGGATACGAGACGGCGCCGTCAACGTCACGGTGGAAGACGTCCATCGGCGAGCCCTGCATTTCGGGTGAAAGCCCCGCGACGCGAAGGAGGCCGGCGAGCGCCTCGGGGGCAACCCGATCCTCGTCGAGTTCCGGCCCGGCTCTGTACAAGGCCGCGAGCAAAGCGAAGTACTCCGGGTTCGGAGGCTGCGTGAAGCACCAAAGCGGCCGCATCGGATCGGTCAGGTACCGTGGCTCCCCACCTCGATGCGGTCGCCCCAGAACCGCATTGCGATGGGGAAACGGTCGAACAGGAGCAACGCTTCCGAGTGCTCGATGATCGCCTTCACGAACGACCAGCCGACGAACTGGTTGATCCGGCGCCGATTCGCCGGCGCCTCGGCAACCAGATCTTCGCTCCAGCGACTGAACAACTCGACGGAGCGCTCCTGGAGCTTCAGGTCTTCCGCATGGAAGAGCGGCGCGCAAATCCAGAACCGCTCAATGACGTTGTAGTTCGCCAACGCCCTGCCGGTCTCGCACGCTTCCCTCGACATGGAGGCGGTCAGGGCATCGTTTGCGTACGCGAGTGGCGTACCGCGATAGACACTTCGCGGGAACTGGTCGAGGACGATCAGTTTGGCAAGAAAACCCCGCGGCGTATCCCAGACGGGATCGCGGAAGAATCGCCCCTGCCCCTCCCGGTGTATCTGTTCGCACCACCGGCGTTGCACTCGAAGGTAGTTCGCATCTTCCGCGCTTCTGGCGAACGGCCCGACGCGCCACCTCGGCATCGCTTGCTTCCAATTGGCTCGCGATGCGTCACCAGCCGTTCGCAGGGGACCCAACCAGAAATCCAGGACCGCCTCCGGAGATCGGTCAGCAATGCCGGTGTCGTCGCCAGTCTTCATGTCCGAGGTTGCCGTCGACCCCGCCCCGCCTTCGGATATAACGGCTCGGCCCGCGCCTCCAACTCCGCTCACGGCATCAATCCGTCCATCTTCGACAGAAACCTATCCGGACGGGTCGTCCGCTTCTTCAAGTCGTGTTCCCGCCCCGCGAAACTCACTTGATGCATGCCGCTCTCCCGATACCTCAGAAGAAATATGGTTATCCCATAAACTCGGACTTACTCAGAGCTTCCTTGGCTCTATCGGCAAGCACATCAGCAGGCTGCCAATCGGCGCGATCAACTGATGACTGCATGATGTCGCGGACGACGGGGCAGCGGGCGCCGGACGGCCCGTCTTCGCCGCCCGGCCTG
>JAPPNV010000442.1 GCA_028818565.1 Rhodospirillales bacterium | reverse complement strand
TCGATCAGGCGGACCGCATCCTCGGCGACGTAGCGGTCGACCGCCACCACCATCGCGATGCACTGTCCGACATAGAACACATCGTCGCGGGCGAGCGGACGCTGGGTCTTCGGATGGGTGAGGTCGGGAGCCGGTATCAGCAAGGGCAGCGGGGCATCGAGCGCGCCGATGTTGTCGCAGGTGTAAACCTTGACCACACCGTCAAGCGATTCCGCGGCGCTGGTGTCGATCGCACGGATCTTTGCTCTGGCGAACATGCTGCGGGCGAACGCCGCATGGAGCGCGCCGGGAAGGTCGATATCGTCGATGAAGCTTCCCTCGCCGCACAGAAGGGCGGCATCGGCGTTACGTGCAATTGGTTCGCCGAACTGGCGCGTCGACACGTCCAGGGTCTCCGATTCTCTACCGTGCGCCGCGCATCAATTCCGCGCTGCGGCGGAAGGCAGCCACGATATTCTTGTAGCCCGTACAGCGGCACAGGTTGCCCGAGAGGACCTCGCGGATGGCATCCTCCGAAAGGTCCGGATCGGGAGTGTCTTCGAGGTAGTCAACGATCGACATGACGAAGCCCGGTGTGCAGTAGCCGCATTGAAGCCCGTGGCACTCGCGGAAGGCCTGCTGGACCGGATGGAGCGTACCGTCGGCATCGGCAACGCTCTCGATCGTGCGAATACTGGCGCCGTCTGCCTGGACGGCGAAGGCGAGGCAGGATCGCCCGGCCTTTCCGTCGATGATCACCGTGCAGCAGCCGCAAACGCCATGCTCGCAGCCGACGTGGGTGCCCGTCAGGCGCAGTTCGTGACGGATGAAGTCGCTCAGCAGCATGCGGGGGCTGACCTCGCGCTCGACCCGCTCGCCGTTGACGGTCATCGACACAGCGACGCGCGGGTCGGGCGATTGCCCGAGCGGCGTCCCGCGCGCAGCGGACCTCGCCATCACGCGCGCTCCCGCGCGCGCTCGGCGGCCTTCGTGACGGTGCGCCGAACCAACGCCGAGGCGAGGTCCCTTCGATAGTCCGCGCTGGCCTGGCGGTCGTCGGCCGCCGTCGCATACTCGCGCGCGGCATCGGAAGCGCGCGCCAATGCCTCTCCCTCCGGCGGGGCGCCCAGCAACGCGGACTCGGCCTCGGCGAGGCGTGTCGGTTTCGAGGCAACACCGCAGGCTGCCAGGCTGACGGCAGTGCAGACCCCGTCCTTCAGCGTCACCAGCGCGCAGACCCCGGCCAGCGCGTAGTCGCCGTGGCGGCGTGCGACCTCCTGAAACGCGTAACCGGTGCGGGGAGGAAGGGCCGGTATGCGCACCTCGGTCAGCAGCTCGCCCACCTCCAGCGCCGTGGTCATGTGAAAATGGAAGAAGTCCTCGGCAGCGATGGTCCGCTCGCCTCCGGCACGGCGCGCCACCACCGAGCCGCCCGTCGCCACCAGCATGCAAGGGAGCTCCGCTGCCGCGTCTGCATGGGCGATGCTGCCGCCGACCGTGCCGCGATTGCGAATGACGATGTGCGCGATGTTGCCCAGCACTTCCGCGATCAGGGGGTTCGCTCGCTGCACCGCCCCGTCGCGTTCGAGGTTCCGCTGGCGCGTCATCGCTCCCACCCTGATGACGTCACCCTCGACCGCGTGAGCGTTGAGCGCGCCGATCCTGCGTAGGTCCACCAGCGTGGAGGGCGCGGCGATGCGGAAATTCATCGTGGGGATCAGGCTCTGGCCGCCCGCCAGCGGCCTCGCCATCTCGTCGCTCGCCAGAATCTCAAGCGCCTCCTCGACGCTTTGCGGCGCCGCGTACGCGAACAGCGCAGGCTTCACTCCGCTGCCTCCTGAACCGCCTCGGCAGCGAACCAGCCCTCGTCCGGGTCGTCTTGGCCTGCCGGGCGCGCGATTCCCTTGCTGCGCTTTATCTCCTCGAAATAAGGCCCGCGGCTGAACATGGGGAGCGGCCCGCGCTCGGCCCGTATGCGCCCACGCAGTCGATCGGTCTCCGCCTGGTCCACCTTGTAGCGCCGGCCCTCGCGCCCGAGCGCGACGCCGTAGTCGTCGCGAGCCGCCTGTTCCGACACCAGCCCACACTGAACGTCATAGCAAACCATCTCGGGCTCGCGCGCCAAGGGGTCACCCCAGCCGCCGCCACCTGTCGTGTGGATCCTGATCGTCGAGCCGGCGGCAACTGGAACACGGTCCTCCATGCCGGCGAGCGGGCGCTGTGTGCCGTCCGGCTTGTCGATCTTCAGACTGTAGGTGCCGCCGTACTTGCCGCCGTTGACGCCATAGGTGTTGATCATCGCGCGGTCCGCGTTGGAGAGCGCCTCGCAGTCTTCGAGCGCGCGCACGCGCTTGTCGTAGCCGAAACCGCCGCGCCGGCACCCCGCCCCGCCTGAATCCGTCGCGAGGCCCAGGCGTTCGACGATGACGGGGTAGCGGGTCTCAGAGAATTCCGCCGGCAGATTGCGCGAGTTCGGCACCACGTGAACCACATCGCTGCCGTCGGCCCACGGGCGCCCCGGACCGCCGCCGCCGAGCACCTCGCGAAACAGGAAGAAGTCGTGGCCGATACGGCCGCCATGCAGGCCCCAAATTCGGATCGTCTCGTGGTCGGCCGGCATGCGCCCATCGGTCGCCTTGGCCAGAAGAGCCGCGAAGATTCCGAGCGAGCGCAGCAGAGGGAAGAACCGCAGGCCCGTGGCTTTGCCGAAGCTCGGCGTCACCAGCGTTCCCTTGGGCGGAAACTTCAACTCAATAACGTCGAGAACGCCCTCGTTCATGTCGATCTCGGCCGCCCGCTCGGGCGTGGCCGCGAGTGAGCGAAGCACCGGCCCCATCCACTTGCGCGCGAATTTTCCATCCGCGTAGTCGATTGGCCAGTTGATCGGCCCCTTCGCCTCCTTCGAGGTGCCCGTGAAGTCGAGGACGATCTTGTGGGCGGTCTTGGTCATCGTCATGCGCAGCGCATGCATCTGCGGGCCTTCGACGCCGTCGTCCTCGATGTAGTCCTCCCACGAATAGACGCCGTCCCGGATCATGGGGAGCAGTTCGCGGCGTATGGTCTCGGCGCAGTTATCGATAATCGCGTCGTAGGCGGCCTCCAGCGCCTCCACACCGTAGCGCTCCGCCAGTGCCACGATGCGCTGGCTGCCGAGCCGGGCGGCGCCGATCTCGGCATCGAGGTCGCCGCGCAGATGCTCCGAGAGCCGCGAGTTGCGCGAGATGATCTTGAAGACCGCCTCGTTGATCTTCCCGCGCTCGTAAATCTTGATGGGCGGCACCACCAATCCTTCCGTCCACATGTCGGTTGCGTGGGTCGGAAGGCTGCCGGGGACCGAGCCGCCCACGTCGTCGTGGTGGCCGAAGACCTGGCTGAACCCGATCAGCCGGTCGCCGTAGAAGATCGGGATGGTCGTGCACAAATCGGGGATATGACCGATCCCGCCCGCGCTGTTGTAGGGGTCGTTCCAGAAAAAGATGTCCCCCGGGTGGATATCGCCTTCATCGAAGTACTCGAAGACCGGCTCGACCAGCGCAGCATAGGAGCGCCCGGTCAGCTTGCGTCCCTTCGCATCGAAGAGCGCCACGCGGTAATCGTGCTGGTCCCGGATCATCGGCGAGCGCGCCGTCCGCTCGACCGCCGCCTCGATCTCGAGCTCGGCGGTGCGAATTGTTCCGGTAATGACTTCGAGCTCGATCGGACCGAGCGGCGGTCGTGCGTCCTTGGCCGTGACTGCGCTCATGCCTCTTTCTCCAGGATGAGGTTGCCGTAATCGTCGTTCCTGATGGCCCAGCCCTCGGGCACCACGAGGGTCGAGCCGTATTCCTCGACGATGCCCGGTCCCCGGGTGGCGAACCCGCGGGACAAGCCCTCCCGGCGCCAGACGGGGCAGGATACCCAACCCCGGCCCCGCCAGAAGACGTCGCGTTCACCGGCAGGACCCGAATCGTCCGATCCCAATTCGACCGTGCGCACGGCAGGGCGGTGCATGCGCCCGATCGCCTGAACACGCAGGCTGACCACCTCGACGTCCTGACTGCCCTCGTAGTGGAAGCCGAAGGTATCTTCATGGACCCGGTGAAAGTGCGACCACATGTGATCGACGGCTTCGGCACCGGCAAGGCCGGACGGGATTGCGACCAGCACCTCGTGGCCCTCGCCGACGTAGCGGACATCGGCGCTCCGTTCGAGCAAAATCGCGTCGCGCGCCACGCCCTCGGCCGCGATTTCGTCGCAGCCCAGCCGTTCGAGGTCATCCCACAGCTCTTCAAGCTCATCGACCGATGCGATCGACTGCTGGCGCACCAGCGTGCGCACGTAGTCGCGCTTGATGTCGCAGACGTGCAGGCCGAAAGCGGAGAGGTTGCCCGGATTGGGCGGGGAGACCGCGACCTTGATTCCGAGGAAATCCGCCACATCGGCAGCAAACAGGCCGCCTGCGCCGCCGAAGGCGATCATGGCGTAATCGCCGGGGTCGAGACCGCGCGTCGTCGTCACCGTTCGAATGCCCTGGACCTGGTTGGATGCCGCAATTTCGAGCACACCGGCGGCTGATTCCTCCGCAGAGAGACCGAGTTTCTTCCCGAACGCCTCGAAGGCATCGCGCGCGGCATCGACGTCCAGCTTGAGACCGCCGCCAATCAACGCTTCCGGCAGACGCCCCAGCACCACGCCTGCGTCCGTCACCGTGGGCCCGGTTCCTCCGCGCCGATAGCAGATGGGTCCCGGATCGGCGCCGGCGCTCTGTGGGCCGACCTTGAGCGCGCCGTAAGGATCGATCCACGCCAGCGACCCCCCGCCCGCGCCGACCGCCACAACATCGAGCATCGGAGTCTTGACTGGATAGTGCTCGATGGTGGTGTGTGTCGAGAGTTGCGGCGTAAGCCCGCGCACCAGCGAGACATCGGTGGACGTGCCGCCGACATCGAGCGTCAGGATATCGTTGTATCCGGCGAGGCTCGCCATGTGGGTGGCGCCGAGGACGCCACCCGCAGGTCCCGACAGCAGCATCGTCACGGGCTTCTCGCCGGCGGCCTCGCTCGAGACGATCCCACCGTTGGACTGCATGATCAGGAAGGGCTTGTCGCCGGATCCTTCGGCGATCCTGTCGCGGGCGCGTCCGAGATAGGTCTGGCAGTAGGGCTTCACCATCACGTCGATCAGCGTCGTCATCGCCCGTTCGTACTCGCGGTACTCGGGCAGGACGACCGACGACAGAGACACGAACGTGTCAGGGAAGTTCTCAGCGATGATCGCGCCGACGCGCTGTTCGTGCGCCGGGTTGGCATAGGAATGGAGCAAACAGACGGCGATGCGCGTGACGCCAAAATCGACGAGATGGTCGACCGCCTCGATCACGCTCGCTTCGTCGAGAGGCGACATGACGGAGCCGTCGTAGCTCATGCGCTCCGTCACCTCCTGGACCAGATGAAGCGGCACGAGCCTGGGCGGCTTCACC
>JAPPNV010000368.1 GCA_028818565.1 Rhodospirillales bacterium | reverse complement strand
TCAATGTGAACAAAAGGCGCGCGCTTCTATCGGCCTAGAGCGGGAAACAACACCACCACTCGTCATGCGCGGACTTGTTCCGCGCATCCACGGCTTGCAGCATGAGGACCCGGACTCTCCCCCCTTCGTCATGCCCGGCCCCCGGATCAAGTCCGGGGGTGATCCGGGCATCCATATCTGCCCCGTGCGGCGGCGCGACGTGGATGGCCGCAACAAGTGCGGCCATGACGGCCGAGTGGTGGCGCATGCTGCGAGCGCCGGCAGCACCCCGCGCACCGCACCACGGTCCGAGGCACGTCACTGGCAACCGACGAGCAGTCGCTCAGGAAGGGCCGGGCCGTCAGGCCCGGACGGCGCGCATGCACCGCACGCGAAGCGCGGAGCCAAGCGAACGTCGCGCGGGAACGCGCGCGGAATCATGAATCGAGCGCCCGGCGCCTGAGGGAAATGAAAGGGGATTACGTAGGAGAGTGCCGAACTTGGGGGCTTACGCCTAGCTGGCTGGGTTGGCTATCGTGCCTCGCCCAAGGGAGGGGAACTGCGGCGATAGGTGCCGGGGCATCGGCGGCGCCAACAAGTTATTCTCTGTGGAAACCGGGAATATCGGGGAGAGGAAAGATTTTCCCACATCTTTCTCGCAGTTAAGATGCAGGATATCGTGAAGAGTGCTTCTTGTGTATTGTCAGACCCACACCTCATTCAACAAACTGCAACTAACTGGCGAGGATAATTTGGTGGGGGGGTAATTAGATGAACTGTTCGACTACCAAGTTCAAAGATTTGCCAAAGGGAGAGTTCGATATAATTTATGCCGATCCACCTTGGGACTACAAGGGCCAGTTGCAACATAATGGTTCGGGGAACCCGACTACAGGAGGCGCAGAGAAGCACTATCCTACGGTTACCTCGAAGGATTTGGCTAAGCTAGATATCAAGTCGATCGCTGCTAAAGATTGCCTTCTATTCATGTGGTCATCGAGTCCTCATTTGGATCAGGCTATCGAGCTGGGTAAGGCGTGGGGGTTCAACTGGGCCACGGTCGCGTTCGTATGGGACAAGGAACGGGTCAATCCTGGCTACTACACGATGAGCCAATGCGAACTCTGTCTCGCCTTCAAGCTCGGGTGCATCCCGAAGCCGAGGGGATCGCGAAGCGAACGACAGCTCGTCAGGGCGCCCCGAGAGACTCATTCCAAGAAACCGAGTGAGGTTCGCACTCGCATTGCTGCGATGTTCCCGTGGGCTCGGAAAATAGAGCTGTTCGCACGCGAAGAAGTAAAAAACTGGGAGAGATGGGGAATTGAGTGCAATGGCTGACATGGAGAATCGCACGGGTGAGCACGCGATGGCGGTTATCGTCATGAGAATCCTCATACGCAGGCGCAATGGATGTGCAAATCTAGATCAGATACGGGCGCGAATTGAAAAGAGCGGCGAGCTGACGGATGAAGATTTGGAACCGTCTGATTCCCTGCCGAACGAACCTGTATGGTATCAGATTCTCAGGAACATAAATTCTAACCGTCGCACTAGGGGAAACTTCATTTATGAAGGATATCTCCTGCATCTTCCAGGAGGAGGATATTGCATAACTAACGCTGGGCGTGGTTTTCTAAGGGTGCTTGATCGCCTCTGACATGAGTACGGCCCGGCACTATTGAGCTGAGTCGGTGGGCTCCGGGCGGTCCACGTAGCGGATGCGCATTGGCTGCGTGAGCGCGCTCACCGCCTCATCGAACGTCGCGTCGACCCGCACGTCTTCCTCAAGCTCCACAGCGCTCGGCTGGTAGTCTGGGTGAAAGGACTTGCCCCCCACCACTCGTCATGCCCGGACATACCCGGACTCGTTCCGGGTATCCGGGCATCTCCTTGAACCGGACACATCGGACGCTGGGCAAACACGTGGATGGCCGGGTCAAGCCCGGCCATGACGAAGTAGGGGACTGGTCGCGCGCCCGCGCGTAGCGTCGTGCGCGCGAAAGATGAGTCGCACGCCCACCCCCACCACTCGTCAAGCCCGGCCCCCGGATCAAGTCCGGGGGTGTTCCGGGCATCTTTCTCTGCGGCACTCACGTGGACGGCCAGGAAAAGCCCGGCCACGAGCGGCGTGGCGTTCAGGCGGCGGCCGGAGCCTCGGCAGGGAGCGGCGGCTTGCCCAGGATCATGTCGGCCGCCTTCTCCGCGATCATGATTGTCGGCGCCGCGGTGTTGCTCGAGGTGATGAGCGGCATGACCGAGGCATCGACGACCCGGAGCCCCTCAGCGCCGCACAAGCGCAGCTCTGCATCCACCACGGCGCGCTCGTCCCGGCCCATGCGGCAGGTGCCGACCGGGTGCCAGACGGTCGTGAGGTTGGCCCTGATCCAGGCGTCGATCTCGTCGTCCGACTGCGCCTTGCTGCCCGGCGCGATCTCGTCGCCGCGGTAGGGGTCGAACGGCGCTTGCGCCATGATCTTCCGCGCGAAGCGCACCGCGTCGCGCATCACCCGGCGGTCGGTTTCGGCGTTGAGCGTGTTGGCGTGGATCGCGGGCGCCGCGTGAGCGTCGGCGGCAGCGATGCGGACCTCCCCGCGGCTCTCGGGGCGGAGCTGGTAGCAATGGGTGAGGAAGCCGTGCCGGCCCTGCTTCTTGCGGGTCACGTCCAGGGTAAGGCCGGGGATGAAGGTGACCTGCAGATCGGGCGCGTCGAGCCCATCGCGGCTGCGCGCGAAGCCGCCGGCCTCCAGTGCGATCGAGGTGCCGGGCCCGGAGCCGAAGAGGTAGGCACGGAGGCATGCCAGCGCCGCGCGGTCGGGCCGCAGCAGGCCGTAGAGCGCCACCGGCTGCGTGCAGGCACACTGCACGTAGACGCCGGCGTGATCCTGCAGGTTGCGCCCGACGTCGGGGCTTTCCACCACGACCTCGATGCCGAGGGACCTGAGGTGTTCAGGCATGCCCACGCCCGAGAGCTGCAATTGCTGGGGCGAGTTGATTGTGCCGGCTGAGAGGATCACCTCACGCCGTGCGCGAATCTCGCGCCGCTGCCCGCCTTGCCTGTAGGCGACGCCAACGCAGCGCCGGCCCTCGAACAGCAGCCGCTCGACATGGGCGCGGAGCACGATGCGCAGATTGCTCCGCTCGCGCACCGGCAGGATGAAGGCATGGCCGGTGTTTACCCGCCGTCCCTGGTCGACGCAGAAATCCTGCCGGCCGATGCCTTCCTGCACCGCGCCGTTGAAATCGTCGTTGCGCGGCAGGCCCAGCGCCTCGCAGGCCTCCAGGAAGACATCGTAGAGCGGGTTGTTCGATTGGGCGCGGTTGACGCGGAGCGGGCCATCGGTGCCGTGATAGGCGTCGCTGCGGGAGCCGTGCCCCTCGGCCCGCTTGAAGTAGGGCAGCACGCTCTCGTAATCCCAGCCGTCGAGGCCGCGCTGGCGCCAGCCGTCGTAGTCCATGCGGTTGCCGCGCATGTACATCATGCCGTTGATGGCGGACGTGCCGCCCAGCACTTTGCCGCGCGGCCAGGGGATGCGGCGGCCGTCGAGATGGGGTTCGGGCTCGGTCTCGTAGCTCCAGTTGATCGAGCGCATGAAGTAGACCAGCCCCGCCATCAGCGGGATGTGGATGAAGGGATGGCGCGCCTCGCCGCCGGCCTCCAGCAGGGCCACGCTGGTCCCCGGCTCGGCCGAGAGCCGGTTGGCCAGCACGCAGCCGGCGGTGCCGCCGCCGATCACGACGAAATCATGCTCGTCCGCCATGCTCCCCCCTGCATCGAAGCGGCGCGTGAATTAGACTGCGCCGCCCCCAATCGCCAGGACGGACCCCGCCATGGCCTTCGACACCCTGTTCAGCCCGATCACGGTCGGCGCGCGCGAGTTGCGCAACCGCATCGTCCACGCCGCCACCGTTACCGGCCTGGGCCGAGACCGCGCCGTGACCGACCGCCTCATCGCCTACCACGCAGCGCGGGCGCGCGGCGGCACCGCGATGATCGTGACCGAGCTGATGAACGTCCACCCGACCAGCTCCGGCGCGCCGATCCTGGTGAGCATCCACGACGAGGCCAACCTCGGCGGCCTCACGCGCTGGGCCGAGGCGGTGGAGCGCCACGGCTGCCGGCTGATCGGCCAGCTCGGCCACATCGGCCGCCAGCAGCTCTGGGGTCTCGATTCCGTGCCGCGCAGCGCGTCCTCGCAGCCGGAGGTGCTCTACTGGAACACCGCGCGCCCGCTGGCCGGGGACGAGATCGCGGGCATCGTCGCGGGCTATGCGGAGAGCGCGGAGCGGCTGAAGCGCGCGGGCTTCAGCGGGGTCGAGCTGCACGGCGCCCACGGCTACCTGATCGCACAGTTTCTCTCGCCCGCTTGCAACGACCGGACGGACCGCTATGGCGGCAGCCTCGAGGGCCGCACCCGCTTCATGCGCGAGGCGATGGCGGCGGTCCGCGCCGCCTGCGGTGACGATTTCATCGTCGGCATCAAGCTGCCGGCGGACGAGCGCGTGCCGGGCGGGATCGACCCCGACGAAGCCGAGCGCATCGCCCGCGCCGCCGCGGCCGAAGGCGTGCTCGACTACCTCTCCTTCAGCCAGGGCGCGTTCGGTCCCGCGTTCGATACCCATCTGCCAGACATGCATTACCCGCCCCGGCCGTTCCTGCCGCTCCACACGCGGCTCCGCGCGGCCGGCGGCGGGCTCCCGGTGATCGGCCTCGGCCGGATCGAATCGGCCGAGGCGGCGGAGACGGCGCTGGCCGAGGGCGCCTGCGACATGGTCGGCTTCAGCCGGCTGTTGATATCGGACGCCGATTGGCCGCGCAAGACGGAGGCCGGCCGCGCCGGAGACATCCGCGCCTGCACCTTCTGCAACTATTGCTGGGGCGAGATTCACGCCGGCAAGCCCATCCGCTGCTTCCAGAATCCCGTGCTGGCGAGCGCGGACGAGCCCGGCTGGCGGCCGCCACCGGCCGATGAGAGGAAACGCGTGGTGGTGGTCGGCGCCGGCCTCGCCGGGCTGGAGGCCGCGTGGATCGCAGCCGCGCGCGGCCACGCGGTCACGGTGTTCTCGGCGGGTGCCGAGCCCGGCGGCGCGGCCCGCATCGAAGCACGCCTGCCGGGCCGGGCCGAGGTGATGAAGACCGTCGAGTTCCAGCAGCGAAAGGCCGAGGAGGCGGGCGCCGAAGTCCGCTTCGGCGAAACCGCGACGGCGGCGACCGTGCTGGCGCGCGCACCCGACGCCGTCATCCTCGCCACGGGCTCCGGGATGCGCTGGCCGCCGGCCTTGGCGGAGGGCGCCGAGGCGGTGGATCTGCGGCAAGCCGTCGCAGCCCTGGCCGAAGACGACTCCCCGCCGTCACCGGGCACGGCGGTGCTGCTCGACATGGACCAGACGCCCGCCGTCTACGGCGCGGTGGAGCTTCTGGCGCAGCGCTTCGCCCGCGTCGTCCTGTTGACCCCGGCGGCGGAGAACGCCCGCTCCGTCAACCTGATGTCGCGCATGGGCGTCGAGCGCAGGCT
>JAPPNV010000051.1 GCA_028818565.1 Rhodospirillales bacterium | reverse complement strand
CCGAGATGCGACGCCACGGCTATTCCGGCGCGCTGGCCACCGGCACGCTGGCGGCCGGCGGAACGCTCGGCATTCTCATTCCACCGTCCGTGATCCTGGTGATCTACGCGGTCATCACGGAGCAGTCGGTGGGCAAGCTCTTCCTGGCCGCGCTGATCCCGGGAGTCGTCGCAACGCTCGGTTACGCGGTCGCGATCGCCGTCTATGTCCGGCTCAGGCCCGAGGCGGGGCCGGTGGTGCCGGCCATGCCGTACCGGGCGCGCATCCGTAGTCTGGGCGCGGTGTGGCCGGTGGCGGCGATCTTCTTCTCGGTCATCGGCGGGATCTATTTCGGCGTGTTCACCCCGACCGAGGCGGCCGCGATCGGGGCTGCGGCAACCGCCCTGGTCGCGCTCGCCTCCGGGCGGCTGAGCTGGTCGGCCTTCGTATCGAGCCTGCTCGAAACCGCACAGGCCACCGCGATGATCTTCCTCATCCTGATCAGCGCCGAGATCTTCAACAGCTTCCTCGCGCTGTCCCAGGTCCCCGCCGCGCTGGCGAATGCGCTGGCGGCCTCGGGGCTTGCGCCGATATCGATCATGGTCGGCATCGTGCTCGTCTACCTGATCCTCGGCTGCGTCATGGACAGCCTGGCCATGATCCTGCTGACGGTCCCGGTATTCTTTCCGTTGGTGACCGGACTCGACTTCGGCTACACGGAAGAAGAGATCGCCATCTGGTTCGGCATTCTGGCCCTGATCGCCGTCGAGATCGGCCTGATCACGCCGCCCATCGGCCTCAACGTCTACGTGATCAACGCGCTGGACGGAAAGACCCGGCTGGGAGAGTCATTCCGAGGCGTCGTGCCATTCGTGCTAAGCGCGCTCGTTGTCCTCGCGATCATTCTGTCGCTGCCCGCCATCTGCCTCTGGCTCCCGGGCTTAGGCTAGCGTCTCTTTGCGCCACGCGTGCGTTTGCCGTTGAATGGGAGCGGCGAAAGCGTACGCGACAACGCCCCGACTAGCGGCGGGAGGCTTCGCGAGGCGCCCCCGGCGGCGCGGCGCCGCAGCGGGCGGCCCTTGCGTGGGGTTCTGCTCGTTGAAGTCGCCCGACGTACCTGTGAGGTCGTCGCCGCCGCACTCTCCGCAGGCAACGGGGATCAGGGCATGGGACTCGACGAGTCCGATCGGCGTACCGAAAGCCGGCGTCATCCCGACGCGAAAATCCCGGTTCCGCTCAGCGTGGGCCTCGCCCTGCAGATCGCCTGCCTGGTTCTGCCCGGCGCGGTGATGTTCCCGACGGTCGTGTTCCGGGCGGCCGGCCAGCCCGAGAACGTCATGCTCTGGGCCGTGTTCGCCTCCGTCGCGCTCTGCGGCGTGACCGCGATGCTCCAGGCGCGGCGGATCGGCCGGTTCGGCGCAGGCTACATCCTCGCGATCGGAACGTCCGGGGTCTCCATCGCCGTCAGCATCACCGCCCTTTCCGCCGGCGGCCCGGCGTTGCTCGCGACCCTGGTCGTCATCCTCGCCCTGGTCCAGTTCGTCTTCTCCGCACGCCTCTCGCTCTTCCGGCGCATCCTCACGCCGACCGTCACGGGGACGGTCCTGATGCTCACGCCGGTCACGGTCATGCCGGTCATGTTCGACCAGTTGAAGAACGTGCCGAGCGGCACGCCGCCACTGGCCGCGCCGCTCAGCGCGGCGGCGACCCTGGTCGTGATCGCCGGCATCACGCTGACGGCAAAGGGGCGGATGCGCCTGTGGGCGCCGGTCATCGGAATCGTCGCGGGCTCGCTCGTCGCGGGCGTGTTCGGCCTCTACGACGTCGACCGCATTCTCCGCGCTTCCTGGATCGGTATTCCGACGCCCGAATGGTCAGCCCTGGACCTGCGTTTTGGACCCGACTTCTGGGCGCTGCTTCCGGCCTTCGTGTTCATCGCCCTGGTCGCCACGATTCAAACCATCAGCGGCGCCGTCGCGATCCAGCGTGTCTCGTGGGCGGGGAGCCGGGCGGTGGACTTCCGGGCGGTGCAGGGTGCCGTGGCTGCCGACGGGGCGGGCAACCTGCTGTCGGGCTTGGCCGGCACCATGCCCCTCGGCTTCCGGCCCACTGGCGCGTCCATGGTCGAGATCACAGGGATCAGCTCCCGCCGTATCGGCCTCGCGCTCGGGGCGTCGTTCATCGTGCTGGCGTTCATCCCCAAGGCGCTTGCCGTGATCCTTGCGATACCGGGTCCGGTCATCACGTCCTTCGTCGGCGTCACAATGGCGACGATCTTCATCATCGGCATGAGGGTGATCGTTCAGGACGGCATCGACTATCGCAAAGGCCTGATTGCCGGGGTCTCGTTCTGGATCGGCGTGGGCTTTCAGAACGAGGCGATTTTTCCCGAGCATGTCTCGGCGTTCGCGGGCACTCTCCTGAAAAACGGGATGCTGACCGGAGGCATCGCGGCGATCGTCATGACCATGTTCATCGAGTTGACGAAGCCCCGCCGCCACCGGTTGGAGGTGGCGTTCGACCCCTCCGCCCTGCACGAGATCCGAAAGTTCATCGGTGCACTCGCGTCGCGGAGAGGCTGGGACGCGCAGATGGTGGACCGCCTCGATGCCGTCTGTGAAGAGACGCTGTTGACGCTCCAGGAAGAGGACGAGCCCGGCACGGACATCGGGCGGCGGCGTCTGCGCCTCACCGCACGCAGCGAGGACGGCGGAGCGGTGCTGGAGTTCGTCGCCTCCAAGGGCGAGGAGAACATTCAGGACCGCATTGCGCTGCTGGGCGAGGCCAGCGCCGGCGCGATGATCGAGCGGGAGGTCTCACTACGGCTGTTGCGTCACCTGGCCTCCTCGGTCCGCCATCAGCAATACCACGACACGGACATCGTGACCGTCCGTGTGGAGCCGCCGGGGGCGAGGATTGCCCGGGGAATCTAGGCTCTTCGCGCCGTCGCGCGAGCGCCATGGATGGGGTCCGGGACGCCTCTCCGGAGCCGTCGATTGACAGGGTCCGAAGAGCCGGCCTAGCGTGGTCGAGACAGGTTATCCAAAGGACGGGGAGGATACCGATGTACATCGTCGCTTTCGTCACACACAAGCCGGGACGGGTTGAGGCAGGCAGCGAGATTCAGGGCGCCTTTATCGACTATCTGCGCAATCATCCAGAGCATCCCGGCGTTGTCGTCCATAACGCCGGCCCGACCCTCTCCGATGACTCGGAGACCATCGTCGGCCTGCTGTTGATCGTCGACGCGCCCTCCCTTGAAGCGGCACGCGCCTTCCTGGCCGACAGCCCCTATGGCAAGGCGGACATCTTCGCCGATGTTCAGATCCGGCCATGGGAGTGGAGGACGGGGCGCCCCGGCTAGCGCCGGACAAAATCCGCGAACGACATTCGACCACGGGGTTTTCATAGGACTCGGATCGAGAACGACGGAGCGCCGCTGCATCGGAGCAGTCTCTGTAGACGCAACCCGACCTGTGGTATCGACGCGACCGGGCGCAGACGTGCTTCCACCCGCGCAGCCCTGCCTGGCCGCGGCGCTATGCAAACGATAGACGAGTACGTAGTCACCTGCTGGCGGTGACCGTGTTCCCAAGAGAAGCATTTTCGTGACCGTTCGAACCGCAGCGATCAAGCCTGTACGCAATCACGTAGCACGCGACAAGCGCAGCGACACCGGCAATTTTGTTCGGTCGAGGGGGGGTCGAAGGGCGCGGCGTCGCACCTGTAGCAGACCGATCTCCGTCCAACCGTCAACCTGACTCGGCCCACAACTGCGGGCACCCTGTAACAAGTTGGGTATCCTTCAACCTGCCTCTCTATGTCACAACTCCAGATCGAGCTCGTACTCGTAGGTCTTCTCGCGTTTGGGGCGCGCAGGCGATACAGGCCGGCGATCGGTCGGAGAGTGCTCGCCGTCGCGGGTGCGCTCCATGGGTGCCGGTGCTGGTGGGCTTCGCCCGCGTTCCGTCCGCGGCACGGGCCCCGCGTCCGGCGTTGTGCGCTCTGCCTCACGCTCCGGCTGCGTGCGCCCTGCCGCATCTGCGACCCTGGCCTCCATCGCCGGACTGTCCGGCGGGGTTGGAGAGAGCGCCTCAAGCGCCGACATCCGCTCACCCGTCGCCGCCTCCAGGCGCTCGCGCAGGGCGCGCCGGTCGTCGGTCACGAGCTCGGCATGAAGGCGGGCGCGGCTGATCTCCACGTAGAAGGTCTTCCGGGTGGTGAGCCGAGCGTGCTCTGCCTCCATCGCTGCGATCACCCGGTCCACGGTGCGGCCCTGGAAGGCGTGCACCGTCGCCGCCCAGGCCCGGTCGATATGGCGAAGCTGCGGATCGTCCCGGCGCAGCGTCAGCGCCCTGCCGTCCTCCAGCCGGAAGGAGACGGCTTTCTCGCCGACCGCCGTCACCTCTGCCGTGCCGCTGTTCATCAGACCGTGCCTCATGTCGTTGCGGGTCCAGCACACGCGGTCGCCGCGGCGAAGCTCCATGGCGTCTGCGGCATGGACCTCCACCCCGCCTCTTCGCGCCGCCAGCCTCGCGGGCTCCCAGGCGACGGTGGCGCCGTCCTTGCCCTGGAGCGTGACCAAGCCTGACGCACGGTCCACGGCGGCGACGCGCAGCTCGTCGCCCTTGTCGACCCCGAGACGCTTGTAGCGGCGGTGGAATGCCACCACGTCACCGGGGGCGTAGTTGGCGGCAAGCGCCTTCTCCGCGTTCGTATAGCCGCGCGAGACCAGCCTCTCGCCGGTCACGGCCGGCCCGTCGATGGTGCCGTCCCGGACGAGGCGCTCGCGGACGATGGCGTTTATCTTCTCCCGCAGCGCATGGCTCGGGGCCATCAGCCCCGTGGCCTGCCGTTCCTCGGCCGAGAGCGCGAGCCATCGCGCGG
Source organism: Rhodospirillales bacterium (assembly GCA_028818565.1). GTDB lineage: Bacteria > Pseudomonadota > Alphaproteobacteria > UBA828 > UBA828 > WTGU01. Next base: position 696 of record JAPPNV010000051.1, on the reverse strand, counting down.
CCGCGGCGCCGGCGAGGTTGTCCGCCTTCACCTCGGCGACGTTGGACCCGAGCTTCTCGAAGGCCCTTTGGATGTCGCCCGCGAGTGTGGCTTCCACGGCCTCCTTCAGCGCCGGCTCGCGCTGGCGCACGATCTCGTCCATCACCGCGCACTTCATGCCGGCGCCCTGCAGCTGCGCGAAGGGCTTGCCGGCGTCGACGGCATCCAGCTGCTTCTCGTCGCCCACCAGCACCACGCGGGGGATGCGGAGCGTGTTGGCGATCCTCAACAGATCGCGAGTCTGGACGGTGGAGGCGAGCGAGCCCTCGTCCACCACCAGCACGGTCTTTCTGAACCGCGCCTTCATGGTCCGCTCGCCCTTGCGGGAGAGCCTGCCCTCGGCGACGCCCGCGTTGCGGGCGAGGAAGCCCTGCAGGGTCTCGCTCGCGATGCCGGCCTCGGCATCGAGGGTGCGTGCGGCGGACGCCGACGGCGCCAGCCCCCTGACCTCGAAGCCGCGCTTCTCCAGAAGCGCCCTGGTGCGCTTCAGCATGGTGGTCTTGCCTGTACCGGCGAAGCCCTGCACGCCCACGACGCGGTCCTTCTCGGAGAGGATGAGCTTCACCGCCTCCTTCTGGCCCTGGGTAAGGGGTCCGTTACGGAGCGCCTTGTCGACGGCGCGGCCGCGCATCGGGGCCGCGCCCCGTCCCTGCCCGC
>JAPPNV010000365.1 GCA_028818565.1 Rhodospirillales bacterium | reverse complement strand
GCGTCCATGAAGACCTTGTTCCACTGCGCGGTCATCGGGTGGTCCATCATGTCGCGGTAGACCGTCCACATGGTGACGAGCTCGTCGGCACCGTCGCGAAAGGCGGCATAGGCGGTCTCCACCGTCCGGACGAGGGCGGCCATGATAAAGGGCCGTTGCTCCCAGCCGCCGAACACCTGGGCGCACTCGCGGATCAGCTTGGTCGGGTCGCCACCCGCTTCCTTGACCGGCTCGCAGAAGGGCAGGATGTGATCGACGCCCGCCTGGGCCACGGCGACGGCCTGGGGCAGGGAGAAGACCGTGGTGCAGCAAGTCTCCACACCCTCTTCCCGGAGCGCGGCGAAGGCCTTCAGCGCGTTCGTCGAGCACGGGATCTTCAAGACGATCTGATCGGAAAGATCGGTGAACGCCTTGCCGACGTCCAGCAACTCGTCAAGAGAGTGCCCGTCGATCTCGACGACGATTGGCTTATCGGTGAGGTCAAGGTACTTCTTGATCACGTCAATGGCCCCGCCATGGGCCTTCGCGTATTGATTGTGGACGACCGTGTTGGTGACAATTCCAGCGATGCCGAGGGGCATCCACTCCCTGAGGTCGTCAGGGTCTCCGGCGAGCCAGATGGCGGGCCCACAGCCCTGGCGACGGGCACCCGGAACCGGGCCGATGTCCGACTCCTCGGCAAATGATGGGGCAAGGGTGACAGCGCTTACAGTCCTCATGATTACTTCCTCCTGGTCAATTGCGATGACGTAAAGGCGAACTGGCTCGGTCCAGCCGACTAACCCGCGCCGGACTACGAAACCCGCGCGTTGGGCACAGCTTTGGCAATTTTGTCTATACCCTCCGTTATGAGCGATTTCTCGATCACCGAATATCCCAAACGGATGTGATTTCGATTGTTTCTCTCGTCAGAGAACGTGAACCCCCCAGTCTCGAAGAACACGCCCTCTGCATCTACCATTTTGCGAAGAATGCCAGCGTCCGCCCCGTCCGGCAGCCTGAGCCAGATGCTGCCCCCTCCATATTCTGCCTTGGTGGACGCACCCGGAAAGTGCCTTTCCAACGCTTCGTGCATCACGGCGCAGCGCTCCTTGTAGATGCCCGTGATTTTGGCAACGAAGCGGTCGAAATATCCTCGTTGAAGGAACAGCGCGACGCTTCTCTGATTGTTGACCGGGGGATGTCGCAGGATGTGGTGCCGCATCGCCCTCGCTTCCCGGACGAATTCGCGATCGGCAACCAGATAGCCGATACGCAATCCAGGCAACAGGGACTTCGAAAGACTCCCCGTGTAGATGACATTGCCCCAGGCATCGAGGCTCTTGAGAGCACGCGGGGGTGTCTTGTTGAAGCTGATGTCGGATTCGTAATCGTCTTCGATCACGAACTGGCCGTTTCTCTTCGTGAAAGCGAGCAATTCGACCTTACGGTCGAGGGGCATCGTAACGGTTGTCGGAAACTGATGACTCGGTGTCACAAACAGGCATTTGCAACCAGCGATATCGCTGGAGAGAGCGAGTCCACTCTGGTCGATGGGAACCCGCCTTATCGAGATTCCCTCGATTTCCGCCATGTTGATCACATCTGGATAACCAGGATCCTCAACACCGATTATTTCTCCGGGCTTCAGGAGAAGCTTGATCGCAATGTAAAGAGCCTGCTGTCCGCCAACCGTGACGAGGACCTCGTCGGGATGAGCGACGATGCCGCGCTTGGCGAGCACGCGTTGGATCAGCTGCTCGATCAGCATGTCGTCGTCGGTGGCGGAGTAGTCGGTCGCCCAATTGGCGAGCTCTATGACATTGACGGAATCGCGCACGCACTCGCGCCAGCTCGTAATGGGGAAGAGTGACGGGTCAGTCAGGCCGCAGACGAACGGGTAGCGATACCTGATCAGAACATCCGAAGGCTTCACGACACGCTGAAGGTTGAAGCTGCGGTCCCTGAAGAACGCCCTGTAATCGAGTGTCGCCGGTAGCGGCGCGAGGTCAGCCGGCACGTTGGGCTTGAGGGCATGGCCCGGTTCGGTCAGCACGTCCTGGTTGACGTAGTACCCCGAGCGGTTCCTGGCCTCGACGAAACCGTCCTGCTTCAGTGCCTCGTAAGCCAGCGTCACCGTCGTCACGCTCACGCCGAGGTCGGCGGACAGCTGGCGAATGGACGGGAGCGGTCGGTGAAGCGGGTATTGCCGGTTGACGATGCCGATCGCGATCTGACGTCGAATTTGCTTCTGCAGGCTCTCCGCCGCCTCGCGATCGATCACGATCATATTCTCGTACATCGTCGTCAGGCCTCACGCTCCACGGAGCGATTGCCGCTCATGTCACGGTTAGCGTGCGAGCGACCGCGCCATCAAGCGCGTCTCGGCATCCGCAGTCTCTGTACCCACAATATTCCTCAACTGTGCGCAGCCCTCTGCGCCCAAAACGTTTCTCAACTGTATGTAGGTGCGCTTCGGTTGGGACGGTAGGTTTTATCGCCAAGAAATTGAACGAGGCGCAGGGCGAGTGCTCAACCGCCTTGTAGACCGCGACACAGAGAGAAAGCACCCGTGCGTAGCGACGAACAATATCTCGGGATCGAACGCTCACTGCAGCGTGCTTGGGCCAAGGGAGCGGGGCTGATCGACGAAGAGTTCGAGCAGCCCATGATCGCGGTCGTCAACACATATCAGGAGTTCTCGCCGGAGAACGTTCACCTCCGGCAAGTCGGCGAGGCGGTTAAGGCGGGAATTCGCATGGCCGGTGGAACGCCGTGCGAATTCAACACCTTTCACGTCACGGACAGCGAGACCTTTGCCTCCGTCGGTATGCGCTATGTGCTGCCGAGCCGGGACATTGTGGCCGACATGATCGAGCTCATGGTCGAGGGCCATCGCTTCGACGCGATGGTACTGATCGGCTCGGGCGACAAGGTTATGCCTGGAATGGTCATGGCGGCTGCACGCCTCGACATACCCGCCATCGTGCTTTACGGCGGACCAACAAAGGCAGGAATATACAGGAACAGAAAGGTTTTTCTGGAGACGGTTTACGACGGTGTTGGCGAGCATCTTCTTGGGAAGATTACCAAGGAAGATCTTAAGGGATTAGAAGACAATCACTTTCCATTTTCCGGCGCTTGCGACACCGCAACATCCGGCAATACCGCAGGAATCTACACAGAAGCCCTGGGGCTTTCTCTTCCACATTCCGGAACTTTCCCTGCGGGAAGCAACTACCAGCTTCGCGCAGCGAAATACACCGGTATGAAGATCATGGAACTGGTCCGAGACGATCTGCGCCCATCGGACATTTTGACGCGGTACTCATTCGAGAACGCCATGCGTGTCGGGCTGGCCGTTGGCGGCTCCACCAACATGGTCCTCCACATGATCGCGATGGCGAAGGAAGCCGGTGTCGAGGTGAGTTTCGACACCTGGGATCGGCTCAGCCGGGAGACGCCAACCCTGGTCAAGCTGGCGCCGTCGGGGCCGTGGGGCGTGACAGAGCTCGGTGAGGCGGGCGGCACGCCCGCTGTCATGAAGGCGCTGGGCGAACTCATTCACCTGGAAGCCCCGACCGTGAGCGGCGCGACCGGGGAAGTGATCGCCCGGGCGGAAATCGAGAACCCCGAGTGCATTCGCGACCAGAACGATCCCGTCGAAGAAGACGGCTCGATTTACATCCTCAAGGGCAGCCTCGCCCCCGGCGGCGCGGTGGTGAAGGCCTCGGGCGTCAGTCCCGACACGCGGCAGGTCGTGCTCCCGGCGCGCGTCTTCGAGGACGAAGAGAGCGCAATCGACGCGCTCCGCTGCAACGAGATCTCACCCGGCACTTGCGTCGTAATCCGCAACGAGGGAACGCGCGGCGGCCCCGGCATGCGCGAGATGCTGGGCGCCACCTCCGCGTTGATGGGAGCCGGTCTCGGCAACAGTTGCGCGCTCGTCACGGACGGGCGCTTCTCAGGCGCCACGCACGGCCCCGCCATCGGCTACGTGACCCCCGAGGCCGCCCGAGAGGGTCCAATCGCCTTGGTGGAGGACGGCGATCTGATCCGCATCGATCTGCCGGGGCGCAGGCTGGACCTGGAGGTGGCTCCGGAGGTGCTCGATCAGCGCCGCCGAAACTACACACCGATACCAGCGCGAGTCTCGCGCGGCTATCTCAAGCACTACGCAGAACACGTGGCGCCCGCCTCCGAAGGCGCCGTGATGCCGCGCTAGATCATGAACGCGCTGACCGAAATCGCCGTCGTCACCAATGCCGCCTCCACCGGCATCCGGATCGACCGCAAACTGTTGAAATCGCTCGCCCGCCGCAGCGACAGGCCGGGCCTCACCTATCTGGCTCTCTGGGCGCTGGCGCTGGCGCTGGCCGGCGCAGCGCTCTGGCTCGCCTTGGACACACCCTACGTTTGGGCGGCCACCTTCGTCTTCGGTGTCGTCATGACGGTGCCGTCCTACGCGCTCAGCCATGAGACAGCGCACGGAACCGCCTTTCGCACGCGCTGGCTCAACGAGGCGGTCTTCTGGTTCACGTCGCTGCTCTACGGCGAAGAGCCGCTGCACCGGCGTTACACCCACACCAATCACCACACGTACACGTGGTACGTTGGTTTCGACAGCCAGATGCCCTTCGACACGCCGCTCACATTCAAGGGCTGGCTCTTCGACATCAGCGGGCTGTCGATTCACAGGTTCCAGTTCCGGGTGCTCTGGCAGCTCGCGACCAAGCGATACACGCCGCTCATGCGGGAGGTATCGCCGGCGGCGGAGCTGCCGAAGATGACCCGCAACGCGCGTCTCTTCTGCCTCATCTACCTCGGCGCTATCGCCCTGATCGCGTCCGGCTACGGCTGGCCGCTGCTCTGGTTCTACGTGCTGCCGCGGCTCGTCGGCGGCCCGATCATGCTGATGTTCAACATCATCCAGCACGCCGAGATGCAGGAGAACTCGCCCTCGATCGTGGACAGCACGCGGACGTTCCGAACCAACTGGGCGGGGCGCTTCCTCTATCTCAACATGAACAATCACGTGGAGCATCACCTCTACCCGCAGGTGCCGTTCTACTCGCTCCCCAAGCTTCACGAGGCTGTCGCCGACAGGACGCCGGAGCCCGATCCGGGCTTCTGGCCCACCAATCTCGATCTTCTCTGGGTCGTCATCCGGCGCTCGCTCGGGCGCGGCACCAAGGCCGCCTGGATCCGCCAAGCGCCGCACATGGTGACCGCTGGCGGGGCCTGCAAGACGATCTCGAAGGCGACGATGCAGTGACGCGCAAGCGCATTTACACCTACGGCGGCGAGCCGGCCCGGCGCAACTTCACCGTGGCCGATCTGATCGCGCTCAAGGGCACCGCCAAGCTCTGCCAGACCTGCCCGGCGACGGAAGAGGAGGCGGCGGCCTGCGAAGCCGTGGGCATCGATGTGCTGAACACGTCTGACGCGGACCTTCCCGCGGTGCGAGCCGGCGCGCCCGAAACCTTCACGATCGCCGACCTGCCGATGACTGCGCACCAGACGCCGGACGACATCCTGCGCGCAGCGGTCAGGGCGGCGGAGATCGGCGCGGACGCGGTCTACACGCCGCGCAGCCTGCGCA
>JAPPNV010000171.1 GCA_028818565.1 Rhodospirillales bacterium | reverse complement strand
TGCCGTCAAGCTCGCTCACCAGCCGCTTGTGGGCCGCGGTGTAGATCGCGCCCGCACAGAAGAAGAGCGTGATCTTGCCGAAGGCGTGGGTGGCGATGTGCATGGCGCCGCCGACGACGCCGGCGCTGGTCGCGAGCGCGCCCCCCAGCACCACGTAGGAAAGCTGACTCACGGTCGAATAGGCGAGGCGGCGCTTCAGGTCGTCCTGGCGCAGCGCGATCAGCGAGGCGATCACGATAGTCGCGGCCGCGACCGCGATGAGCCATTCGCTGCCCGCCATCTCGCGCAGGAAGTCGATGCCGAAGATGTAGACGATGACCTTGAGCACCGTGAACACGCCGGCCTTGACCACGGCGACCGCGTGCAGGAGCGCGCTCACCGGCGTCGGCGCCACCATCGCCGCCGGCAGCCAGGCGTGGAGCGGCATGAGCGCCGCCTTGCCGATGCCGAACATGTAGAGCACCAGCAGCACGGCGGCGGTGCGCTCGCTGACCGCGCCGGCGAGGATCCCGCCCATCCGGAAATCGAGCGTCCCGGCCTCCACCCAGGTCCAGAGAATCGCGAAGAGCTGCAGCACGATCGAGGTGGAGAGAAGGATGCCGAGATAGGTCCTGCCGGCGCGGCGTGCTTCCTCGGTGCCGCTGTGGGTCACCAGCGGATAGGTGGAGAGCGTCAGCGCCTCGTAGAAGAGGAAGAGCGTGAACATGTTGCCGGCGAAGGCAATGCCGATGGCGCTGGCGAGCGCGGCCGCGAAGCAGACGTAGTAGCGGGTGCGGTGGCCCTCGTCGTTGGCGCGGACGTAGCCGATGGAATAGACCGTCGTCGCGATCCAGAGGAAGGACGCGATCAGCGCGAACAGCATGCCTAGCGGCTCGAGCGCAAACGCGATGGGCAGCCCCGCCACGATATCGAAAAGCGCGACCCGGGGCGCCTCGCCCACTGCCACCGCCGGCGCGAGCGAGAGGACGAGGCCGAAGAGGGCGACGGCGGTGACGACGGAGACCGCCTCCTGCAGCACCGGCCGGCGCGCGGTCGCCCAGATCAGGAACGCGCCCGCGATCGGCACCGCGAGCGCGGCGAGGATTTGCGCGGCGTGGCTCATGGGGCGCCCGCCAGCAGCACCGTCGCCGCGCGCTCTGCGATGCCGACGGTGAGATCGGTGTGGAGCCCGAAATAGACCGAGCCGGCGATCAACGCCCAGGTCGAGAGCTGCATGGCCCAGGGTGCCTCTTGCACCGGCTCGCTATCGGGCGGCGGCGGGCGGAAATAGGCGGCTTCGATCACGCGGCCCACATAGGCGAGCGCGATGAGCGAGCCGGCGAGCACGAAGAGCGCGACCGGCCAGAGATCCTGCTCGAAGGCCGCCTGCACCAGATACCACTTGCTGACGAAGCCGGAGGTGATGGGCACGCCGACCAGGCCGAGGCCGCCGATCACGACCGCCGCCATGGTGAACGGCATGCGCCGGCCGAGCCCGTGCAACGCGCTCAAATCGGTCGCGCCCAGGCGATAGGCGATGGTGCCGGCGGCGAGGAAGAGCCCGCCCTTCATCAGCGCGTGGTTGAATATATGGACCAGTGCGCCGGTCACGCCGGTGACGGAGGCGAGCCCGATGCCGACGCCGAGATAGCCGATCTGGCCCACGCTGGAGAACGCCAGCAGGCGCTTCAGGTCGCTCTGGAAGACGGCGACCAGCGAGCCCGCGAGCACGGCGATCAGCGAGAGCGCGAGCAGGATCTCCGTCAGCGGCATCGTCTCGAAGGCGAAGTGCACGCCGAACACGGTGAAGACGAAGCGGAGCAGCATGTAGGCGCCGACCTTGGTCGCGGTCGCGGCGAGGAAGGCACTCACCATCGAGGGTGCGTAGGCATAAGCGTTGGGCAGCCACATGTGAAACGGGAAGAGCGCGAGCTTGATCAGCACGCCGACAGTGATGAAGGCGAAGGCGGCAAGCACCGCGGGCGTCTCGCCGAGGGCCGGCACGCGCACGGCCAGGTCCGCGATGTTGAGGGTTCCGGTCTTGGCGTAGAGGAAGCCGACCCCGACCAGGATCAGCGAGGCGCCGATCGTGCCGATGATGAGGTACTGGAAGGAGGCCGTGCGCGCCCGCCGGCGCGTCCCTTGCGCGATGAGCACGTAGCTCGCGAGCGAGGAGATCTCGAGAAAGACGTAGATGTTGAAGACGTCGCCCGTCGCGGTGATGCCGAGCAGGCCGGTGAGCGCAAGCAGGAAGATCGCGTAGAACAGATGCCGCCGCTCGGGCCGGACCTCCCGCTCCACGCTTTGGCGCGCGTAAGGCATCATCAGAGCGGCGGTGCCCGCGAGGATCAGCAGGACGAAGGCGTTGACGCCGTCCAGCCGGTATTCGATGCCGATGGGAGGCTCCCAACCGCCGAGGCGGTAGGAGATCGCGCCGCCGCTCATCACCTGGTCGAGCAGCAGCGCCGCGATGGCGAGCAGCCCCCAGCAGATGACGGTGGTGAAGATCCAGGCGTAGGATCCGCGTCTCAACAGCACGCAGATCGGCGCCGCGATCAGCGGCACCGCCACCTGGAGCACCGGCAGATGAGTCGCGATCATCGCCGATCCTGCTCGTCGATCTCGTCCTCTTCGACGGTCCCGTAGTCGCGCTTGATCGCCACGGCGAGCGCGAGCCCGACCGCGAGAGTCGAGACGGCAACGACGATCGCGGTCAGGATCAGCACGTGGGGGAGCGGGTTGGAATAGACCGCGTGGCCGGAGTCGATGATCGGCGCGGTGCCGCCTTCGACCTTCCCGACCGTGATGTAGACCAGGAAGATCGCCGACTGGAACATGCCGAGGCCGATCAGCTTCTTGATCAGGTTGGAGGGCGCAATGACGGCGTAAAGCCCGATCATCGCCAGCACGATCGCGGCCCAGTAATTGACGTGTGAGAGGGCCTCCACCTCAGCGCCACTCGGCAAGGGCAGTGAAGATGATGGTCATCACGGAGGCGACCGCTATGCCGACGCCGATCTCGATGATGATGATTCCGACGTGATTGCCATGCGTGGCGTCGGCGGAGAGCGCGCCGTACTCAAGGAACTCCCCGCCGCCGATCATGCTGGCGACACCGACGCCCGCGTAGAGCAGCACGCCGAGGCAGGCGAGCACCACCAGGAGTCGCGGGGGTGCGACGGCGCGCATCGCCTCCGTCCCGAAGACGAGGCCGTAGAGTATGAGGCCCGCCCCGAAGATCACGCCGGCCTGAAAGCCGCCGCCCGGCCCATAGTCGCCGTGCATCTGGACGTAGAGCGCGAACAGCAGGATCGGCGGGATCAGCAGCTTCGAGATCACGCGCAGGACCAGATGCTCGGTCATTCGCGCTCTCCCGTGTCGTCGTCGTCATCGCCCGCGCCGGCCCGGCGGCGGCGAACGATGCCCAACATCAGCAGAACGCCGATGCCTGCGGTGAAGATCACCGTGACCTCGCCCAGCGTGTCGAAGCCCCGGTAGGAGGCCAGCACCGCGGTCACGATGTTGGGTACGCCGGTCTCCGCCTCTCCCTGCTCCAGGTAGTGCGGTGCGACATGCTGCTGCGCAGGCGCCTCGGGGTCGCCAAAGCCCGGCAGGTCCAAGGTGCCGTAGATCAGCAGTCCGCCGACGGCGAGCGAGGCCAGGATCGGCAGCCACGGCCTGCGGTGTGCAATCTTTTCGTGCCGGCCGGTGGCGGCGATGGCAAGCAGCATGAAGACCGTGGTCACGCCAGCGCCGACGGCGGCCTCGGTAAAGGCCACGTCGACCGCGTCGAGCACCACCCAGAGGGCGGCCATGACCAGGCTGTAGATGCCGAGCACCAGCGCCGCCGCGAGCAGGTTGCGCAGTGTGACCACAACGAGCGCCGCCGCGACCAGCAGGACCAGCAGCAGAATATCGACGTAGATATCTATGGCGCGGGGTCCTTGGGCTTCCGGGTCCAGGGCCGGATTCCGTCGAGCAGCGCCGCGTGGGCCAGCGCGTGCGAGGCGGTCGGCGCGGTGAACACCAGGAACACGAAGATCAGCACGAGCTTGAGCGCGGTGAGCGAGAGGCCGGCCTGAAACATGAACCCGAGCAGGATGAAGCCCGCGCCGGCGGTGTCGGCGACGCTCGACGCATGGAGCCGCGTGAAGACGTCCGGCATGCGGACCAGCCCGAGTCCGCCGACCAGGATGAACGCCGCGCCGATGCCGATGCTGATCCAGCTCAGGATGTCGACGATCACGGCGCGCCCTCCGTGCCTTCTGCGCGCTCCGCTTCCTCCGCGTCGCGCGCGCGCCTGCGCTTGATGTAGCGCAGCACCGCGATGGTGCCGATGAAGTTGATCAGCGCGTAAACCAGCGCGATGTCCAGAAATTCTGGCCGGCCCATGAGGAAGCCCACCGCCGCAATCAGCAGTACGGTCATGGTGCCGATCGCGTTCACGGCCACCACCCGGTCGTACACCGTGGGCCCCAGGTATGCGCGGATCAACGCCAGGAGGACGGTCACCACGAGCGCGGCGACGGCGGCGAGGGACATCATGACTCGCCCTCCACCGCCGTGACGCGCCGGTCCATGCCGCCCTGCTTCAGCTCGTCCATGCCGCGCCGGGTGAGCGCGTGGACCTCGAGGCCGTCGGCCGTAACCGACGTGGTGAGCGTTCCGGGCGTGAGCGTGATGGAGTTGGCGTAGATCACCTTGCCGAGGTCCGACTTCTGGCTCGACGGCACGGTTTCCAGCACCGGGTCGATGCGCAGGCGGGGCGACAGCACGATGCGGGTGACCGTCAGCGCCGAGAGCAGAATCTGGATCGTCAGCCAGCACCAGTAGAGAGGGATGCGGTAGCCGAGATGGATGGGGTGCCCTTCGTGGTCCACCACGTCCATGCGCAACGCCACCGCCACCGCAAACGCCGTGCAGGCGGCGCCGATGGCGAGCAGAAAGGGCGTGTAATGGCCGGACAGTGCGAGCCAGAGCCCGTAAAGGCCGACGAACAGACTGAGCGCGTGACGCACGCGAATCCCTCGTGCGGAGGCGGGAGCGCCCGGATTATGCCCCTAGCGCTGCGGCCCGCAACAAGGAATGGCCGCGCCGGCGCACCCGCGCGCTGCGCCGGGTGTGGTTCCCTAGTCGTCGGCCTTGTTGTAGTCCCAGGTCAGCCAGTCCTGCGGGGTGATGGTGACGATGGTGCGGCCCTCGGCCATCACCGGCTCGGCGTACTTGCCCGCGTCCTCCGGCCCCAGGGCCTTGGCGAGGACCGCGACGGTCACCTCGCGAATTAGCGCGTCGTCCTGGGAGAGCGTGGCGTTGCCCCGGCACATGATCGCCCAGGCGCCGGCCCCCAACCCCTGGGCGCCCTCGTCCACGCGGGGGTCGCGGTCGATCAGGATCGAGACGCGGGGGTCCCGCGCCAGGTTCTTGAGGTGGATGCGGCCCGCGCCGAGGGTGAGCCGGAAGACTTCGCCGTTCCAGTCGAACCAGATCGGCGTGATATGGATCATCCCGTCCTCGCGATAGCTCGCGAGCCGCGCCAACACGCCTGCCGCCAATCGCTCGTCGATCTCCGCCTTGGAAAGCGCGTTCTCGGGGGTTGCAGTGGTCTTCGAGCTCATGGTTTCTCCCGCTGTCGCGTGTTGCCGGCGGGCGGGCGCCC
>JAPPNV010000277.1 GCA_028818565.1 Rhodospirillales bacterium | reverse complement strand
CTCCTGCGTTCTAAAGGCATCTCAAGGGTACGCATGTCCAGATATCCGAAAATAAGGATCAATTTAAGTGCGGACGACATCGGTGGCGACGCGGATGGTCTTGGTCATTGGCGGATTACCTCAAGGTAAGGACGATCAAGTGACGGAGGTCTCCCGTGCCAGTCGGGGACGAAGAGCACGGCAGCGTTCATGCGTCGAGCCCCCCTTCTGCGAGCCGGTCTCGGACCATCTCTTCCTCGCGGGAGACGACCGGCACGGCGCTGATGAGGCGCCGCGTGTATGGGTGCTCGGGTGCTGCGAACAGTGTCTCTGTGACACCGATCTCGAGCAGGCGGCCCTTCTCGAACACCGCGACCCGATCGGCGAAATTGCGCACCACCGAGAGGTCATGGGTGATGAAGAGGTAGGTGAGCCCGCGGCGCGGCTTGAGCTCCTCCAGCAGCCGCAGCACGCGCGCCTGCACCAGCACGTCGAGCGAGGAGGTGGGCTCGTCGAGCACCACCAGCTCCGAGCGGCAGGCCAGCGCGCGGGCGACCGCGACCCGCTGCCGCTGCCCGCCGGAAAGGGCCGCCGGATAGCGCCGCGCGAACTCGGCGGGCAGGCCCACCTCTTCCAGCAGCGTCGCCACGATCTCAGGCCGCTCGCGCCGCTCGCCGATCCGGTGCACGTCAAGCGCGAGGCGCAGCGAGGCGCCCACGGTGCGCTTCGGGTTGAGGGTGGAGAGCGGGTTCTGCTGCACCAGCTGGATGGCGCGCCGGTGCTCGCGGCGTCGCCGGGGGGGCAGGGGCTCGCCGTGCATCAGAATGACGCCGGCCGTCGGCGGATAGACGCCGAGGATGAGGTTGGCGACCGTGGTCTTGCCGGCGCCCGACTCGCCCACGATGGCGAGGCACTCGCCCGCATGCACGTCGAACGACACATCGAGCAGGGCGGGGACCTCGCGGTCCTCCAGCCGGAACAGCTTGCTCGCGCCCTGCACTTCGAGCAGCGGCGGGCTCATGCGTGGCCTCCGCGGCTCTCGTGCACGACCAGGGGCTGCGAGAAGTCGCGCGGCTCGTCGCCGATGTCCGGCAGTCCGCCACCGGTGATGCGCGGCACCGCCGCCATCAGCGCGCGCGTGTAGGCATGGCCGGGGCGCTCGAAAACGGAAGCGCACGGCCCCTGCTCGACGATCCGGCCCTTGTAGATCACGTAGACGCGGTCCGCGAACTCGCGCACGACGCCGAGGTTGTGGGAGATGAACAGCACCGAGGTGTGGTGATGCTCGACCAGCTCGCGCATCAGCTTGAGCGTCTGGGCCTGCACCGTCACGTCGAGCGCCGTGCCGGGCTCGTCCGCGATGAGCAGCGCGGGCTCGTTGGCGAGCGCCATCGCGATCATCACCCGCTGGTTCATGCCGCCCGAAAGCTGGAAGGGATAGGACTCGAAGACCCGATCCGGGTCGTCGATGGAGACTTCCAGGAGCATCTGTGCCGCGCGCTCCCGCGCGGCCCGCTCGTTCATCGCCGGGTCCGCCCGCTTGAGCACCTCGTGGAACTGGGTGCCGATGCGGTAGACCGGGTTGAGCGACGAGGTGGGGTCCTGGAACACCATGGTCATGCGGGTGCCCCGCAGCCGGCGGCGCTCCCGCGCAGACAGCCGGTCGAGATCGCGCCCCTCGAAGACGACGCTGCCGGAAATCCGCGCCGAGCGCAGCAACTGCAGCAGGCCGAGCACGATGCGCGCGGTGACCGACTTGCCCGAGCCGGACTCGCCCACCAGCGCCACCCGCTCGCCCGGCGCGATGGAGAGCGAGATCCCGTGCAGCACCTCGATGTAGGCCTCGTAGGTCTTGAAGCCGAGCCGGAGATCGCGGATGTCGAGGGTCGGCACGGTCATTGATCGGCTCCGAAGAGCTCGCGCAAGGCGTCGCCGATGAGGTTGAAGCCGAACACCGCGACCAGGATTGCGAGGCTCGGGAAGATGGTGAGCCACCAGGAATCGGGCAGATACTTCGCGCCGTCGGCCACCATGGAGCCGAGATCCGGCGTCGGCGGCTGCACGCCGAGGCCGAGGAAGGAGAGCGAGGACGCGATCAGGATGATGAAGCCGAGGTCGAGCGTCATCTTGGTGATGATGGAGGGGAAGCAGTTCGGCAGGATCTCGCGGAACATCACGTGCAGGCGCGATGCGCCGATCACCTCGGCCGCGAGCACGTAGCCCTCCTCCTTCTCGCCCCGCGTCATGTTGTAGACGAGCCTCGCGTACCACGGCCACCACATGGCGGTGACCGCCAGCATCCCGTTGATCAGCGTCGGCTCCAGCACGCCCATGATCGACATGGCCAGCACCAGCGGCGGGATCGAGAGAAAGACGTCGGTGACCCGCATTAGCGCGAACTCGGTGTAGCGGCCGAAGTAGCCGGCGATCAGCCCGACGGTGACGCCCACGGGAACCGCGATGCCCAGCACGACCACGCCCAGGATCAGCGAGATGCGATAGGCGTAGATGACACGGCTGAAGAGGTCGCGGCCGACCAGGTCGGTCCCCATCAGGTGCGGCCAGCGCGGCGCCTGATTGAAGTTGGCGAAGTCCACCACCGCGCCCCGATGCTCCGGGAAGGGCGCGATGAAGTCCGCGAAGATGGCGCAGATGAGGATGATGCCGATCAGGATCAGCCCGAGCAGCGAGAGCGGGTTCGAGGCCAGGATCGCGAACGCCCGCCTCACGACGCGGTCCTCGAATAGCGGATGCGCGGGTTGATGATGGTGACCAGCACATCGACGATGAGGTTCATGATGAGGAAGGTCGCCGAGATGATGAGCACCGTGCCGACGATGGCATCCAGGTCCTTGCGCAGGATGACCGAGACGCCGTAGCGCGAGAGGCCGGGCCAGGCGAACACCGCCTCGACGAGAAAGGCGTTGCCGAGCATGGCCGCGAAGTCGAGCCCGATGATGGTGAGCGAGGGGATCAGCGAGGGCTTGAACGCGTATCGGTTGGCGATGCGGCGGTCCGGCACGCCGTAGGAGCGTGCCATCTCGACGTAGGGCTTGTCGTAGGTCTCCACCATGTTGGCGCGGGTGAGCCGCGCGGTCTGGCCGATGCCCGACAAGGCGAGCGCGAAGGCAGGCAGGATGACGTGCCAGGCGGCGTTGCCGAAGGCCGCGAGATTGCCTGCGATCAGCGTGTCGAGGAACAGAAAGCCGGTGACCTGCTCAATGGCGAAGGTGTCCGAGATGCGGCCCGCGATGGGGAAGAGCGGCAGGAAGTACGCGAACAGCAGCATCAGAATCACGGCCCAGACGAAGCTCGGCGCCGAGACCCCGAGCAGGGCGATCATTCGGATGGCGTTGTCGATCCAGGTGCCTCGCCAGCGCGCAGACGCGATGCCGAGCGGAAGCCCGATCACGATCATCATCGCGCCGGCGACGAAGATCAGCTCCAGCGTGGCCGGCAGAAACTGCGCGATGTCCACCACCACCGGCCGGTTGGTGTAGAGCGAGATGCCGAGGTCGCCCTGGGCGAGCTCGCTCAGGAAGTGCCCGTACTGGACCGCGATCGGCTCGTCGAGGCGAAGCTCGGCGCGCAGCTTGGCGACCTGCTCTGCGGTGGCGCTGGGCCCGAGCGCAATGCGCGCAGGATCGCCCGGGATGACCCGGGCGATCGCGAAGATCAGCATCGAGACCCCCAGCAGGACGATGCAGGAGATCCCGACGCGTCGTACAAAAATAAGGATCGTCGGCGTCACGACCCCACTCTAAACGACGGGGCGGGCAGGTCGACAGGATGCCCGCCCCGCCGCTGACCGTTACTCGGTCATTTCCATGAGGCGGAAGCTGAAGCCGAAGCCGTCGAGGCCGAAGGCCATGGCCGGATCGCTCAGCGCCGGCACCTTGACCCGGTTGGACGCCGCGAAGACCGACTGCGAATCGTGCGCGTAGATGGTGGGCGAGATCGCAATCAGCCTGTCGTTGAGCGCCGAATAGGCCGCCGCCCTGTCTTCCGGCGTAGCACCTGAGCGCCCGGCATCCAGCAGGCGGTCCACCTCGGCGTCATTGAGGTGCTCGGGCGACTGCCAGGTCCCGGCCGCGCTGGAGTGATACATGCCGTAGAGCAGCGTATCGGTATCGCCGGTCACCGCGGTGACGTAGACCTGCGAGACGTTCGGCGTGGTCTCGGAGTTCGAGACCTGCTCGGCGAACAGCGCCCACGGGATCCTGCGGATATCGGAGTTGATGCCGATCTCCGCGAAGTTCGCCTGCATGAGCAGCGCGAAGCGCTCCTCCAGCGGCACCTCGCCGATCCAGGTGAGCTCCAGCACGAACTCGTCCGGCGAGTACTTGCAGTCGGCCAGGTGCTGCCGCGCCGCATCGAGATCGCGCGTCTGCGCCTTCTCGCGCGGGTTGGCGCCCAGCATCGCAGCCGGGATCGCGCCGGTGGAAAGAGTCCCCTGCGAGACCTCGTCGGTGACCGCGATGATCTTGACCCCGCCTTCGTAGTCGAAGGCCTTGGCCAGCGCGAGGCGGCAGTTCACGTCGTCGAGCGGCGGCTTGGTCGTGTTCAGCTTCATGTAGAAGCCGGTCACGCCGCCCTCGGTGAGGAGCTGCGCGCCCTCCCCGGCAAGCGCACCCAGAACCTCCGGCGGCACCCACTGCGAGGAGATGTCGTGCTCGCCCTGGGCGATGAGCGTGCGCACCGTGGCCGCCTCGAGCCCGTAGCGAAGGCGCGCGGTGTCCGGCGCCGCCTCGGCGATGGGCAGGAAGTAGTCGGCGTTCTTCTCCATCACCGTCTCATCCTGCGGGTTGTGAGAGACCACCCGGTAGGCGCCGGTGCCCGCCCCGTTCTGCGAGAGGTAGGCCTGGCCCCAGTCGCCCATCTCGCCCTCGCCCTCGCCGAGATTGGCCATGACGAGCTGCTTGTCGACGATGGGGAGCCGCACCAGCGACGAGACGAAGGGCGCGTAAGGCTCGGAGAGGGTGAAGCGCACGGTGTTCCCATCCACCGCCTCGGCGCCTTCCACGCTCACGAACAGGTAGGAGAGCCCCTGGCCGATGGTCTTCATGCGGTCGAGCGAGAAGACCACGTCGTCGGCGGTGAGCGGATTGCCGCTCTGGAACGTCACGTCGTCGCGGAGCGTGAAGGTGAAGCTCGTCCCTTCGCCGGACCAGCTCGCCGCGAGGTGCGGGTCGTGGCCGGGCGCGCCCTGCTGCGGGATGACGAGGGTGTCGTAGACGTTGAACATCAGGATGGAGTCGGCGTAGTCGGTCGCCTTGGCCGGGTCGAGCTCGCCGACCGCGACCTCGTCCAGGCGCAGCACGCCGCCGGCCTGAACGATCTGGGGAATCGCCCCGAGCGCCGCCACCAGCGAGGCTGCCGACAGCAACTTCAGTAGTGTTCTCATGTCTTGGTTCTCCCTAGTCTCCTGTTTCTGAGTTTAGTTCGCATACGATCAGGCCGGAGAGCGATCTCGACGACCGCGCCTCTCTCTCACGTCGTCATGCCCTGACTTGTTCCGGGGTCGCATCATATTCCGGACACTCCCCGCCATCATCCGCCGTTGGACGCCGATGGTATGATACATCGTTGTAATAGTTGACGATTTTCTATCTCCCCCGGTTTCACGGCCCTTGACTTGCCGCCAGATATCGCCTTCAATCGCCCCCGACTTGATGCCG
>JAPPNV010000417.1 GCA_028818565.1 Rhodospirillales bacterium | reverse complement strand
GCGCGCGGCGGTCCGGCACGAAGACGTCGTCCACGGCGACGTCGGCGCTGCCGGTGCCGCGCAGTCCAGCGGTGTGCCAGGTGTCGATGATCTCGTATTCGCCCTGCGGGATCGCGTGCATCTGGGCGAGCCTGGGCTTGTCCCCGTCTTCGGTGAAGGCGGCAGCGATGAACCAATCGGCGCCGTAGACCCCGCTCGCGAACGGCCAGCGCCCGCTGATGCGCCAGCCGCCGTCCACCCGTACGGCCCGGCCGCATGCCGGGATCAGCGCGCCCGCCACCATGGCGTCCGGAGTCTTGCCCCAGATCTCGTCCTGCCCCTCCGGCGGCCAGTAGCCGAGCAGGCAGTTGTGGGAGGCGTACTGGATTAGGCACCAGCCGGCAGCGCTGCAGGCGATGGAGATGGTCTCCACCATATCGACCAAGCCGGAATAGTGCGCCTCGGCTCCGCCGTACCGCGCCGGCTGCAGGATGCGGTGAACGCCGGCCTCGCGCATCGTCTGCATGGTCTCGGGCGCGAGCCGGCGAGTCTCCTCGGTCTCGTCCGAGCGCTCCCGGATCGTGTCCATGATCTCCCTGGCGCGTGCGAGAAGACTTTCCCGCGTCCTGACAGTCGTCGTCGCCTCGTTCATGGCGCCTCAACCCTCCATCAGCACGTCGTGAGCGAGGTGGTCGGCGACCCGGTCGAGACCCTCGCCGGTGCGGCAGTTGGTGAGCAGCACGGGCCGGCCGTTCCGTACCTCTTCCGCCTCCTTGCGCATCAGCGCGAGATCGACTCCCACGTGGGGCGCGAGGTCGGACTTGTTGATGATCAGCAGGTCGGCCCGGACGATCCCCGGTCCCCGCTTGCGCGGGATGTCGTCCCCGCCCGAAACGTCGATCACGAACATCCAGTGGTCCACCAGATCGAGGGAGAAGGTGGAGGCGAGATTGTCGCCGCCGCTCTCGATCAGGATCAGGTCGAGGGGGCGGAGCTGCTCCTCCAAGAGGTCGGCGGCCTCGATGTTGAGCGTCGGGTCCTCGCGGATCACGGTATGGGGGCAGGCGCCGGCCTCGACGCCCACCACGCGCTCCGGCGGAATCAGGCCGCTCCGCTGCAACCGCTCGGCGTCCTCCTGCGTCACCAGGTCGTTGGTGACGATAGCCATCGACGTGCCGCGGGCCGCGAAGAGCGGCAGCAGCCCCTCGATCAGCGCGGTCTTGCCCGAGCCCACGGGGCCGCCGATGCCGACCCGTGCTGCGCTCGGCGCCGCCGCCGTCGCCCCGGCCAGGTCTTGCACTGTCTCCGTCGCCACTACCCGTCCTGCTCCTCGACGATGCGCGCCCGTCCGTCCGCCAGATGCTGCGCGAGCCGCGCGATATAGGTCTCGCGCGGGCCGTCCAGCGCCACCTTGAGGACCGCGCCCTCGAACCGCACCCGCCAGTGCAGGTTGCCGCAGAAATAGCCGAGGTCCAAAGCCGCCGCCAGGTCGCGGGGGCCAAGCGCGAGCCACACGGTCTCGCGCATGCGGACCACGATCGCGCGGTCGTCCTCCAACAGCAGCACCGCCCCGTTGGCGAGGCGGTCGGAGCGCGCGATGGCCACCGCGCAGTCGGTCCCCTTGTCGGTCGCGACCCGGAGCCGCTTGCGCGCGGTGTCCGCCGCATCCAGCGTGATGGTCTCGACCCGGCCGTCGTGCTCCAGCGCGTGCAGCCGCTCGGCAATTGCCGGTTCGGTCGCGTTGCCGAGAATCTGGGTGAGCCGCAGCATGGCGGGCAGCTTACGGCGATCGGAAGCGCTGGCAAGGGAGGGCGCGGCCGGTGCGCGCGTGTCGATTGAAGGGCGGCCGGCGGTTCGGCATCATGCGCCACGGGCGCCACGCGGAGGAGATCGATGCGCGCGACGATGATGAACTACCCGCTCACCCTCTCGCAGTACCTGGAGCGGGCCGGCACGCTGCTCAAGGACGGCGAGATCGTCACCCGCCTGCCGGACAAGTCGCTGCACCGCTACCCCTACGGCGACTTCCACCGCCGCGCCCGCCAGCTCGCCTCGGCGCTCGTGCGCGCGGGCCTCAAGCGGGGCGATCCGGTGGGCACCATGATGTGGAACAACTACCCGCACGAGGAGTGCTACTTCGGCGTCCCCGCCGCCGGCTGCGTGCTGCACACGCTCAACTTCCGCCTGCACCCGAACGACATCGCGTACATCGCGACCCACGCCGGCGACCGCTTCGTGATCGTGGACGACGTGCTCCTGCCGCTGTTCGAGAGGGTGCGGCCCGAGATCGCGCCGGAGCGCGTGTTCGTGGTGGCGCTCTCGGGCCAGCCGGTGCCGGAGGGCTACGAGAACTACGAGGACCTGCTGGCGTCGGGCGACCCCGACGACGACCTGCCCGCCCTCGACGAACGCGACGCCTGCGGCGTCTGCTACACCTCGGGCACCACCGGGCGGCCCAAGGGCGTCGTCTATTCGCACCGGGCCATGGTGCTCCACACCATGGCGATGTGCATGACCGAGCCCTTCGGCATCAGCCAGCACGACACCGTCATGCCGGTGGTGCCGATGTTCCACGCCAACGGCTGGGGCCTGCCGTATTCGGCGGTGGCGTCCGGCGCCCGCGTCGTGCTGCCGGGGCCCCATCTCGACCCGGTGAGCCTGCTCGATCTCTGCGAGGCCGAGCGCGTCACATTCGCCGCCGGCGTGCCGACGATCTGGAACGGAATCCTCCAGGCGCTCGATGCCGAGCCGGAGCGCTGGTCGCTCGACCCGCGGTTCCGTACCGCGGTCGGCGGCTCGGCGGCGAGCGAGGCCATGATCCGCGGCTTCGACCGTCACGGCGTCCGCACCATCCACGCCTGGGGCATGACCGAGATGACACCGCTCGGCAGCGCCGGGGTCATCAAGGCGACCATGGGAGAGCTCGACGAGGACGCCCAGTACGACTACCGGGCGAAGCAGGGGATCGCCATGCCCTTCGTCGACATGCGGTTGATAAACGATGCCGGCACCGTGCCCTGGGACGGCGAGACCATGGGCGAGGTGCAGGTGCGCGGGCCCTGGATCGCCGCCGCCTACCACGATTCCGGCGAGCTCGGCGACAAGTGGACCGACGACGGCTGGCTGCGCACCGGCGACGTCGCCACCATCGACGCCGAGGGCTACATGAAGATCACCGACCGCACCAAGGACCTGATCAAGTCCGGCGGCGAGTGGATCAGCTCGGTCGATCTGGAGAACGCGCTCATGGGCCATCCCGCGGTGAGCGAGGCTGCGGTGATCGCGGCGCGGCACGAGAAGTGGGACGAGCGCCCGCTTGCCGTCATCGTCCTGAAGGAGGGCGCGGAGACGGACGCAGACGCGCTCCAGAGCCACCTCGCTGCCGACTTCGCCAAGTGGTGGCTGCCCGACGACTACGTCTTCGTGGATGAAATCCCGCGCACGTCCACGGGCAAGTTCCTCAAGTCGGCGCTGCGCGAGCGCTACGATGGGCTGCTGGTGGGGGAGGGCGGTAGCGGGAGTTAGCCGCCCTTGCCGCACGGCCCGGCGCTGCGGCGGGCTGCGGTGGCCGCCTCGTCCACCTGCGGCGGGTCGCCGCAAAGAACCACGCCGAAGCGCTGCTCCGCCTCGTCCACCGTATAGTAGCCGCGCATCACGTCCTGCAGCACCAGCGCCGGCTCACGCTCGTAGGCATCGCCGTAACCGCCGCCGCCCGGTGTCGAGACCCGCACGGTATCGCCGGGCCGAAGCGGGATTTCCTGGTCCTTGGAGAGATGCGGCGGCCGGTAGGCCGAGCCGTCGGCGCGGATCACGTCCACGGTGTTGACGCCGCCGGGCGCGCCGCCGAGCGCGCCGTTGGGCCCGGTGCGGCCGTGGTCCATCACCATGGAGGCCGAGGCCGCACCGCGACGAAGCGTGCAGGCGTAGGTCACGCCGAAGCCGCCGCGCTGGCGCCCCGCCCCGCCCGAGCCCTCGTGCAGCGAGTATTCCTGGAAGAGCACCGGGTACTTCTGCTCCATCACCTCGATCGGCTGCATCTTGGAGATGCCGATGGTGGAGCAGCCGTTGGTGAGCCCGTCGCCTTCGGGCGAGCCGCCGTAGCCGCCGCCGGTGAAGAGGTACATCACGTAGTCCCGCCCCCGCGCGGGGTCGCCGCCGCCCACGGCAAAGTTGCCCGAGGTGCCGGCGGGCGCGGCGAAGAGGCGATCGGGGATCGCCCGGGCGAGCGCATCGAACACGGCTTCCGCGATGCGCTGGCTCACCTCGGCCGCGCAGCCCGAGACCGGGCGCGGGTATTCGGCGTGGAGGAAAGTGCCCCTGGGCTCGGTGATGTGCAGCGGCTCGAACATGCCGGCGTTGATCGGCACGTCGGGGAAGATGTGGCGGATCGCGAGATAGATGGCGGACTTGGTGGTGGCCGCCACGCTGTTCATGGGCCCCAGGCAGGGCGGGCTGGAGTGCGACATGTCGAAGTGAAGCTCGGTGCCGTCCACGCGGATGCGCATGTCGATGGTGAGCGGCTCGTTCACCACGCCGTCGGAATCGACCGTGGCGAGGCCGCGATAGCTGCCGTCCGGGATGGTCTCGATCTTGGCCCGCATCTGGCGCGCGGCGCGCTGGCGCATCTCTCGGATCACGTCTTCCACCAGGGGCTGACCGTACTTGTCGAGCAACGCCGTCATCCGGCGCGCACCCACCAGCAGCGCCGCCGACTGGGCCTCGATGTCGCCGATGCGCTGCTCGGGCACGCGGATGTTGGAGAGGATGATCGAGAGAATCTCCTCGTCGATCGTCCCTTCCTTGTAGAGCTTGACCGGCGGGAAGCGCAGGCCCTCCTGCACCACCTCGGTGGCCCGCGCCGAGAAGCCGCCCGGCACCATGCCGCCGGTGTCCGGCCAGTGGCCGGTGTTGGAGAGCCAGGCGAAATGCGCGCCCTTGTAGAAGAAGGGCAGCGCGAAGCGCACGTCCATCAGGTGGGTGCCGCCGAGATAGGGGTCGTTGACGGCGAAGATGTCGCCCTCGCGCACGGCGGGCCTGGTGGCGATCAGGTGCTCGGTCGAGAACTGCATGGTGCCGACGAAGACCGGCAGCCCCAGCTCGCCCTGGGCGATCAGCTTGCCGTCCTCCCTGGCGTAGATGCCGTCGGAACGATCGAGCCCCTCCGAGATGACCGGGCTGAAGGCCGAACGGACGAAGGCGAGGTCCATCTCGTTGCAGACCTGCTGCAGGCCGCTCTGCACCACGCCGAGGGTGATGGGGTCGAGCGCGCTCATTCGCCGACGTCCAGGATCAGGTTGCCGATGGAATCGAGGGAGGCCCGGTTGCCCGGCTCGACCACGCTGGTGCAGTCGGTCTGTTGCACGATCGCGGGGCCCTCGAAGCGCGCCTCGGCGGGCAGGCGGTCGCGGTCGTAGACCGGCGTCTCCGCCCAGCCATCGGGGAACCAGACGCGGCGTGTGCCGATCAGCGCGCCGTCGAGGGAGGCGGCCCGCGCCTGGCCGCCGAGCGCCGCGAGCGGCACCGCCGGTCTGGCGCCGATCACGGCGGTATGCAGGTTGACCAGAACCGCTGGGATCGTGTCGAGGGCGACCGCGAAGCGCTCCCAGTAGGCGGCTTCGAAGGCGTTCTGGAGTTCTTCGCGCGTCACGCCCGGCCCCGCGACCGGCACGGTGAGCAGGTGGGTCTGGCCCTCGAACTGCATGTC
>JAPPNV010000393.1 GCA_028818565.1 Rhodospirillales bacterium | reverse complement strand
GCGGCAGCATCTCGACCGCCTCGCGCCAGCCGCTCGGCGGCTCGGGCTGGCGCAGAAAGGCCAGCGTCTCGCCCACCTCGCGCAGCCCATCGGGCTCCCGGTTCATGCCCCAGGCGACCCGCTCCACGGTACCGAAGAGGTTGACCAGCACCGGCATGTCGCAGCGCGTGCCGTCTTCGCCGACCACGTTCTCGAACAGCACCGCCGGCCCCTGCTCCGCGATCAGGCGGGTCTGGATCTCGGTCATCTCCAGATGGGGCGAGACCGGCGCCGAGACCCGGCTGAGCCGGCCGGCGCTCTCCAGGCGGGCGATGAAGTCGCGCAGCGATCGATAGGCCATGGGCACCTCGGCGGGAGGCCCACATTCATGGGCAGGCGCCGGCCCCCGTCAAGCCCGCGCAGTGCCGCACCTCACCTGTCGCCGCCGGCCCGCCCTCCTCTCGCAGCACGCGACGCGGAAGTCGGATAAAGCGGGATTCGGCGGCATTAAGTGGGATTCGCCTGGTTCAAGTGGGATAAGGCGAGATGAAGTGAGATTTGGCGAGATGAAGTGGGATAGAGCGAGATGAAGTGAGATTTGGCGGGATGAAGTGGGATAGAGCGGGATGAGTTGAGATATGGCGGGATGAAGTGGGATAGAGCGGGATGAGGTGAGATATGGCGGGATGAAGGGGGATCGCGGCATGCAGGCGGCCGGCCAGGGAGCCACCGGCGACAACCTGTCAGTGGCGCTTTCCCTCTGCGGCCCGGCGGATGGCGAAGACGGTCTCCGCCGTGAGATCGCCGTCTTGCGCGGCCCCACCGTCGCGGGAGGCGGCTTTCGCGGCCATGCGCTCCCGCTCGCGCCTGAGCCGGTCGGCGCTTTCGATGCGGCGCAGGGCGAGCGCAAGGCAGGCGATCTCCTCCGCCTTGACCGGCTCCTCGCGCTCGACGAGGCCTGCTGCGCAACGCAGCGCCAGCATCCGAAGCATCTCGATCGCGAGCAGGCCGGAGCGGTCCCCGGAGCCCTCGCCGAGACTGCCCGCCCAAGTTCGCGCCGCGCGGTCGACTTCTTTCTGTCGCTCGATGAGGTCATGCACCCGCTTGGCGTGGCGGCCGATGGCCGCACGCGAACGATGGTCGTCGCTGAGAGCGGGCAGTCGTGTCCCGGCCGACGCGCGCCCGCTCATGCCGCCCGTCGTGCCGTTTGTGCGCTTGTGTTTCATGGCGCGAAAGTGACACAGCCGTGGCGCGCCGTGCACCGCACCATGGTCCGGGGTGTATTCCCGGCGACCAACGAGGTGACCGGTGAGCGCGGCGCGTAACGCCCTAGTCGAGACCGCGAAGCGCTATCCCTTCCCGCGGCCGGGGTATTCCTTCCTCTATGTCGATGGCGAGGCGTTGCGCCTCAACGCCCTCGGTGACGCGCTGGAAGAGGCGGAGGTCGAAATCGACGGCCAAACCGTGCCGGCAGGTACCCTGCTACGCCAGCAAGGGCTCGCCGCCCCGGCCCCGCTCAGCCGGCGCACGCCGGTGCTGGCCTACGGCGCCAACGCCGCGCCCGAGCGCCTGCAACGAAAATTCGCGCCCGTCGGGCCGGCGGTCTTTCCGGTCCTCCAGGCGAAGCTCCACGGCTTCGATGTCGTCCACGCCGCCCATATCTCCAGCTACGGCGCGGTGCCGGCGACCCTCGCCCCCTCCCCCGGCACGGTCTGCGACATCGCCATCACCTGCCTGGACGACCGCGAGCTTGCGCGCATGCACGAGACCGAGTTCCGCCGCCACACCTACCGCTTCGGCCCGCTTCGCAACATCCGGCTCGAACCCGATCTGCTGCCGCCCATGGAGACGGTGAGCACCTATGTGGGCGGTTTCGGCCACATCGGCCCGGAGGGCGCGCCGCTCGCGCTCGCCGCCATCCGGGCCGAGGGCCGGCGCTTCCGCACCTGCTCGCAGACGGAGGCGTTGCGGGCGATTCAGGCCATGCTCGGCGTGCCGGGGCCGCTGGACGAATTCATCCTGGAGGCCGTCGATGACGAGGCGGTCAGGCGCGAGCGCACGGCGCGGCTCAGGGCTCAGGCGCAGCCCTTCTCCTATCAAAACTTCTCGCCTACAGCGGAGTGACGCTTAGCCGATTCCCTTTGCAGCGACGATACCGGCGAAGAGGGCGAGGCCGACCAGGCTGTTGTTCTTGAACTTGACGAGGCAATCGGGCGGGCTGTCGATGCGGACGCGGAGCGCCTGCCAGGCGAGCAGGAGCGCCGCCACCGCCACGCCCACGAAGTAGGGCCACGCCACCTCCGCAACGACCCCCGCTCCCGCGAAGCCCGCCACGGCGACCACGTAGAACGCGATCAGGTAGGGCCGCGTCCGCTCACCGAGCGCGATGGCGCTGGACTTCACGCCGATCAGGAGGTCGTCCTCCTTGTCCTGATGGGCGTAGATCGTGTCGTAGCCGAGGGTCCAGGCGATGCCGCCGGCGTAGAGCAGCCCCGCCGGCCAGCCGATGCCGCCCTCCACCGCCGCCCAACCCAGCAGCGCGCCGTAATTAAACGTAAGCCCCAGAAAGGCTTGCGGCCAATAGGTAATGCGCTTCATTAAGGGGTAGAGCACCACCAGCAGCAGCGAGCCTGCGCCGAGCAGGATCGCGAACAGGTTGAGCTGGAGCAGGATGGCGAGTCCCGCGGCCAGCAGCACCGCCATGAAGGCGACGGCCCCCTTCAACCCGATGGCGCCGGAGGGCAGCGGGCGCCGGCGCGTACGCTCCACGCGGGCGTCGAAGTCCCGGTCGAAGATGTCGTTGAGGGTGCAGCCGGCGGCCCGCATCACGAAGGCGCCGGCGGTGAAGAGCGCCAGCAGGCCGATATCCGGCAGGCCGTCGGAGGCGAGCCCGATGGCCCAGAGACAGGGCCAGAGCAGGAGCCAGACGCCGACCGGCTGGTCCAGCCGGGCCAGCGCGACGAAAGGGCGCGCGAACGGCGGCGCCGCCCGCTCGACCGGCCCAGGCCCTCCGGGCCCACGCCCGTCGGGCGCTCCGGCCACGTTATGCAGGCGCTCGGCCATGTCTGCTGGTGTATCGTGGCGCCCTGGCAGTGACAAGCGGAGAGCCGCCCATGGCGGGGCCGGAGCGCGAGCGAGAGGACGGCCGGAGCGCGATCCGCCTCTTCGTCGAGAGCTCTCTCGCAGCGGGCGCTGCGGTCACGCTGACCGCCAACCAGGCCCACTACCTCCGCAACGTGATGCGCCAGGCGCAGGGGGCCCGGGTTCGCCTGTTCAACGGCCGCGACGGCGAGTGGGAGGGCACCATCGAGACGCTCGCCCCCAGCCGCGCCACCGTCCGGCCCGTCACGAGGCTCGCCGTGCAGCCTCCGGCACCGGACCTGCGGCTTCTGTTCGCGCCGCTCAAGTCCGAGCGCACCCGGTTCGTGGTCGAAAAGGCGACCGAGCTCGGCATCGGCGCCATCCACCCGGTCCTCACGCGATACGGCCAGACCAGACGGGTCAATCTCGAACGACTCCGGGCGCATGCCATCGAGGCAGCGGAACAGTGCGGCCGCCTGGAAGTGCCTCATGTCGCATCCCCCTGCTCCCTCACCGACGCGCTCGCCGATTGGCCGGCCGAACGCCGGCTGCTGGTCTGCGACCCCGAGGCCCCCTCGACGATGGCCGAGGCGGTGGAGGGCGACTCCGGAGTGTCCTGGGCCATTCTGATCGGGCCGGAAGGCGGCTTCGCGCCCGCCGAGAAGCGCCTGCTCGCCGATCACCCGGCGGCCGTGCATGCCCGCCTGGGCCCCCGCATCCTGCGGGCCGAGACCGCGGTCGCGGCCGCCCTCGCCTGCTGGCAGGCCCTCGCCGGCGACTGGCGATGAGGCCGCGCTGCACCCGACACAGCCCTGCCATGTCCGGATTCGCGCTTCGATAGGCTGGACAGCGGCGCCCGAATAGGGGAAACCCCGCACAGCTTCGACGCGACTGTTGGGAGGGGGCGTGAACGACAGCGCCACCAGGCGAGGCGAGGCGCTTACCCGGCGCGACCTGATCGCCTATCTCGAATCCGGCTGCAAGCCGCGCTCGGCGTGGCGCATCGGCACGGAGCACGAGAAGTTCGGCCATCGCCTCGCGGACCACGCGCCGCTCCCCTACGAGGGGCCGTGGGGCATCCGTGCGCTCCTGGAGGGGCTTCAGCGCTACGGCTGGACCCCCTACCTGGAGAACGGCAATCCCATCGCCCTGCTCAAGGACGGCCAGTCGGTGACGCTGGAGCCGGGCGGCCAGCTCGAGCTCTCGGGCGCCCCGCTCCACAACCTGCACCGCACCTGCGACGAGGTGCACGCGCATCTCGATCAGGTGCGGACGGTCTCCGCAGAGCTCGGCATCGGCTTCTACGGCGTGGGCTTCCGGCCGGACGCGCCGCGCGAGGCGATCCCGTGGATGCCCAAGGGCCGCTACGCGATCATGCGCCGCTACATGCCGACGCGCGGCAGCCTCGGCCTCGACATGATGACCCGCACCTGCACCGTGCAGGTCAATCTGGATTTCGACTCGGAAGCCGACATGGTGCGCAAGATGCGCGTCGCCATGGCCCTGCAGCCGGTGGCCACCGCGCTCTTCGCCATCTCGCCCTTCGTCGAGGGCAAGACGAGCGGCTTCCGCAGCTATCGCAGCCTTGTCTGGACCGATACCGACCCCGACCGCTGCGGCCTGCTCCGCTTCGTCTTCGAGCCCGGCATGGGGTTCGAGCGCTATGCCGACTACGTGCTGGACGCGCCCATGTATTTCGTGGCGCGCGACGGCGGCTACGTGGACGTGGCGGGCGAATCCTTCCGCGACTTCCTCGACGGCGCCCTGCCCCAACTTCCCGGCGAGCGGCCGACGCTCAAGGACTGGGAGGATCATCTCACCACGGTCTTCCCCGAGGTCCGGCTCAAGACCTTCATCGAGATGCGGGGTGCGGACAGCGGCCCCTGGGGCAAGGTCTGTGCGCTGCCGGCGCTCTGGGTCGGCCTGCTCTACGATTCGACCGCGTTGAACGAGGCCGAGGCGCTGGTCTCCGATTGGTCCGCCGATGACGTCGCGGCGATGCTCGGTGCCGTGCCGCGTGAGGCGCTGCGCGCCACAATCGGCGGGCGGACGGTTCAGGAGGTCGCCCGCGACACGGTGGAGATCGCGGCCGGCGGCCTCAAGCGCCGCGCGGTCGCCGGCAACCTCGATTCCGACGAACGCTCCTACCTCACCTACCTGCGCCAGATCGCCGAGAGCGGGCGGACCGCCGCCGACGACATGCTGGAGGCCTACGAGGGCCGCTGGGGCCGCAGCATCGAGCCGCTCTTCGAGGAATACGCCTATTAGCGCCGGCGGCCTCGCCTATCGCATCAACCCGGCGCTTGGCGCCGTCATCCCGCCGCCCATCGCCGAGATCGCGAAACTCGCTGCGGGGCGCGACTACCCGCCCGAGAAGCCCCTGCTCGATCTCGCACAGGCGGTGCCGGCCTACCCGCCAGCGGAGGCACTGACCGCCCATCTCGCGGACGCGGTGCGCCGGCCGGATACGGCGCGCTACACCCCGATCGTCGGCCGGGACGATTTGCGCAACGCGCTCGCCGCGGCGCTTGCGGAGGCTTACGGCGGCGACGTGACCCGCGATCAGGTCGCGATCACCGCGGGCTGCAACCAGGCTTTCTGTCTCGCGCTGATGGCGCTCGCGGGGCCGGGCGACGAGGCGATCCTGGCCGCGCCCTCCTACTTCAACTACCAGATGTGGCTGGAGATGCTGGGC
>JAPPNV010000214.1 GCA_028818565.1 Rhodospirillales bacterium | reverse complement strand
GCCGGTTACCGCGATCGGCGTCAGGCTCTTACACCACGGCTCGGGACACGATCCCTGTGAGCGATCCCTCCAACCGGGCTTCTCTCACGCATCGTCATGCCCGGACTTGTTCCGGGCATCCACGTTCTTTGCCCCTCCCGCACGAAAAACTCGTGGATGGCCGGGACAAGCCCGGCCATGACGTGTGAGGGGCAATTGGATAGAAACTTCGCAAACGGGACACTAGGCCGAAAGCTTCGGCCTCAACTTGTGAAACTCGGTGCGCTCCTGGTAGGCGACGCCCGCGCGGAACAGCAGCGGTTCCTGGAACCACTTTGCCGTCAGCTGCATGCCGACCGGCATGCCTTGCGAATCGAGCCCGACGGGAACGCTGAGGCAGGGCACGCCCGCGTAACTGAAGCCGAAACAGTTGCGCAGAATGGAGTGGGTCGATTTCTGCAGGTCCTCCGCGTCCGTCCACTTCGGCGCAACGATCGGTGTCGTCGGCGTCAGCAGCATGTCGACCTCTTGAAAGATGCGTTTGAACTGATGCTTCCACCGGATCAGAATTCTCAGCGCGTTCGCGTAATCGGTTCCCTTGAACGGCTCGCCGGCGCGTAGGCGCCTCAGGACCTCATCGCCGTATTCCTCCGGATAATTCTTCAGGCCTTCGCGATGCATGTCCGCCATGTCGATCGCCAGTATGGTGGGGCCCGCGGCGACCCGCGCCTCTTCCGCGCCCTCGATCTCGATATCCACCAGCGTGGCACCGCAGGCCTCGATGACTTTCGAGGCTTCCATGACGCGTGCAACGACGTCGGGCTCGCAGTTCTCGAAGTAATATGTGGTGGGAATCCCGACTCTGGTGTTCTCGATGCCGTCCCGCAGTGTCGGCAAGAAGTTCTCCAGGGGCACGTCTTCGCTCAGTGAGTCTTCAGGGTCGTGACCGGCGATCGTGGCGAAGCCTCGCGCGACGTCCGGCACGGTCCGCGCCATCATGCCGATCGTGTCGGCGTGGATCGTGAGCGCCAGAGCGTTGGTGTTGGGAATGCGGCCGACGGTCGGACGAATGCCCGAGATGCCGCAGAGGGCAGACGGACCGCGGACCGAGCCGCCGGTGTCGGATCCGAACGCGATGCGGCACATGCCCGATGCCAGTGCTGCGGCGGTGCCTCCGCTCGAGCCGCCGGGTATCCGTGTCGTATCCCAGGGATTCAGGCAATTGCCGTAGTGAACGTTGTGGGTCGTCGCGCCGTAGCAAAACTCGGGCAAATTGGTCTTGCCGAGAAACACCGGGCCCGAATTCCGGATCCGTCGAACGACTTCGGAATCAGAATTGGCGATGTTTTCCCGATACATTCCCGAGCCGAATGTGGTCCGGGTGCCCGCAACGTTGAGACAATCCTTAACCAGCATCGGCACGCCGTGCAGGAGCCCAAGCCACTCGCCTTCATCGGCGGCCTTGTCGGCTTTGTGAGCCATTTCGAGCGCCATCTCCGGGGTCTTGGTGAGCACCGCATTGATTTCCGGGTTGAAGCGCTCGATCACGTCGAGATAGCGCTCGGTCTCCCTGACAGAGTTGCCAATTGCCATTGCCCCGCCTCCCATCGTCGCGAAAACCGAACCCCAATGCCGCAAGAATTCTTGTCTTCGAACATCCGCACTAATGCTGTGACGGACGTTACGCGAGCTGCTTCTGGTCGCGTCTTGCGGCTGGAACAGCACTCTACCGGCCGCTGCAGTGGGCCGCAATAAAGGCCAAAATTAGTCATGCGCTACAATAGACAAGCACTGCCCCGCCCGATCAACGAGCAGCGGGGATCGGAGGACGCACCGATGGACGGACTGGAGATCGGGAGGCCCGCGCTTGCCGTGGTCGATATGCAGAACGATTTCGTCGACGATGATGTCGGCTCCTATGCGATCGGGGCCGAACGCATGGTGGACCGGATCGGCCGTGTGATCGCCGCGGCCCGCCGGGCGCGGGTGCCGGTCGTGTTCAGCCAGGAGGTGCATCGCGCCGATGGGCTCGACGGCGGGCGCCTCCTCTGGGACGGGCGGAGCGGCTGGGTCACCGGCAAGCATCCCCGCGCCGCGCCGGGAGAGGCGCCGGAACCGCCCTGCATCGAAGGCACGAAGGGTTTAGAGATCGTCGACGAGCTCGCGCCCGAGCCCGGCGACATCCGCGTCCTCAAGCGGCGCTTCAGCATCTTCGTCGGCACCGAGCTCGACATGAACCTGCGTCGCCTGGGCGTCGATACGCTCCTGATAGCAGGCGTCTGCAGCGATGTCTGCGTGCTGTGGACCACGGGGGACGCCTATCAGCGCGACTACAGGGTGTACGTGCTGGAGGACTGCGTAGCGGGAACCAGCGCGCAAGGCCATGACGCGGCGCTCACGCTCATGCGGGCGCTGACCAACGCCGGCCGGCCCGTGACTGCCGCGGACGCCATCGCGGCATTGGAGCGTCGCGCCGAGGGTATCGACGCGTAGGGGACTGCGCGCTCGGACGCAACGCGTCGGCCTAATGGCGCTCGGCCAGCGAATGTCGGGCCACCGCCGACGTGACTATACTCTGCCGACGAGGTACGGGGAGGAGCGGTCATGAATGTCCCCTTCGGCGGCGGCTGCGCATGCGGCGCGATCAGGTACGAGTGTGCGGAGGCCCCGCGCTACATGGGCAACTGCCATTGCACCGACTGCCAGCAGGCGACCGGCAGCGCCTACATGCCGGTCATAGTGGTGAAGGAGAGCGACTTTTCCCTGCTGCGCGGCGAGCCGAGCTGGTTCGAGAGATTGTCGGATAGCGGAAACCCCATGAGGCGGGCGTTCTGCCCTGCGTGTGGCACGCCGCTGTTCCTGACCAACGGAGCGCACCAAGGGGTCCGGGCGCTCTATGCCGGATGCCTGGACGACCCGAGCTGGTTCCGGCCGAGCCGGGAGATTTACGTCGCCAGCGCGCAAACCTGGAACCTGCTGCACCCGGACCTCCCCCAGGACGAGGGCATGCCGAGACGGTCGCGCTAACTGCGCCGGCGGCATCGGCGCGTCGGAGGCTGCGTCAGGCCGATCCCGCGTCCAGTTGCGCCGCATACGCCTTGTAGCGCTTGACCAGCCAGCGGTTTATCTGCGGCAAGGTTCCCTCCAACGGCGCATAGCGTCCGCGATTTGCAAAACGCGACCGCAAACCCTTGTGAACCGCGGTGTTGGCCTCGGTATCCTGGTCGTTATAGATGACGATGCCGTCGACGACGGCCTTGAAGGTCACGTCGAAGTTGTCCAGGGCCAGGGTCGAATGCGGAAACAGGTATCCCACCCGCAAGGTCAGGCTGTTCGCCCCGTCAGGCAGGATCATGTAGTAGAGGCAGCCGTCGGGCACCGTGCCGATGAAGAGGTTGGGCATGATGGTCGCGAACATCACCCGCTGGCGCTCGTCGTCGGTCAGCGTTTCGATGATCGGAAACAAAGATTGAAACCCGGCGGTGAAGCCGCCGTCCTTATAGAGAAAACCCGTGGGGTGAAAGACCGCCCCGTCGTCGTCGTCGTCCCATTCGACGAACGTCGCCAGCCGCGACGGCGCAAAGTCATGGGGCCCCTTGTGCACGAACCACGTGTGATGCGGTTCGACGGCATTCTCCTGCATGGATTTCCAGTTCCACGGATAGCCGGAAAAGTCGCAGGTGGGCGTCGCTCCCATGTCGCCAAGATGGTGGTTGGCGATTTCCTCCGTCAGCCGCTTGAGCCGCGAATTAAGCGGCGGCGCATTGCCGTCCATGTTGATGAAAACGAAACCGTTCCAGATTTCCGAGCGCAGCGTCGGCAGGCAGCTGGTCCGGCGCAGCTCCTCCAGGGAGGCGTGCGCCGCCATTTGCGGCGCACCGATCAGGGTGCCGCTGAGATCGTAGGACCAGCCGTGATGGGGGCAGGTGAATACCCTGGTGTTTCCAGCGTGCTCGCCGAGGATATGGCCGCGGTGTTGGCACACCGCCGTCATGACGCGCACCTCGCCCGTCTCGTCCCGCAACACCAGCAAGGGGTCGTCGTTGATGGCGATCGAGAAATAATCGCCGACCTCCGGGATCTGTCCGATGTGGCCCAGGCACACCCACTCGGGATCCCACACGGCGCGCTTCTCGAATTCGAACCAGGCCTCCGACGTGTAGACCTCGGAAGGCAGCATGATGCAGGTTTCGATGTCGGCGGTCGATCCGTCAAGCCGGTCGAGAATCGAGCGCATGTGATCTGTCAGCGCGACATCGGGCAACGTCTTCACGGTGTAGTTGCTCATGGTGCATGCCCTCGCTCGTGGCTTGCGCCCGTTCGGTGGTCCGCCGCTGACGTTGGACTGTGGCGGCTCCTGGGCCGCATCCAGCGACGGCGGCCAACGAGGCGTCAGAGGATGGCGAAGCTCGGAATGCGCCTCCACCTCATCCGGTGCGTCTTCAGCATATCACGAGGCCAGACAGTCAACGTCCGTTCGCCGCCGAAGGCGCGCGGAGACCTCAAGCCCAGCCGCCGGCGAAGGGCATGACGTGGCCCGTGATGAAGTCGCTCCTGTCCGACGCGTAGAAGGCCACCAGCGCGGCCACCTCCTCGGGCTTGCCGAGGCGCTTCAGCGGAATGTTTCTGGTCATCTTGGCGAGGGTTTCGGGATCCTCGACCAGCTCGGGCGGGAAGTAGGTCGGGCTCTCTACATAGTTGGGCGCGATCGCATTGACCTGGATGTTGTGGCGGCCGAGCTCCTGGGCGAGCGATACGGTGAGCGCGTTGGTGGCGCCGCGCGCGGTCACGTACATCGAGTAGTTGGGAAGCCCCCGCAAGGGCGTCGCAGAGGTGATGAACAGGATCTTGCCCCGCTTGCGGGCCTTCATCTGCGGCACGACGGCGCGCGCCATCTCGAAGGGAAAGACCACCATCTCCTCCAGCGCGACGCGGAAGTCCTTCAGTTTTGCCTGCTCGATGGGCGCGCGGACCGCGGCGCCGGCGTCGTTGCAGACGACCACGTCGATTCGCCCGCAGGCTTCGGTCGCGGCTGCGACGATCTCCGCCGGCGATTGCGCCCGGACGACGGTGAGCGCGGGATTGGCCGCCTCGAATGCAGCCGCTGCGGCGGCATCGGCGAAGCTCTGGTCGTGGCAGACCACCGCCGCCCCCTGGGCGGCGAGCTCGGCGGCGACCGGCCGGCCCACGAAATGCTCCACGTTGGTAATCAGGACGATCCGGTCGTTCATCGCACTCCCCCGCGCTGCCAGGCGCCGATCGATCGGTCACCTCTCGAGCGATCAGTTCTTACCACGCTCGCGGCCCATGGGATCCCTCCCGGGCGCTTGGCGGAACGGTCGGGACGGACGAAGACTGCCGGCGCGAAACGCCCGGCGCTTCACCCGGCGGGACGCCAGAGCGACTTCGCGGCCCGAAGGCCCAAGCGGCCGAAAATCGCGGTCGCCAGCAGCGCCAGCACAGGCAGCCAGCGGAGCCTGCCGTAGTGCAGCCCGAAATAGCGGAGAAGGCCGCGAACCTTGTGCCACTCGATCAGAAGCGGGTGCGCGCGGCTTGTGCTCGCGTGATGGACCGCCTCGACGTGGGGTACGAAATAGGTGGGGATCCCGGCCCGGTGCAGCCGCAGACAAAGATCGAGGTCTTCGACATGCAGAAAGTAGCCTTCGTCCATGCCGCCGATAGCGCGATAGATCGCTGCCGGTAGCATCATGCAGGCGCCGCTGACGGCAGGCACGCGCGCGGTGCCCTCGGGGAGCGCGGTCTCGTCTCGGCTCAGCCGATGGTGCCGGAAGAGCGTAAGCGGTACGCAGACCCCATCCCGGAATCTGGGTTGACTAGGACGGGGA
>JAPPNV010000340.1 GCA_028818565.1 Rhodospirillales bacterium | reverse complement strand
TCAGACGGTGGAATACACCTTAGCGACCTGTCCGATTTTCCGGGGCCACCTCAGAGCAGCCTGGCCGTTCCCGCGCCTTGGTTCCTGCCCGCCATTCTAGGGAGCGCCCCTCCCGCCGGCCACCCTGCCTGAGCGTCGACGTACAAGCCGACGGCGAAGACAACGCCAAATAAACATATCCATGTCTTTTCAACATTCTTCAGTGGACGAAGGAAACACGCCGCTCGGTTCGTTCAACCCAGGAGATCGGTGGAACGGGGCGGACACGCGAATGGGGATGCCCAGGTTCCCCGCCACAAGCGGGGCCAAGTTCCGACAACCGAGGCCTCTGGGCGAGGCCTCGAATAGAGCAGGGAGGCTTCGATGGCCACATCTAGCAAGAGATATCTCACAGCGCTTGCAGCGTGCTCAGTGCTCGCGCTGGGGCTCTACGGCTGCGGCGGCGGAGGTGGCGATGAGGCGGCGATGATGCCGCCGGGCGACGGCGACGGCATGATGCCCGGTGACGGAATGGTAACCGAATACGGGCATGGGCTGGAGGCCAGCCCTCTGACCTCGCCGACTGCGTCGAGCGCGGCGGATTCGCTGGAGAATCTGGATCAAGCCAGCACGGCGTTCGCGCCTGTATCAGCGCCCGCCAAGATCACGGCAGACGACATGGGCCAGGCAGGCGTCGTGTTGCTGGAGGACGACGAGGAGGCATATGTGGAGTCGGTCACACACGATGGCGCGGCGGGGTATAGCGTCGTCTTTGTTGTCGACGGGCAGAAGACGCAAGTCGATTTCGAGGCTGCCGACTGGAGTTGGACTCCTGGAGTGAGCGACTACTACCAAAAAACCGTCGATGGAACCACATACGGCTTAGCCCATTTTCCACTAGTTGCAGGCGATCCGGTACCAAAGACCGTTCATCGGCGTTACTTTCAAATCTTCGCGTGGGAAACGGGAGAGCTGCGAGGCTACGCGGCGCACGGGGTCGTCACGCCTTCGCAAACTCTCGTAAACCTCGGTAGTGCGACTTACGAAGGGCATCTCATAGCTGAGAGGCATAACAACTTTACCGATCCCAATTTCAGGGAAGTCCGCAACTGGATTTGGAGTGAGCTGACTCTAAACGCCGATTTCTCTGCGAGCACGATAACCGGAAGCACCGGCATCATGTGGCTTCAGCTTCTTGACGGCACTTGGGTGCAAGTACCGGATACGAATTCGATCGCAATATCGAGCGGCAAAATCGATGAGAATCGCTTCCACGCCGAATGGGCGGGCCAGGATACCGACACAAGCTCGGCGCTGCAGGATAGCTTGCGTGGATTTGAAGGCTCGATGCTAGGCGAGTTCTATGGACCTGACGGCGAGGAGGTCGGCGGTGTTCTGACAGGCGAGCGCGCGGCGACCGACCAGGTCATCCACGGCCGCTTCGGCGGCGAATCCCAGGCAGCAGCGGCAGCGAGAATGGCGGTCCAGACTGCGGCGGGTCGCGATAACGGCATCTCCGCGAGTCAGGATGCCGCGGTATACGCGGACAGTTCGAGCGATACGCTGGCGAGCCTGCTGCCGGACGGCAACACGGCCTTCGCCCCGCTAAGCGCGGCAGTTTACAGGGACTGGGACAACAGCGAATTCAGGGTACCAGCCAATGGTGCAGCCTTCGTGAAGTCCATTTCGAGCGACGGTGCGAACGGCTTCAACGTCACCTATGTCATCGACGGCAGGGCTTCGACGATACACTTCTCGGCGGATACCTGGAGCGATACAGGGGGCGCCTTCAATGTGAACAGGAGGGGCGATAACGACCTCTGGCGGTTCAACAACTATTGGTTTTGGTCCAATTCGGACGCCTTCACCGCCGATCCAAGCGACAGAACGAGCGGTTCGTCCCGATTCGCGTACTTTGACATCAATGGATGGGTCTTCAATCGGACCGGCGACGAATACCAGGCGTACTCGGCTTACGGCGCGCAAACGCGGCCAGAGAACTTGCCCGCGGGCAGCGCATCCTATTACGGGTACATGAACGCAAAAATATGGCTTGGAGACAATTCGGAACCGTATCCGGAAGATCGGATCAACCTTTACGGCACCCTGGCACTAAATGCCGATTTCGACAACAGCGAAGTCGACGGAATAATCGACCAACTCGCCTTGCAAGCAGGTGACTTTAGTGAATCACCTCAGGCGATGGGGGCGGGAAACTCGATCGGCATCTCCAACGGTGTAATCGCGGATAGTGGCTTCACCGCTGACTGGGCGGGCGTTGACACCGACCCCAATACCCCCCTCGACGAGACCGTTCGCGGCTTCGCAGGAACCATGCTTGGCCAGTTCTACGGACCGGCGGCGGAAGAAGTCGGTGGCGTCATGAACGGGCACCGAGGTCCCATGGGTTCTCTTCCTGACTTGTACTTCAACGGAGTGTTCGGAGCGTCGCAGCCCGATCCCAACGATCAGCAGTAGGCGACACTTTCGGTTCGCGTTCATGGTTCCTACGAAGGTGTCCCCATAGTTTGGGTCACCACCGTTATTGCCGCGTGTGCCTTGACGGCCCTGGTCGCCGTCGGGGCGCACGCGGAACCTGTTGAACCAACCGGTCAGCCCCCGGCCGCCGCGCCCGAGATTTCGGATCTGGCGGCCGGCCGTCTGCTTGTGCAGGCCGGGCGCTTCGAGGACGCGCTCGTATTCCTGAAGCAGGCCCAGCCGGCCAACGAAGAGGAAGCGATCGAACGGCACTTCCTGCTGGGCGCGGTCTACATGCGCTTGCGCCAGCCGCGCGAGGCCGCCGAGCAGTACGAGGCGATCCTCGTCATCCGCCCCGACCTGACCCGGGTGCGGCTGGAACTCGCCCGCGCGCACTACGCTGCCGGGCAGGACGACAAGGCCAAGTATCACTTCCAGCTCTCTCTCGGAGACAGGCTGCCGTCTTCGGTCGAGAGCGCCGTCGAGAGCTTTCTCAACGCCATCGACGCGCGCAAGCGCTGGTCGGCCCATGTCTCGATCGCCGCACTGCCGGAGACCAACGCCGTCCGCCGCACCGACAGGGAGACCGTGCAGATCGGCGGCGCGACGTTCCGGCTGAATGAGGACGCACGGGAAGCATCCGGCATCGGCACGCAGCTTTCGGCGGGCGGCGCCTACTTCCCGACCGTGGGCGACGGCCTGCGCGGGCACTTCGCCCTCTCCACCGCAGCCAAGCTCTACGAGCAATCCGCATGGAACGACATCGCGCTCGTCGGCAAAGCCGGGCTCACGCGGCTGTTCGAAGGCGGCAGCGCATCGGGCGGCGTGCAAGTCGGCCGCCGCTGGCAGGGCACGGCGGGGTTCCAGTCCAGCGTCGGGCCCTGGGCGCGTGTCGACTACCGCCTGTCCAACCGGACGCGCGTCGGTGCGAACACGAATGCGGACTATCGCAAGCACGATGAGAGGGACGACCTGGACGGCTGGCGCATATCGCTCAATCCAATCGTCCGCTATGTGCTGGACAGTCAGACTGTGCTGGAGGCCGGCCCGCAGTTCGAACTCGTCGAGGCCCGCACGGATCACCGGAGCAGCCGCCTGGCCGGTCTCGGTGTCGGTGTCTCGCGTGCCTTCGAGAACGGGATCACGGCCTCGCTCTCCGCCTCGGCCCAGCTCAATGGATACCGTGGCGAGGACCCGCTGTTCGAAAAGACGCGAGAAGACCGGATCGGGTGGCTGAGCGTCAGGGTGCTGCACCGGTCGCTGCAGCTCAGCGGCTTCGCGCCCTACGTGGGCTACACCTACGAGCGCAGCACCTCCAACATCCCCTTACACGACTACGAGAACCACGGCGCCATCCTGGGTCTCACCCGAGAGTTCTGACAGTCCTCGCATCGTGGTTCCGGGACCCGCGCCAGTGGCGGGGCGCTGGCGTCTCGGCGGCCAGAGTCGACTCCCTCATCCGCCCCCCGCTATCATCGCGGCCAGCCGGGGAGGGGCGTATGGAGGCAGTGGTCGAGCGTGGCGGGGCGGAGGGTGCAGCCGCCAACGCCGGCGAGGCGCCGTCGGGCGCGGGCGGGGCCGACCCCTTCGGCTTCGAGCTCTTCCGCAACGCCATCTTCGCCATCGCGGACGAGATGGCGCTCACCGTCTGCCGCACCACCTATTCCGGCGTGCTGCGCGACAACATGGACTTCTCCACCGCGCTCACCGACGGCGACGGCCGCCTGATCGCGCAGGGGCTGACCCTGCCGGGCCACCTCGGCTCGGTGCCGACCGCCATCCAGTCGGTGCTGCGCCACTATGGCGAGGAGATGCGCCCCGGCGACATCTTCGTGATGAACGACCCGTTTGACGGCGGCATGCACCTGCCGGACATCTTCATCTTCAAGCCGATCTTCGACGAGGGCGAGCGCATCGCCTTTGCCGCCACGGTCTGCCACCACGCCGATGTCGGCGGCCGGGTCGCGGGCTCCAATGCCTCCGATTCCACCGAGATCTACGCGGAAGGCGTGCGCATCCCGCCGCTCCGCCTCTACGACGCCGGCAAGCGCAACGAGACCCTCTTCGCGATCCTGGAGAAGAACGTGCGCCTGCCGGTCAAGCTCTTCGGCGACCTCCGCGCCCAGCTTGCCGCCTGCCACATCGCCGAGCGCCAGTTCCTCGACCTGGTGCGCCAGCACGGCGCCCGGGCCACGCGCTTCTACCTGCGCGAGATCATCGACTATGCCGAGCGGCTGACCCGCGCGGCGCTCAGCGACCTGCCCGACGGCGAGGCGAGCTTCGAGGACTGGATCGACGACGACGGCATCGATCGCGGCAAGCCGATCAGGCTGTTCGTGACCTTCCGCAAGGAGGGCGACAGCCTCCACGCCGACTGGGCGGGCTCCTCGCCGCAGGTCAAGGGCGCGATCAACGGCACGCTGTCGTGGACCAAGGCCGCGACCTACACGGCGGTTCGCTCGGTCCTGCCGCCCGGCATCCCCGACAACGAGGGCGTCTTCCGCGCCATCACCGTCACCGCCCCGCCCGGCACCATCACCAACGCGGTGCTGCCGGCGGCCTGCGCGGCGCGCGGGCTCACCGGGTTCCGCATGGTGGACTGCGCCTTCGGTGCGCTCGCCATGCTGCTGCCGGACAAGGTCTTCGCCGCGTCGGACGGCGGCAACACCGGCATCACCATCGGCGGCTACGACGCCGAGCGTAAGCCCTTCATCTACGTCGACTTCACCTGCGGCACCTGGGGCGCCAGGCCCTGGGCCGACGGCCTCGAGGGCAACTCCAACATCCTCGCCAACATGGCGTCGCAGTCGGTGGAAGTGATCGAAACCGAGCAGCCGCTGCAGATTCTCTCCTACGAGTTCGTGCCCGACCGGGCCGGCGCCGGCCGCTACCGGGGCGGCACGCCCTACCGCCGCGACTATCGCTTCCTGGAGGCCGAAGGCCTGCTCCAGGTGCGGTCCGACCGCCACACCTTCAGGCCCTACGGCCTCTATGGCGGCAGCCCCGGCCAGCCCTCGCGCAACGTGCTGAACCCGGGGCCGGACGAGCAGCCGCTGCCGAGCAAGCTCACCGAGACCATCCAGCGGGGCGATGTCTTCCGCCACGAGCTCGCGGGCGCGGGCGGCTGGGGCGACCCGCTGGAGCGCGATCCGCAAGCCGTGTTGCGCGACCTCCGCAACGAGCTGATCGGCGATGCCACCGCGCGCAACGACTATGGCGTGATCGTCGACCGGGCCGCGTGGCGGGTCGATCACGCCGCGACGGAGGCGTGCCGGGCGGAGCTGCGGGCTGCGCGGGCATGGACCGAGCCGCCGGCGGTCTCGCGCGGGGAGATGCCCGAAACGGGGAGCGGCGCGCCCGAGAGCGGGGCGTGAGCGGCTGGCGCATCGGCGTCGATATCGGCGGCAC
>JAPPNV010000363.1 GCA_028818565.1 Rhodospirillales bacterium | reverse complement strand
GGTCCAGACCGCGAGCGCGCCCCCGTCGCCGGCACGGCCCGCGCCGGGCGCCGTGCGGCCGCCGGCCGCCAGCGCCGCCATCACCGCATCGCCCCAGAGCCAGCCGGCGCGGGCCATCGTACGCGCGATCGCGGGCGCCTCGTCCGCGCCCGTGAGGTTCGGTGCTGCCAGCGCTGCGAGGAGAGTTTCGGCCGCCCTGAGCAGGGTCGCCGCCTCGTCCTCGATGCTCGCGGGCAGCGTCAGATTGAGTGCCCGCGCGAGCCCCTGCACCGTCGGTACGGCCTGGCGCGCCGGATGCACGAAGGCGAAGAGCTCCAGCACGTCCAGCGCCGCAAGCGAGTGCAGGCCGAGCCGGCGGGCAGTCGCCTTGGCGTGGCAGACGTAGGGCGGGTGGTCGTCGGCAGCGACGCGCTCGGCCGCCGCGTCGTGAGAGAGCCGCGAAAGCGCGCCGTGCTCGTCCAGCCAGGCCGCGTGGCGCGGCGCCACCGCGAGCACGGGCGCGCGCGGCAGCAGCGGCGGCCTTGGCGGCGGTGGGGCGGGCTCGGGTGACTCGAGGGTGGCCGGCATCGGACACGAGTATAGCGGTTGACGCGCCCCGGCGGCCCGGCGCATGTTCCGCCGGCTTTCGGACCCGGACGATGAACGACACGCCACACGACCTGCGGGCGCTGGCCCAGAACTCCAAGGCCTGGCCTTTCAAGGAGGCCGCGGCGCTCCTGAAGCGCATCGGCGGCGAGACGCCGGCCAAGGGCTATGCGCTGTTCGAGACCGGGTACGGTCCCTCGGGTCTGCCCCACATCGGCACCTTCGCCGAGGTCGCACGCACGACCATGGTGCGCCACGCCTTCGCGACGCTGAGCGACATCCCGACGCGCCTCGTCACCTTCTCGGACGACATGGATGGGCTGCGCAAGGTGCCGGATAACACTCCCGAGCGCGCGATGGTCGAGGAGCATCTCGGCAAGCCGCTCACCCAGATCCCCGACCCCTTTGGCACACATGAGAGTTTTGGGGCCCACAACAACGCGCGCCTGCGCGCCTTTCTCGACGACTTCGGCTTCGACTATACCTTCAAGAGCTCGAGCGAGGCCTATCGCTCGGGCGAGTTCGACGGCGCGCTCATGGACGTGCTGCGCCACTACGACGAGATCATGCGGATCATCTTGCCGACGCTGGGGGCGGAGCGGCAGGCGACTTACAGCCCCTTTCTGCCGCTCTGCCCGAAGACCGGCCGCGTGCTGCAGGTGCCCATCACGGACCGCGACGAGGACGCGGGCACGGTGAGCTACGTCGACGAGGACGGCGAGACCATGACGGTCCCCGTTACGGGCGGGCGCTGCAAGCTGCAGTGGAAGGCCGACTGGGCCATGCGCTGGCACGCGCTCGGCGTCGACTACGAGATGGCGGGGAAGGACCTGATCAGCTCCGTCGAGCTCTCGGGCAAGATCTGCC
Source organism: Rhodospirillales bacterium (assembly GCA_028818565.1). Lineage (GTDB taxonomy): Bacteria > Pseudomonadota > Alphaproteobacteria > UBA828 > UBA828 > WTGU01. The sequence goes on along the minus strand of JAPPNV010000363.1, from coordinate 4,440 downwards.
GCGCACTCGGCTCCAGGCCGCCTGCCGGCTTCATCTACGAGCTTTTCCTCGACGAGAACGGCGAGAAGATCTCGAAGTCGCGCGGCAACGGCCTCACCATCGAAGAGTGGCTTACCTACGGGCCGCGCGATTCCCTCTCGCTCTTCATGTACAACGCGCCGAGGCGGGCCAAGCGGCTCTACTTCGACGTGATACCGCGCCACGTGGACGACCACCTGACGCATCTCGCGAAGTACCCGGAGCAGGAACCGGTCGATCGGCTCGAGAGCCCGGCGTGGCACATTCACGCCGGCCATCCGCCCGCGCCCGAGAGCGGCTTGAGCTACGGCATCCTTCTGAACCTCGCCAGCGTCTGCAACACCGAGGACCCGGCAGTGCTCTGGGGCTTCATCACCCGCTACGTGCCCGCGGCCTCGCCCGAGACCGCGCCCATCCTCGACGCGCTGGTCGGCCACGCGATCGCCTACTACCGCGACGTGGTGAAGCCGACGAAGGCCTACCGCGCGCCGCTGCCGGAAGAGCGGGCGGCGCTCGACGACCTGCGTACCGTGCTCGCCGCGCTGCCGGCGGATTCCAGCGCCGAGGAGATCCAGACCGAGGTCTACGAGGTGGGCAAGCGCCACCCGTTCGAGTCTCTGCGAGACTGGTTTCGGGCGCTCTACGAGATTCTCCTTGGCCAGAGCCAAGGCCCGCGCATGGGCTCGTTCATCGCGCTCTACGGACTGGCGGAGACGGTCGCGCTGATCGACCGCGCGCTGGCGGGCGAGGACCTGGCGGCGTAGCAGGGGCGAACCCGTAGCGCGACGCCGCTCCCGCGGCAGAGCATCCCGCCGTCCGCCACCGCCGCCGCTGCGCGGTGGTTCTGATGATTCCAATGAGAGTGCATCTGGTGCGCCGGCTTCCTTGGTCAGCCCGTTTGTTCGGTTTTGGTTTTCTCCTCTGGAAGTCAGTACAGTTAATTCAATGGGACGAATGCTCCAGACGCAGCAACTTTCAGATCGAAGAACGCGAGAATTATCAATAAATATAGTATGAATATCCTTAAGTTAACTTGACACTCGTTTCAGAGTTATGTTTGCGTATCCGTCGTGGTAAGAGCCATGAGCGGGACGGTGGTTTTGTCCACGTTGGAACGTGCGGACGGAGAGGCCTGTCCCTGTCGCCACTGGCAGCTTTGTGACGCGCCCGATTCCAAAAGACTCGCGGTTGTCAAAGCCTTGCCTTGTTCATTTGTCCGGTCGACGGCGACGGGCTCCGAGATTGGGGAGCGGACCTTTACTCGGATAAGAACAAGCCCGCAACAAAGCTCATATCAGTTGGCGGCGCGAGCATGATCTTCGTCCCGAGAGCGGACAAGTGTCACAGATTTCTGCCACGAAGCATCGACGGCGTGCGCCGATCCCTTGTCGTTAGTTTCGCCGCGAGCGAATGGCGTAACCGTCACCAGTGTGTCTATCCCGACACGCCGGTGGGTTATTGTTCTGTCCGAGAAGTTTCTGTCCTTATGCGCGGCACCCTAAACTCGTCATGGCCGGGCTAGTTCCGGCCATCCACGCGTTTGCCCAGCATCCGGCGGGCCCGGCTGATCGAAATGCCCGGAACGGGTCCAGGCATGACGACGTGTGGGAGGGACTCGGTCGGAGAGACCGCGCACTGGCTCCACCGCGGGCGATTGAACTTTGCAAACACGACACGAGAACTGTCTGGGCTCTCACCACCGGCGAAGCCGGCAACGTCTCTCAGGCGGAGGGTTTGGCCGAGGCTCTCGGCTGGCCGTTCGTGAGCATCGTCGTGCGGCTGCGCCGACCCTGGTCGTGGTTGCCCGCGCATCGGCAGCCGCTCGGTCTCTTGCGCTACGGGCTGGAGCAGAGGCTCCCCGAGACCTGGCCCGATCTCCTGATCGGTTGCGGCCGGCGCAGCGCCTCGGTTTCGGCCGCGGTGCGACGCGCCGCAGGCGGCCGCACCTTCACCGTGCAAATTCTCGACCCGCGTGCCGGGACCCGCATATTCGACCTGGTCGTCCCGCCGGCGCATGACGGGCTTGACGGACCCAACGTGGTGGCAACGCGGGCCGCGCTGCACCGCATAACCCCGAAGACGCTCGCGGCCGCCGGGGCGGCGTGGCGGGGCCGGCTCGGCCGACCCAGCGTCGCCGTAATGCTCGGCGGCCACTCACGGTCATACCGCTTTACGCGGGAGGCGGTCGATCGGCTGGCCAGCAATCTCGCCACTCTTGATGGCGGCATCGCGGTGACGCCGTCGCGGCGAACGGACCCCGAAATCGTGGATGCGCTCAAGTCCCGTCTGCCGAAGGCATGGTTTTGGAACGGCACCGGCGCCAACCCTTATCTCGGCATGTTGGCGTCGGCCCGCCATATCGTGGTCACCGAGGACTCGGTTTCCATGATCAGCGAGGCCATCTCCACTGGGAAGCCCGTTTACGTAGCCAGGATGGCGGGCGGCAGCCGCCGGCTCGCGCGCTTTCACACGTCTCTCGTGGACGACGGCATCGTCCGGCCCTTCGACGGCCGGCTCGCCGAATGGCGCTATGAGCCGGTCAACGAGACGCCGCGCATCGCAGCCGAAGTGCGCCGGCGGATGGAGGCCGCCGCGGCTGCCAAGCCCGTGGGCTAGACCTGTCGCCGGGGTATGCCTCTCTCGCAGGGGTCGGGAAGGTCTGCTACTGTCCCGCCAACTCTTGTGTACGGCGATTTCAGGGAGAGGAGACCAGTCAATGACAACCGTGAGCCGCAGGGAAAAGGGTGCCGGGCGCACCCGTCGCGAAATCCTGAAAGCAGGCGCTGCCGGCGCGGTGGGGACGGCCGCGCTGAGCGCGGGCTTCCCCTCCATCGTTCGCGCTGCGGACACGGTGCGGATCGGCTACGTCAGCCCCAAGACCGGGCCGCTGGCGCCCTTCGCAGAAGCCGACGAGTTCAACGTCGCCTCGGTGCTGGAGGCCATCGGCGGCAAGGTGGAGTCCGCCAGCGGGAGCCTCGATGTCGAGATCATCGTCAAGGACAGCCAGTCGAACCCCAACCGCGCGGCCGAGGTGGCGAGCGAGCTGATCCTCTCGGACGAGGTGCATCTGCTCTGCGCCGCCAACACGCCGGAGACCACCAACCCGGTCGCCGACCAGGCGGAGATCAACGAGGTCCCCTGCGTCACCACACTCTGCCCGTGGCAGCCCTACTTCTTCGGCCGTGGCGGCAATCCGGCGGAGGGCTTCCAGTGGACCTACCACTACTTCTGGGGTCTGGAGGACGTGATCGGCGTTTTCCTCAACCTTTGGGCGAAGCTGGAGACCAACAAGGTCGTCGGCGGGCTCTTCCCCAACGACGGCGACGGCAATGCCTGGGGCCATCCCGAGCTGGGCTTCCCCAAGCCCCTCGCCGGTGCCGGCTACACCCTGATCGATCCGGGCCGCTACCAGAATCTCTCCGACGATTTCTCGGCCCAGATCTCGGAATTCAAGGAGAACGACGTCCAGATCGTCACCGGCGTCGTGCTGCCGCCGGACTTCACCACCTTCTGGACCCAGGCCGCGCAGCAGGGCTTCCGGCCCAAGGCGGCGACCGTGGGCAAGGCGCTGCTGTTCCCGGTCTCGGTCGAGGCGCTGGGCGACGCGGGCCATAATCTAAGCTCCGAGATCTGGTGGAGCCCGTCGCATCCCTTCACCTCCAGCCTGACGGGCCAGACCTGCGGCGATCTCGCCGCCGCCTTCACTGCCGCCACGGGCAAGCAGTGGAGCCAGCCGGTGGGATACGGCCACTCGATATTCGAGGTCGCCCTCGACATCGTGAGCCGGGCCGAGGACATCAACGACACCGAGTCCATGCTGGCTTCCATCGTCGCCACCAACGTCTCGACGATTGCGGGACCCGTCTCATGGGCCTCGGGCCCGGTGAAGAACGTGGCGAAGATGCCGCTGGTGGGCGGCCAGTGGCGGCGCACGCCGGACGGCCCCTTCGGCTACGATCTCACCATCACGTCGAACGAGACGGCGCCCGACATTCCCACCGACGCCGAGATGGAGCCCATCGGCTAGGGAGCCCATCGGCTAGCAGGGAGCAAGACCTGCGGAGGGCTCCCCCGGCGCCGCTCCGCAGGTGCGTGGCGGCATGGCGGCGCTGATCGCGCTGGAGGGCGTCTCCAAGAGCTTCGGCTCGGTCAGGGCGACCGACCAGTTCAGCATGGAACTCGGGGACGGCGAGGCGCTCGGCGTCGTCGGCCCCAACGGCGCCGGCAAGAGCACCATGTTCAACATCATCACCGGCTCGGTGCGGCCGAACGCGGGGCGGGTCTACTTCGAGGGCCGCGACATCACGCGCACGCCCGCGCACGAGCGCTGCCGCATGGGGATCGGGCGCTCCTACCAGATCCCCCATCCCTTCGCGAACATGACCGTGTTCGAGAACCTGCTGGTGGGCGCGGCCTTCGGCG
>JAPPNV010000302.1 GCA_028818565.1 Rhodospirillales bacterium | reverse complement strand
TCAATCCGTCAGCCTCGGCGGCGGTGCGACCCTGACGCCGTCCGTCGAGATCGGCCTGCGCCACGACAGCGGCGATGCTGAGACCGGCTTCGGCATCGATTTTGGCGGCGGGATCGCCTGGTCCGATCCGACGAGCGGGCTGAGCGCGGAGCTGCAAGGGCGTGCGCTTCTGACCCACCAGGCGAATGGCTTCCGCGAGCGCGGTGTCTCCGGCTCCCTGGTCTGGGATCCGGCTCCTGCTTCGGCGCGCGGTCCGAGGCTGTCACTGACCCAGACGGTCGGCGGCCCGGCCTCGGGCGGCGCCGATGCGCTGCTGGCGCAAGGCGCGCTGACGGGCCTCGCGGCGCAGCCCGGCTCAGATTCGGACGGTGACGGCGACCTGCAGCATCGCCGGCTGGAGGCGCGGTTTGGCTATGGCGTCCCGGCCTGGGACGGCCACTTCGCCTCGGTCCCCGAGTTCGGCCTCGGCCTCTCCGACACCGGTCGGGAGTACATCCTGGGCTGGCGCCTGACGGATGATGGGTCCGGCGGTGCCGGTACGGTCCAGCTGTCGGCGGAGGCACGCAGGCTTGAGAGCGCCGTCCGCAACAGCCCGGCGGAGCACCGCATCGGCGTTCGTCTCCAGGCACGGTGGTAACCGGGACGGGGCGAGCCCTCACGGTCCTCGCCTGACGCGGCGCGGGTTCGGCAAAGGAGTGGATGCCGCCCGCGCCAGCCCGGCGCACCGTAGTCGGCGGGACTCAGGTGGTGACGACGATCTTGCCGCGTTGCACGTTGGTTTCCATGTAGCGATGCGCGTCCACGATCTGCTCGAGCGGGAAGGTCCGGTCGACGATCGGTCTTAGCGCGCCGGAGGCCACCTCGTCATGCACGAAGGCGAAGCAGGCGGCGCGCTTCTCCGGCAGGCGCATCGTGTCGTACAGGCTGTGGAACTTGAAGAAGAGCCGCTTGGCGAGCATCGGCAGGACCGGGATGTCGATCGGCTCGGTGCGGAGGTTGCCGTAGTTGACGATGAGCCCGTAGGGCTGCGCCGCCGCGACGAGATCGCCGATGAAGGCGCCGCCCACCGGATCGTAGGCAATGGTGAAGCCCTGGCCGCCGGTGATCTCCTTCACGCAGGACTCGAGATCCTCCTCCTCGGTGGCGACGACGTGATCGGCGCCGGCGCCGAGCAGGAAATCAGCCTTGTCAGACCTGCGCGTGGCGGCGATCACCGTGGCACCGGCGTTCTTCGCGATCTGCAGCCCGGCGAGCGCGGCGCTGCTGCTCGCCGCCGTGACCAGCACGATGTCGTCGGACGAGACGCCGGCGTGGTCGACGAGCCCGCCCCACGCGGTGCCGTACTGGCACCAGATCGCGCCTGCCTCCACCGCCGAAATCCCGTCGGGATTGCGGGCGACACAGAACGCGGGCACCACCGCGCTCTCACCATAGAGGCCGTACTTGGTGACCGAATCGTTGGTCCAGTTGCCCCACCGGTCCCAAGAATTGAAGGGAACCGCACCGGCGCGGTCGCCGACGGAGAAGCCGGTGACGCCGGGCCCCACTGCATCGATCATGCCGCTTGCCTCGATCCCGATGCGGGAGGGGAAGGAGGGGTTCGATATGTAGGCGCCGTTCCGGAACATGATCTCCGCCCGGTTGAGGCCGATCGCCTCGATCTTGAGGCGAACCTCGCCTTCTCCCGGTTCTTCGAGCGGCTCTTCGCGAACCTCGAGAACCTCCGGGCCGCCGTGTCTGGCAAAACGAACGATACGTGGCATGCGATTGGCCTCTCCCCATCTCATAAGCTCTGTCGAACGAGCGTGCTCGGTTTCGATGATAAGGCTTGGGAACAGTCGAGTGGAACCCTCGACTGGCCGAAGACGTGCGCACCGCGCCTAGGGGCGCGACCACGAGGACGCGCCATAATTCCGTCGCATTCCCATACTATTGTCACCCTAACGGCCGGGGTGACTGACGTTGCGGCTTCTTCACAGGGACCGATGGTTCGGAGGACACCCGCCGCGATTGCGTCGGGCGCTCGTCGTGGGCTGCGCCATGGTCCTGATCGGCTCCGTGACGGCGGCCACCCCGGCTGACTCTGCGGAGCTCGACGAGGCGCTCGCCGCGCACGCGACCCCTTGGGCATCGGCCGCCGCCGAGGCGCGCGTGCTCGCCGACCGAATCCTGACCCGGGAGAGCGACGCCCTCCTGCTGGACGGCAAGCGGCAACGCGAACTGGGCTACGAGATCAAGAGGGCGCTGTCGCTCGTCCGCCGCGCTTATCCGCCGATGGCAAGGATTGCGGCGCGGGAGGAACACGGGCGGGCAGTGCTCCTGCTCGGTCTGGAGGGTGCGCTGCGCGATGCCGTCGTCGCCACGTGGGGTGATGGGAGCGCATCGGCCCCGCCGCATACCGGCCACGGGGCGTTCGACGCCCTCAATACGCAACTCGGGCTCAGCGCCGTGCGGGTCCTCCCTGCCTTCGACAGTGTCCACCTGATCCTCGATGAGCGCGCGAACATCGATGCTGCGCTGCGGGCGTATCTCGCCATCGACGGTGTCGCCCATGCCGAGCCGGACGCGCTGGTGGGCGATGGCCCCGACATTGAGGCGGCCAAGGTGCGGGGCACCTGGCACGTCGTATTCCGCAAGGCGTGGGGCGACTGCCCCGCCGGCTGTATCTTCAAGGTGCTGTCGTTCTTCACCGTGGCGGACGGTGAGGTCGAGCGCGTCGAGTCAGCGCGGGCACGCGGCATGGACCCCTTCGCAGCGCTCCTCGCGGACAGGGGCTGGCGCTAATCGGAATGGAGGCGGGCTCGCGCCCGTTCAGGCGGCCGGCAGGTCGAAGTTGTAGAAGCGGGCGCAGTTGTTGAAGGTGATGTCGCGCCGCGTCTCCTCGTCGAGATGGCCGAAGACGCGGTCGATCACCTGCATCGTGTTCGGATAGGTGCAGCGCGCGTGGGGGAAGTCCGAGCCCCACATGATGGTCTTTGGGTCGATCACGTCCAGCACCTTGTCGAGGTAGGGATCGTCGATCAGCCCGTGATAGATCTGGCCCATGTACTCCTCGATGGGCCGCTTGATCTTGGGGATGTCCAGCGCCGGGCCGAAGTCGTCCTGAATCTGCTTGGCGCGGAACAGCCAGTAGGGCAGCCAGCAGACTTCGTACTCCGAGAGCACGAGCTTCAGGTTCTCGAAGCGGTCGAGAACGCCGCCGAAGATGAACTCGTTGGCGAGCACGGGCCCGGCCTCCGCCAAGACACCGATGCATGTGCGCGCCACGTTGATGCGTTCAGGCCCGTGCAGGACGAAGGGGTCGACCTCGTTGCCGGTGATGATGTGGAGCGTCACCGGCTGGTCCAGCTCCTGCGCGAGCGCCCAGAAGGGGTCGTAGTGCTTGTCCTGGAACGGCGGCCACTCGGGGCGGGAGTCGCAGTTGATGATCACGCTCTTCAGCCCGCGCTTCGCGGTGCGCTCCAGCTCCTTGCAGGCCCAGTCGATGTCCGCCATGTGTATCATCGAGGTGCCGTAGAGCTGCTTCGGTGCGTGGCTGCAGTATTCGGCGAGCCAGTCGTTGAACACGCTGCACAGGTCCTCGACCAGCCGGTCGTCCCGCGCGCGCATCGCGTAGAGCATCCAGGTGGAATTGACGATCTCGCCGACGACGCCGTCTTCTTTCATGCACTCGAGGCGAATAGCGGGATCGGTGCCCGAGCCGACGAGCTTCCGCTGCAGCTCCTCGTCGCCCTCCACGATCTCGTCCACACGCACGTATTCGAAGCCCGTGAAGAAGTGGTCGCCCTCGACGCCGGCATGCTTGGACACCATGCGTGGCACGGCATCGCCGTAGCGCGCGCCCAGCGGCTTCGACCACAGGTCCGCCGGCTCGATGACGTGAGAATCGCCCGAAATAACGGGCAGTTGTCCGTTCGCAGCCATCGCTGACTTCTGAGCCCTGGTTTTGGAGAACTAGTCCCTGAGCATCAGCAGCAGCTTCTGCCGGTAGTTGTCGGCGATCACCGCGAGGATGAGCAGGATGCCGATCACCACCAGCTGCATGTAGGAGCTGATGCGCAGCAGGTTCATGCCGTTCTGCACGAGGATGATGAAGATGGCGCCGAGCACCACGTTGGGCAGCCGCCCGGTGCCGCCGAAGAGGCTGACGCCGCCGATCACGCAGGCCGCGATCGAGAGCAGCGGGTACTCCTTGCCGATGTTGCCCTCGCCGCTTTCCAGCCGCGCGGTCAGCATGATCGCGCCGATGGTTGTGATTCCGGCGGTCACGACGTAGGCCATGAACAGGTAGAAGCGCGTGCTGATGCCGGAGAGCTGCGACGCCTTGAGATTGCCGCCCAGCGCGTAGAGATAGCGCCCCATCCGGGTCCAGTTGAGGAACACGTACATCAGGATGATGAACCCGATGGTGATCCAGATCGGGATCGGGACGCCGAGCCCCCTGCCGTAGCCGAGGATGTTCGCGAAGTCGTCTGGCATGCCGTAAATCGGCGTGCCGCCCGTGATCATGAGCGCGATGCCGAACACGATGGACGACATGGCGAGCGTCATCATGAAGGGCGGCACCCGGAAGACCGCGACGCCGATGCCGTTGACCACGCCGATGCCGGTGCCGGCGCCGAAGCCCGCGAGGCAGCCGATGAGGATAGCGCCCGTGGTGGCAGCGCCGCCGTCCCACGCGCCTACCATGGCCATCGACGTTATGACCGAGACCAGCGCGAACATGACGCCCACGGAGAGGTCGAGTCCGGCGGTCAGCAGCACGACCATCTGGCCCATCGACACCATGGTCAGATAGGTCGCCTGGCGCGCGACCTGCATCAGGTTGCGGCTGCTGAAGAAGTTGTCCGTGGTGATCGCGAAGACGACAATCGCGATGAGGAGGAACCAGGGAAGCACGCCCGCTCGGACGAAGATGAGCGTCGCGAAATACTCCGCCCTCTCCAACGGCGTCGGGCGCTGCTGGGCGGTATCGGCCATTAATTCTCCCTCCGGTTCACGCCTCATCCTCCTTCTCGAAGAAGTGGTGCAGCACCGATTCCTCCGAGATCTCGGATTGATCGAGCTCGGCGCGCAACTCGCCGCGGTACATCACGTAGGTGCGGTGCACCAGGTGCAGGATCTCCGGCAGGTCCGAGGAGATCAGGAGCACGCCGGCGCCCGCCTCGCAGAGATCGCGAATGAACTCGTAGATCGCGACGCGCGCGCCGACATCGACGCCCACCGTCGGCTCGTCGAAGACGAAGAGCTTGACGTCGCGCACGAGCGACTTGCCGACAAGCACCTTCTGCTGGTTGCCGCCGGAGAAGTGCTCGAGGTCGCGCTCGATGTTAAGCGGCATCAGGTCGAGCTTCTGCGCGATGTCGCGCACGACCTTGCGCTCGTTGTTGCGGCGCAGGAACAGGCGGTTCGAGAACTTGCTGAGCCCCAGCGAGGGCAGCGCCACGTTCTCCCGCACGTTCTGCATCATCACCAGGCCCTCTTGGCGGCGGTCCGAGGGCAGGTAGTAGAGGCCACGGTCGAGCATCCGGCGGGTGCCCAGCTTGTTCACGTGCTTGGCCCGGTCGTAGACGACATCGCCGTCGAAGCTGATCTTGCCCGCCATGATCCGCTCGAGGCCGAAGCAGGCGCGGCCCAGGTCGGACTTGCCCGAGCCCACCAGGCCGGCGAGGCCGACCACCTCGCCGCGCCGCACGTTGATCGAGACGTCGTTCACGAAGTGTTTGGCGGTGACGAGGTTCTCGACCTCCAGCAGGGTCTCGGCCGGGTTTCGTTTGATGTCCGGGAAGATCTGGTCGATGACGCGGCCGGTCATCAGCTCGACGAGCTTCTGATCGCTCGCTTCCTCGACCGGGATCGTGTCGATGTGCACCCCGTCGCGCAGCACGGTGATGCGGTCGCCGATCC
>JAPPNV010000145.1 GCA_028818565.1 Rhodospirillales bacterium | reverse complement strand
CCGTCTCGGCTCCGTGATCACGACGGTGGACGGCGTGAACGGGCTCCGGCAGCTCAGGCGCCATCCGGAATCGGTCAAGCAGGCGACGGTCGCCGACCGCATCGTGCTGACCAAGCCCGACATCGCCGACGCCGATACCCTTGTCCGGCTGCGCGCGAAGCTCGCCCGGCTCAACGGCTCGGCCGAGCAGATCACGGCCGTGAACGGCGAGGTCGACGTGCCGCGCGTGCTGCGTGCCGATGTCTACGATGCCCGCACCAAGGGCGCCGAGGTGCGCCGCTGGCTCGCGGCCGAGGCGGAGAAGGACGGGACGCAAGGCCACGCGCACGGGCATGACGTCTCCCGCCACGACGAGCACATCCACTCCTTCACGCTGAGCTTCGAGGGCGCGCTCGACTGGACCGCCTTCGGCATCTGGCTGACCATGCTGCTCCACACCCACGGCGAGAAGGTGCTGCGCGTGAAGGGCATCCTCAACGTCGCGGGTACGGAGGCGCCCGTGGTGGTCAACGGCGTGCAGCACGTCGTCCACCCGCCGATCCATCTCGCAGCCTGGCCGACCGACGACCGCCGCTCGCACATCGTCTTCATCGTCGACGACCTCGCGCAGGACGCAATCGAGCGCTCGCTCGCCGCCTTCAACAACATTGCCGCCGAGGCAGCCTGAGGAGAGCATCATGCCGGACAAGATCGCAATCATCGGCGCGGGCCTCGTCGGCAGCGCCTGGGCGATCGTCTTCGCCCGCGCCGGCCACCGGGTTGCCCTCTACGACGGGACGGAGGGCCAGTGCGAGGCCGCGCTCACACGCATCGAGACCAACCTCGAGGCGCTCGAAGGCCACGGACTCATCGACGACCCTGCAGCCGCCCGTGCGCGCATCTCCATCGCCGCCGGCTTGGCCGACGCGCTGGATGGCGCGGCCTACGCGCAGGAGAGCGTGTTCGAGCGGGCCGACGTGAAGCGCGAGGTCTACGAGCAGATCGACGGCATCGCAGGGCCGGCGCTGGTTATCGGCTCGTCGTCTTCAGGGATTCCCGCCTCGACCTTCACCGAGGGGCTGGGCATAGCCCCGCGCTGCCTGATCGCGCACCCCATCAACCCGCCCTACGTGATCCCCCTGGTCGAGATGGTGCCGGCGCCCTGGACCGAGGAGGAGACGGTCGCCCGTTGCTGGAGGTTGATGGAGGAGGCCGGCATGGAGCCGGTCCGGCTCACGCGGGAGATCGACGGCTTCATCGCCAACCGGCTGCAGGCGGCGCTCTTGTGGGAGGCATTCCGCCTGCTGGAAGGCGGCTACGCCACGGCGAAGGACATCGACACGACGATCTCGGCCGGCCTCGGCCGGCGCTGGTCCTTCATCGGGCCGTTCGAGACCATCGACCTGAACGCGCCGGGCGGCCTTGCCGACTTCTGCGCGCGGCTGCAGGACGGCTTCTACGAATTCGTCAAGCAGGGCGAGCCGGCCCAGCCGCTCTCAGAGGCAGTGGTTGCCAAGGCGCACGAGGAGCGCCGGGGGCGGTTGCCCATGGCCGACCACGCCGAGCGCCAGGCATGGCGCGACCGCCGCCTCATGGGCCTCGCCGCGCACCTCGGCGACGCCGGCCGCGAGGCAGGCGACTAGGCGCACGATTCAGTGCGCCGGCTTTCATTCAGTAGCGGTGACCGGTCAAGCTCTCGCTGAGCTCCCACAGGCGTAGCCCGGTCTCCTCGTCGCGCGAGACGAGCGAGCTGGTGACCTCGCGGCTCTTGTCGAAATAGCGACCCGACACGCCCTCGACATCGGCACTGGACGCGACATGGACGCTGGTGCGCGCGCCGGCTTCCACGTCGATTGCCGAGAACCGCATCAAGGTCTTCAGAAACGTGGCGAAGAGCCAGCCGTTGTTCTGCCCGAACTTGCTGGCGACGAATCCGGGATGCAGGCAATTCGCCGTGACATTCGTCCCCTCCAGCAGCGCCGCGAGGCGATAGGTGAAGAGGATGTTGGCGAGCTTGCTCTGCTGGTAGGCGCGCCAGCCGCTGTAACGCCGCGTTCCTTGCGGGTCTTCCAGGTCCATCTGCCCCCCGCGATGGGCCTCGGAGGCGACGTTGACGATGCGGGCCGCAGCGCTCGCCTTCAGGCTCTCCAGCACGAGCCCGGTCAGCAGGAAGTAGCCGAGATGGTTGAGGGCGAAGGTCATCTCGATGCCGTCCGCGCTTTCGCGCCGGCGGTTGAATATCGCGCCGACGTTGTTGACCAGCACGTCGATGGCAGCACTGCCAGCGGTGAGGCGCTCCGCCAGCGCCCTGATCTCGGCCTGGCCGGAGAGGTCCGCCTGCTCGAAGCGCACGCGGCTATTGCGCGACGAGCGCTGGATCGCCTTGCAGACCCCGGCGCCCTTGGCGGCGTTGCGCCCGACCAGCACGACCTCGGCGCCCCGCTCGGCCAAGGCCCGCGCGGTGACGCGGCCGATCCCGTCGGTGGCGCCGGTAACGACGCAGAGCTTCCCTTGCATCGCTCGTCTCCCTCGCGTCGGTCACCGTCATTTTCGCGTCAGAGTGACAGCGGGAGGCGAAGGGTCAAGCGACAAGCGCGGCAGCGGCGGAAGTCGTTCGACACGTGTCGATCCCGCGGAATCTGCAGCATCCGGGAGGAACCCCGCAGGATCCTGATCAAGACCGGGTCGGGATGATGTTCGATGCGGATGTGAATGTATTCGGCCTGCTCACGGCAGATCCGCAGCAGAACATGCTGCGCGGGGAGGGTGCGCGAACGAATTTCTCACCCCTCACATTCGCGCGGTTTCCCTGCGACCTACTGTCGGGTGAGAGTTATTCAGCCTCTGCACTTACCGACGTACCTGAAATTCTTTCAGGGTCCAACAATGTCGCTTTTCAGAACCGTCTCCAGCCCGTGGTGCCACCTCCACACCCGATGACCTTGCTCGAATTCTGAAGTTGGGCCATTAGAAAATCCAATATGGAACCGGTCTCACAGCAAACACAATTGATGACAATACCGATATAACGGGTGCTTCTCTTGATATGCCGCTGCATAATTCTTGTCGAGACCGCAGCGAATTATTGCCATTTGGACTCCAAGAGTATACCACAATGGACATGAGTCGCCGCGGGCCATACCGGATTCCGCCGACGAGCGCTCTGATCGCCTTCGAGAGCGCCGCGAGGCACGGCAACTTTTCTCGGGCCGCCAGGGAGTTGCGCACGTCGCAATCCGCCATCAGCCGCCACATTGCGAGTCTGGAGCGGCAACTATCGACTCGACTGTTCCATCGGTCCCGGACAGGGGTGAGCCTGACCGATTCCGGCAGCCGCTATCGTGATGCCGTTGCCATCGGCCTCGGCGCTATCCACGCGGGCGCCGCTGAAGTCGCCGAACTATCGTCTGTCGAGCAAGTGGAGCTGGTGGTCGCCTGCTCGGATGAGATATCGCACCTTTTCCTGATGCCGCGATACGACGGGCTCCAAAAAGCGCTCGGCGAGCAGGTTCGAATACGGATACTGACCTACCAGCACAACATTCGATACCTGCCGCCAACGCCGGTCGCGGATGTGCTCTTGACGTGGGATGCGGCGACAAACGTCCCCGAGGACTGTGCGGTTGTACTTAAGGAACAGGTGAGCCCCCTTTGCTCGCCCGGTTACGCCGCGCTTCATGCCGAAACACTCAGGCGCCCCGTAACCGACTGGAGCAAGCTGACGTTTCTCGATACTGCGCGGACCAATGAGGGTTGGACATCGTGGGACGAGTGGTTCGACGTTGTCGGGCGCCCCAGCGCCGAACCCCGGCATGCGAATTTCGACAACTACACTTACATACTGGAGGCCGCTGCTGCGGGGCAGGGCATTGCACTGGGCTGGCGACATTTCATCGAGCGTTATCTTGAGTCCGGTGCGTTGATCACCCTCGACGACAAGTTTCTGGAGACCGACAATCGATTTTGCGCCGTGGTTACGAAGAAGGGGCGACAACGGCCCCTCGCTCGCAAATGCATCAACTTTTTTGAACGGTGCATTTAGCGCCATCATTGAAGACTCGAAACGACCCAATCGGCTAATTCCATTTATTGGGAAAATCTTACAGAATTCGTTGATTTATTGCGAGATTCGTGCCTGTACACGGCTGATCTGTGAGAATACTGGATTCTGCGCAGGCTCGGATTGGCGGCCGCAAATGTTGACACCACGATAGTGCCTTAGACAGGGTCTAATGTATCAGGGACTCCGGAGCATGACGAATACGTGGGGTCGTAAAGAGAACACGTTATTCTCAGAGACGGTTCAGGAATATCGGACAATGCCCTTCTGTGGCGCGTAAGTCCGAATTGGACCTCGCCGCGAGCGGGCAGGATCATTGAGGGAACGTATTCGCCGCGTGCGCAGGGGCGCCCGCATTCGAGAGAGCGCGAGTCTTGGAACGGACTTCGCGGGGCAACGATTGGCAACGGAGCCGGAGATCAAGGTTAGCCGGCCCGAGGATGAGCCGCATTATTGGTCGAGCAGCGATCCGCCCGCTGCGGACCTGACGAGGGCGGCCAACGCGACCGAGCCGGACCAAATTACCTGCGCGGTCCGCACCGGAAACGCAGAAATTGCACCTTGAAGCGCGCCTGGTGAGGTGACCCGACGCGGTGCTCTGGTTAGCTTGGCGAGGCGCCGTGGATGCGACCGAGCAACGGGCTTTGATGCCAGCAGACCTGCTGCCAGACTCCGTTTCCGTGGTACCAGGTCTGTGTGAAGCCCATGAAGCGCTGCCGGAAGCCCGCGTCGCGCGGCTTGCCGCGGAAGGTCGAGAAGCCGCTGACGTGGCCGGTGGTGCCCCAGACCCTGACGTTCAGCTCCCGCGGGATCCACTTGAAGTGCTCCCACAACCCGGCGCCGCCAGCATGGAAATCGATATGGTCCTTGAACTCCTCCAGCGTCATCCGCCAGGGGTAGTCCTCGTCCAGAATCTCGGCGCCGTCGTCGAAGGCGCTCCAGAATGCGTCGAGATCGCCCTCGTTGAGCCCGCGCGCCCATGCGTGGAAGGCAGCCTCCAGCCCTTCCGCCGTGACGTCCTGTGTCATCGTTCCCCTCCTCCGGCCGTGCGTTGCGGTGCTGGGCGCACCTCACCACATGCACACGCGAAACGCCATCGCCCGAAGCAGGGCTTCGACCGGCCCGACGGCGGAACGGTTCCGTGACCGAGACAGAAACGCGCGTCCTGACCGTCGGGCACTCCAACCACCCGCTGGAGACCTTCGTCTCGTTGCTTCGGCAGCACGGCGTGACGACGCTCGTCGACGTCCGGTCGGCGCCCTACAGCCGCTTCAATCCGCAGTTCAACCGCAAGTCCCTCGACGCTGCGGTACAAGCGCACGGCATCGCTTACCTCTTCCTGGGGCACGCCCTCGGTGGGCGCCCCGATGATCGCTCGTGCTACGAGAACGGGCGCGTGCGTTACGATCGCCTGGCGCGAACGCCGCTCTATCGCGAAGGCATCGATCGGGTGGTGGAGACGGCAGGGGTCGAGCGCCTTGCCCTGATGTGCGCGGAGAAGGAGCCGCTCGACTGCCACCGGACGCTGCTGGTCGGCCGCAGCCTCGCCGAGCGTGGCGTCGCCGTGGCTCACATGCTCGCCGACGGCGCGCTGGAGACCCACGACGACACGATGGACCGGCTGCTGGGCTCGGTGGGGCTGCCCGGAGGCGACCTCCTGCACTCGCGGGAGGAGCTGATCGCAGAGGCGCTCGCCCTGAAGGAGGAACGCATTGCCCGCACCAACAGGACGCCGCGCGCGCGTCGATGACGACGCGGGCTCGGCGCCGGACCCGCTTGCGAGGCGTGCGACACGCCCCTATCCTCGCGAGCAGGGCGGGTGTAGCTCAATGGCAGAGCAGAAGCTTCCCAAGCTTACGACGAGGGTTCG
>JAPPNV010000367.1 GCA_028818565.1 Rhodospirillales bacterium | reverse complement strand
ACACGCCTCAACCCACTGGCCCAAAATGACAAATCAGACGACCTGGGCAGTTACGTCGAAACTGTCAACAAACAGGATGCAGACTGTACCGGCTCTGACAAGACAAAGTCTGGCAGGTTCGATGGACCCGTTCCCAAAGAGAACGCATGTCATCACGGAAGTACAGCTCGCTCGACTGAGAGGGGCGACCGGCGCGCACCTTCGAAGCCGCCGTGGAGAACAATGCGTGCGAAGACCTGCGTCGCCGGCTTCGCGCCAACCGAACCGGGCGGCCGCGCATCCAGGGATCTCCCGCAACGCCGGCGCTCTCATCCTTCAGCACACGCCGCTCTCATGTCGGTTTCCTCGTCATTGCTCCGGCAAGCCGCCCGTTTCCGTAGCGTGCCACACGTATAACGCACCGTTCGCCTTCGCCCTGAACGGCACCTTGACACCGATCACGAGCCCCTCCCGACCCGTCACCTCGGCCTGGTCCACCCGGTCGATCTCAATCGAGGCAATCGCCTCATGCCTGGGCTCCGCAGCCACACCTGCCGGCCGCATCACAAGGACATCGCCCGGCACCAGACGTCCTTCGGGCCGAGCGAAACAGGCTATATGATGCCCGAACACCTGAACATCACCTTCGACGGGGGTCAGCTGACCACGCGAAATTCGGGCCTTGCCGGAACCCGTCCGCCAGGACCTGCGCACTTTCGTCGAGCGGGCTCATGCCGAACAGACCCTCGATCCCCGGGCTTTTGGGGTCCCCCTCACCCAGGACGCGGTAGCGGAAATTCTCTGGACGGCATATGGGCTGGCCGTAGACGCCTCCACCCCCGTTCGTTCGGCGACGCACCCTTCGAGTTCCGAACTGTTCAGGGTGCCCCTCCCGTATCCCGATTGGCAATCGGCGGTTTGGCTTCTTTAGCGGGACCGTCGACAGCGGGCAATTCATGCCGCCGCATGCGATCTCCGACTGCTCTGTGGGCCCGGATGCCACGTTGGCGGCACCTGTTCTGGCGCATCCGGCGCGCTTGGTATAGTTTGCCGAACGCAATTCCCACGACGGCACTACAGTCGGTGACTCCATGACGACCTTGCCCAGTTCTCCACCGGATCGACCGATGACACTCGAGCAAGCGGTTTGGGTGGACCCGGGACGGATGAGCGGCGTTCCCTGTTTCCGGGGCAGCCGGCTACCAGTGCAGCAGCTGTTCGACTGGCTGGCCGACGGCGTGTCGCTCGAAGACTTCGTGCGGGAGTTCCAGATCGACCGGGACGCTGCCGCCGCCGTGCTGCGCGCCGCGGGGCACTCTCTATGCGCCAGCAGCGCAATTGCTCGGGACCGACAGCCGACCGCCGGAGCCTGATCCCACATGAAGGTGCTCCTCGATCATGGAGTATCCCCCCGCCTGAGACGGCCCCTGCAACATGCGCTCGACGGCATCCCTGTCGAGAGCGCGATGTTTCGCGACTGGAGTGCCCTCACCGACGCCGAATTGCTGTCTCGGGCACGGCACGAGGGGTTTACGGTGTTGCTCACGACCGACAAGCGTCTTGCCCGCGAACAGGCACCATTGTCGATCGCCGTGATTGCGTTGGACGACAACCGCTGGTCTGCCCTGCGCTCCGCGGTCGACAGGATCGCTACGGCAATCGAAGAAATCGAGGCAGGCCAGCACCGGGAACTCGCCATTCGGAGATAAGGCGGTTGCCATGAATCCCAATCCGCTCGCTGCTCTCTCAACAATGCAACTGTCATCGCATTATTGGCGGGCCTTAATCGAATTCGCGCCCCAGTCTCTATTCCCTGCGGCCAATTCTGTCGGCCAACCGAGCCTCTATCCATCATGATGTAGGACAGCATCCAACGACCTTCTTGTCCGTTATGCGACTCGGCAGAAATTTCAACAGCGGAGCGATCATTTCGCGCCGGATTGCCGGCGGTTTCCACCGCCGCCCCCGGACGATGCGCCGAAGCCGACATCGCGGCGCAACCGGCTGAAATCAATCTGCCGCTCCCTCAAGCACCGTCCGGGTCCGCGAACATGCGATGCGCCGCTCACTGGGCTTCGGTCTTGGCATTGACTGCATCCTTCAGCGCCTTGCCCGGCTTGGAGGTCGGTGCCGTCGAGGTCGCTACCGACAAGCTCTCATCCGCTCGCCGGTTGCGCGCGATGCGAGCCCTGGTCCCGAAGACGCCGAAGCCCGAAATCCGCGCATCCTCACCCCTGGCGATGGCCTCGCCGAGAACCTCAAACACGGCATCCACGGCACCCTTGGCTGCGGACGACCCCAGCCCCGTTCGTTCGGCGACGCGGGTTCCGAGTTCCGATCTGTTCATAGGTCACCCCCGCATCCCGGTTGGCAATCGGTGATTGGACCCCGATAGCGGGATCGGCGGCTGCGGGCAATTCGCCCCTTGCCTGCGACGGCCGACCGATGGGGAGATACGGATGCGACGAAGCGATCGGGCCCGGTTCGCGACCGGACTTGCCGTCCTTGCCACGGCGACATCGCTGCTGTTGGCCGCATTTGCGGCACCGGCCGCATCCGCGGACACCTGCCCGGAGACGGAACGGACGGTCCGTTTCGGCTTCTATGCCTACTTCGAGCCGGTGAGCCACAGCGCCGGACAAGACCCGGCGGCTCCTGGTTTCGACGAACATCGCGGCTACGAGGCGGACCTGCTGACGGCGCTGGAGGCCATGGAGGGCATCAACCTCTCCTTCCTTCGCCGGGGCGTTGCCGCTTGGGAGAATATCTGGCTACTGCCCGCGGGCCCGAATTACGACATGGCGGGCGGAGGGATCACCGTTCTCGACACGCGCACCCGCGACGCTGCCGGCAAGCATGCGGTTGTCTTCACCGCCGGGCATATCCGGTTCCGCCAGTCGCTCCTGGTGCGCGCCGAAGACGCCAGGCGCCTTTCCCGCTACCAGGATCTGGAGGGCGCCGTCCGGGTCGGCGTCATTGCCGGCACGACGGGCGAGACGCGGCTGCTGGAGCTGGCCGGCCTTGCCGATGCAAATGGCGTCCTTTCCCCAGGGGTGCGCATCGACACGCCGCGCGGCACGGCCGTCGCCGACGTCGGCGCTGGCTACCAGATCGCGGCCAGCGGCGCTTCGCCGGCGCTGGACGGCCGGCTGCGTCTGCATCCGCCGACCCCCACCATGCCGCAGGTGATCTACGTGACTGACGAAGCTGCGCTGATCGGCGCGCTCCTTGCCGGGAGGATCGACGCGGTCGCCCGCGGCGAGATCGGTAACCGCCACACCGCCCGCGCGTATGGCGGCGCGGTTGCCGTCGGCGCCGTCGACGAACGCGCCGAGACCGGCGGCTTTGCCGTCGCCGCGGGCGACACCGCGCTCGCCGCGTGCCTGAACGAGGCCATCGGCTGGCTCACCGACGGCGGGCGGATCGGCTATCGGGACTGGCTCAACGATCCCGGCGTGTTCCTGCGCCGCGCCAGGAAGTGGAAGGCGTAGCCGGAATGATGGACGACATGATCGACAGGAAAGCGATTGGCAAGGCGGTCATGGAAGGCGTACAGGCGGCGAACAGGCGGTACGAGGCTTGGTCCCGCGGCGGCTGGCTGACCGACACCGGCGCCGAGGCTCCGGTGGTGTCGGCGGTCGGCGAAAAGCTGCACCAGGCGATCGCCGGGGAAGGCAGCATCGAGATGCAGATGCCGTTTCGCGCCATTCTGGACTGGTCGGCCGCCCGGCGCCGCAACGGCAGGTCCCGGTTCATCGAGAACCCGCACGATCGCGTGGACATCGTGATTCTCGATCGGAATTGGCACCCGGTCTGCGCAGTCGAGGTGAACCGGTTCTGGCGGGATGAGGAATGCCTGGCGGATCTTGAGAGCGTCCGCGATCTCATTGTCGAAAGCGGCGACCGAAACGGGTCCCTGGCGGCGGGATTCTTGGCGTTCTTGCTGGACGGCTGGGAGGAAGAGGATTGCACCGCCGGGGAATGCTTGGAGTTTCGACGGAATTGGATCGAGGAGAAGCTTCGGGAACGGTTCGACGCAGACGGGCTGAACATGGAGTTCTGCCTGGGGCCGGGGCGGCAGTATCCGAAGAAATACCGGGCACTGCGCCAAGAGCGCGATTGGGTCCATGCCGCGTTCTGTATCGCCCTGCGGCGCGGCGTACCTCACACGGACGCCCGGAGCGCCCCCTGAATTCCCGCCTTCATCCCGGCATCGGACGTCCCTTTGCGCGCCCGATGCCGAGCCGTAGTTAGCGGCGTCGCCGGAACCCTGCCGGCTTCAAGATTGGTTTGCACGCGTTCGGCTCTTTCTCAGGAAATCGTCGACCAGTGCCATCAGCTCGTGGATTGTCGCCGATCCGCCGGCGATAAGCCCGGCCGTCACGATGATATCGGTGAACTGGAACACCGCTTGTTGAAACGACCACGCGTCTGCAACGCCAAACTCAAAAATCGGACCAAGAAGCCGGACGCCTGACACCGATACCAGAATTCCCAGCGTCAGACCGACGAGAAGCGCTCGCCTCTGCGTACCAGCCTTGTACTCCTCCAGTGCTTTCTCGGCTTCCGCCTTGGATCCCTCTTCTGCCGATCGTACCTCCTCTTGGAGACGAGATTTTCCACCCTGGCGCCATGCCTTGATGAGAACTTCGAGCGAGCGTTCGACGAAGAGGGCTACGACATACAGGATTCCCAACTGGGTGAGCGCGATCAGAAACGGCGCCTCTCCTTCCTTCGTCCCGATCGGCTTCAGTGAATCGCCTGCAAAAAAGACGACGACGGCCAGCGCCAAAACCAGCAACGCCAACCATATCCGTCCAATGTTCCCTTCCATGGCTACGCTCCCTTCACCGGCCCGCAGTCTCACGACCGCTCCGGTCTACACGTCCCTCTAAACAAGGCGCCAACTGGCCCGGTCTTGCACGGATCGCTTCGATCCCTTGGTGCATCATGTGTCCCCGCTTAGAACTGTCCGCAAGCGCGGAACCGCGCCTACTTGAGTTGATCTTGTTCATGTCGACACCGGCATGACGCTGTGCGCCGGCCTCTGGTACTTGCCCAGCGTCAGAGCATCGTACCGATTGAAGAAGGTTTCAAAATGGAAGCAGTGACTGTCGCCGTTGTCGTCGATCAGGACGAGCTCGTCTTCTCCGAGCGGACCCCCACCCTGGGCTCCGCAGTAGCCAGACACGTTCCGGAACAGCTGCGCTTCCGAGATCTTCCCAAAATGCCTCTGGAACGCCGGCGACCGGATGAAGTGGCGACACGGGCTGGTCGGATCGAAGTCCTTGCCCCTCTTGGTCAGATGGGGATGACCCGAAATCATGCCAACCAGAGGTCGGTCGGCACCAAGGGATTCGACGACCCGGTACAGAGTCGTCGAGAGCGTATTGCCGAATGTCTCCTTGAGCGCCCGCACCGCTTCGATCGACGGTTCGAGCGAACACGCCTCCTCGGTGAACCGTTCGCGCAGGAAGAGCAGCCGTC
The DNA here is from genome assembly GCA_028818565.1 of Rhodospirillales bacterium. Classification (GTDB taxonomy): domain Bacteria; phylum Pseudomonadota; class Alphaproteobacteria; order UBA828; family UBA828; genus WTGU01. The sequence continues at coordinate 472 of JAPPNV010000367.1, read as the reverse complement.
CCGCAGCAAAATTGGCTTGCGCTTCTACTTCTTCCTGGCAGGCCGGAGTCAGGGAAAGCGAGTTGTCGCCGAGCATGATCGCTTCATGCCAAGGAAGGAGGCTGTGCCCGATTTCATGTCCCTCGCTCCAGCGATGCTTCAGCTTGGGCAACGACGCATCGAGAAGAATCCGCCTCCGATCCGGAATGTAGAGCGCCTGAAGCGAGGCTTTCCTGATCGCATCGATGAGCAGCGTCGGCCGCTTGTAGACCTGATACCAGCGGCGGCAGTCTCTGACTCATGGGGGGATTTCCTGAAGGCCCGGTTTCTGATTCAAGGTGGGAGCCTTGGATTGGAGGGTTTTATGGGAGCTGCGCTTGCGTTGCGTGGAGATTTCGATGCGGCTGGTCTGCGTCGTGTTGCGAAGCGGAGCCGGGACGGGTGTTGTTTCGCAGATCATCTGACCACGGGTTTCCCGGATTGTTTCGAACGA
>JAPPNV010000223.1 GCA_028818565.1 Rhodospirillales bacterium | reverse complement strand
ACCCCCCGCGCCGCAAAACCGTCGAATAAGCGCGCTTCTTCACCGGCGTCAACAGGCTTACCGTCACCGACTTCACGAGGGTCGCCAAACAGCCGCGCGACTTCCTCGTAGGCGCCGCCTCGCAGGTGATCATTCTGCCACTTGTGGCCTTCGCCTTTGCGAGCTTCTGGTCGCTCTCGCCCGAGATCGCGCTGGGGGTCATGCTGATCGCGGCGGCACCTGGCGGCATCACGTCCAACCTGTTCACGGAGTTCGGCCGAGGCGACGTGGCGCTCTCCATCTCACTCACCGCGACCATCAGCCTGCTCGGCGTGGTTACGATCCCCTTCATCGTCGTCTTTGCCCATGGCCAGTTCATCGGCGGCGATACCGGCGACGTTTCCGTGGTCCGGACCGCGCTCAGCGTCTTCCTGCTGGTGACGGTTCCGGTCGCCATCGGCGTCGCGATCAGACGCTGGCTCGAGTCGACCGCGCTGGGCATCCACGCCGTCATGCGCCGGGTGTCGATCGTGCTGTTCGTGCTGGTGCTCGCCGGCGCGATCTTCCAGGAGCACGAGAACGCCTGGGAGTATCTGGAGATGTCCGGGCCGGTCACGCTGGCGCTCAACGTTGTCATGATGGGACTGGCCTTCGCACTGGCTTGGCTGTTCGCCACGGGGCCCAGGCAGCGCGTCGCGATCTCGCTCGAGTGCGGCGTCCAGAACGCTACGCTCGCGATCGCAGTGGGCTCGCTGCTGTTCGAGGACGCCGCTGTGGTCGTGCCGGCGGCCACCTACGGCATCCTGAGCCTCGGTACCGCCCTGATCCTGGTGGGGCTTGTGAGAGGCGGGTTGATCAAGGTCGAGCCGTAGGAGGTGAGCATGAGAACTCTTCTGTGCACCGCGCGGTCGTTGCGGCCGGCCTGCGAGCGCCGGCGATGTCCTCGCGGACCCCCATGGCATCTGGGAGACGGAGGGCGGCAAGTCCCACGTCCGACTGTCCGATTGCGAGAACAAGCCCAAGCGGCTCTGCGGCACCATCATCTGGATGAAGAACCCCCGAAAGGACGTGAAGAACGACAACGAGAGGCTCCGCGACCGGGAGCTTGTCGGCACCCGCGTTGTGTGGGACCTCAAGCATCAGGGCGGGAAGGAATGGGATGACGGGGAGATCTACAACCCGGCCGATGGCGACACCTACGCTTCCGAGCTGGTCGAGATCGACGCCAACACGCTCGAGGTCAGCGGCTGCGTCTGGTTTATCTACGAGGAGCAGACCCGGATGCGCATCGAATGATACGGATATTCGTCACAGGTTCGCCTCGCGCGCTCTGGCGCTTGGGGAGTCGCTTCCGGTGATCGCGCGGCTGCTGGGTCACGCCGAGGTGCAGAAGACGGCGCACTCTCCGTTGCGATAGGCGTGACGTCCGCCGCCAGGCACGTGTCTGCCGATGGCGTTCGCGGTAGAGTCCCTCGCACGAACCGGCTCTGGCACGATGGCCGCCGGGCATGGCAACGTCGGGGCCATGACGGCTTCCGATTCGTTCTGGGCCGAGCCGCTCTCCTGCGCCGAGGGTGCGGCGGAGTGCGAGGCCGGCACCAATCGCGTCGAGGAAGCGACGGTGGACCTGTCCGGGCCGGGCATCGCCGCCGCAGGTAACGGCGAGGCCGATGAGGACTCCGGATCAGCCGGCGATGCTGCCGGCGTGAACGACGACGATCTGGATCGTACTGACGATCCGATGACGCTGTACCTGCGCGACGTGGGGGGCACGCCCCTTCTTACCCGCGAGGGCGAGACGGCGCTGGCGAAGCGCATCGAGGCGGGCCGGCGGACGATGCTGGACGGTCTCTGTCGCAGCCTGCCGGCGATCGCGACGGTGTGTATGTGGCGCGACGCGATCCGCGAGGGCACGCTGGCGTTGCGCCACGTCGTCGACGTGGCGGCCACCTACGGGGGTATGCGCCAGGCCGATAACGGCCGCGAGGAGGCCGATGGGGCAGGAGACGCACACGGCGGCGGCGAGGATCTGGAGGCCGCCGCGCCCCGGCTCGCAGCGATGGAAGAGGCTGCCCTTCCCGCCGTCATGGAGATCCTCGACCGGACTGCGACGGCGCACGCGAAGCTGCGCCGACTTCATGAGAAGCGCATCGAGCTGGCGCGCAGGAACCGCACGCCGACATCCTTGCAAGAAACTCGCCGACGCGCGCTGGAGCGCGCCGTCGCCGCCTCGATGGGGAGCCTGCGCCTGACCGACGCCCGCATCGAGGTGCTGGTGAACGAGGTGCGCGCCGCGGACAAGCGCCTGCGCCGGTGCGAGGGCGCGCTCCTCCGCCTGGCCACCGGGTGCGGCGTCCCGCACGAGGCGTTCCTGGAGCAGTACCGGGGGCGCGAGCTGGAGAGCCGCTGGCTCTCGCGCGTGGGCCGGCGTCGAGGCGAGGGCTGGAAGACCCTGGCCGCGAAGAAGCGCCCCGAGGTTCTGGCGCTGCGCCGGGATATCCTGGAGCTGGCGCGCGAGAGTGCGACGATGCCGGAGGACCTCAGGCGGACGGCCGCCATGGTCCTCGGCGGCGAGCGCCAAGTGAGGCAGGCGACGGACGAGATGATCGAGGCCAATCTGCGCCTCGTGGTCTCCATCGCCAAGAAGTACCAGCACCGGGGTCTTGCGCTTCCCGACCTCGTCCAGGAAGGCAACGCCGGCCTGATGCATGCGGTGGACAGGTTCGACTACCGCCGGGGCTTCAGGTTCTCGACCTACGCAACCTGGTGGATCCGGCAGTCGATCGCGCGGGCGGTCAGCGAGACCGGCCCCGCGATCCGCATCCCCGTGCACATGGTGGAGACGGTGAACAAGGTGAAGCGCGCGTCCTGGCTCATGGCCCGGGAGCTCGGGCGCGCACCGGTGCCGGAGGAGGTCGCGGAACGCACGGGCATGCCTCTCGACCGGGTGCAGAAGGCGCTGGCTGCGGCGGCTGCGGCGGAGCCGATGAGCCTCGAGATGCCGCTCGGCGGCGACGACGGGGACCTGCGGCTGGGCGACCTGATCGAGGACGAGGACGCGGTGCAGCCCCTGGATGCTGCCATCGGCTCCGACCTGCGCGACACCGTGTCGCGGCTGCTCGGCACCCTGACGCCGAGGGAGGAGCGGGTGCTGCGCATGCGCTTCGGCATCGGCACGAAGAGCGACCACACGCTGGGAGAAGTCGGGCTGCAGCTTTCGGTGACGCGCGAGCGCATCCGCCAGATCGAGGCCAGGGCGCTGCGCAAGCTCAAGCACCCCGCGCGGGCGCGCGTGCTCCGCAGCTTCCTCGAAGGGCAGGCACGACCGGGCGGGTAGCACCGCACGCTCTGGGCGCATCCGCGCCTCCGGCTAGGCGGCGGAGGGCAATGACCGTGCAGCTGCGCTCGGTGGCGCCCGCGGTGTACGCCGCTGCCCCACCGGGAGACCGGACAGCGCCAGCGCCGGGAATAACCGAACGTACTGGCAGAACCTGCCTGATCCGCAAGTTCGGGCGTGGGCTCGCCGATCAACGGGCAGAGGCAGCCACGAGGGCGCGGGGGTGATCCGGCACGCTTGACGTCTCTCAATTGAGATGCATATGGTCGACAAACGGAGGGAAACGCCATGCCCGCTCATACCACCATGCTCCACGTCCGCGTCGACGAACGGCTCAAGACCAAGGCCGCCGACACCCTGGCCGGCGTCGGTCTCACACTATCCGATGCCGTGCGCATCCTCCTCACACGGGTTGCGGCGGAGGGCGGATTGCCTGCCGGCCTGACTGCCGACCCCGAAGCCCACGACGCATGGTTCCGTGCCAAGGTGCGTGAGGCCCTGGACGATCCGCGTCCCACCGTTCCGCACGAGCAGGTCATGAACGAGACGCAGGCGCTGATCGACGGAAAGCGCCGTGCGCGATCTTGAATGGAAGCCCAGGGCGGTCGCCGATCTCGTGGCGATCGTCGACTACATCGCAGACGACAACCCCGAGGCCGCCCAGGCGCTGAAGGAGGATATCGAGACCAAGGTCTCCCGTTTGCGTGACAATCCCCGGCTCTACAGGGCCGGCCGCGTGGCCGGCACGCGCGAGATGGTCGTGCGCTCGAACTACATCGTCGTCTACGCGGAGGACGCGAACACGGTCACCGTTCTTCGCGTGCTGCACGGGGCACAGTTGTGGCCTCGACCGTGACAAGGCTGTCATCACGGCCCGGCAACGCCCGCGTTGAGGCGTGCCACATCGCATCGCTCGTCCCCGCGCTCACGCCGATGCGGATCCGTCCGACGCCGGAGTCTCTCGCTTGCCGCCCTTGACGGGCGCCGCCTTGGCGCGCTTCCCTCCGGCATCGGCCTTGCGCCGGATATGGATCGCATTGCCCGGTCCCTTGCGTACCTCGAAGCCGCCGGACTTCTCCGCCAGCGTGCTCAGATTGGCACAGCCGTAGGTCCGGGGGTCGAAGTCCGGCGCCGCGCCCAGGATACGGCTGCCCACGGTGCCGAGATGCACCCAGCCGTCATCGTCGCCATCCTCCATCCCCTTGACGATGATCGGCACCGCCTGCTTCGGCGGCTTCTTCTTCCGCAGCGCCGCGCCGCCGTCCGGGTTCCCCTTCTCCGGCTCTGCCTCCAGGATGTTCTCCAAATAGATGAAGCGCGAACAGGCGTTGCGGAAGGCCTCGGGCGTCTTGCGTTCGCCGAAGCCGTAGACCAGCAGCCCGTCCTCGCGCAAGCGCTGCGCGAGCCGGGTGAAGTCGCTGTCGGAGCTGACCAGGCAGACCCCGTCGAGCCGGCCCTTGTGGAGAAGGTCCATCGCGTCGATCACCAGCGCGATGTCGGCGGCGTTCTTGCCCTTCGTGTTGTTGCGCTGCTGGTGCTGCAGGATCGCCAGCGACTGGATCGCCGCGTCCCAGGCGGCCAGCCGGCTGCCGGAGAAGTCGCCGTAAATGCGCCGCACGTTGGCCTCGCCCAGCTTGACGATCTCCTCGAAGATCGCCTGCGCGTAGCGCGCGCTGGTGTTGTCGGCGTCGATCAGCACCGCCAGGCTCGGCGCCTCTCCGTCTTGCGTCATGGTTCCTCTCCAGGCGCCCTGCTGATCACTCACCCGCGCCGCGCCCCCGAGCAACCGGAACGGCTGTCGGTCAGCCCGGGGTGATCGCCGCGGCGGCCGGCCGATGCCCGTTGACCATACCGCCAAGGCCTTGCTCATCGAAGAGATCAGGCTGGTCCGCCGTACCCTCCCGTACCCTCGCCTTCCGCCCGGTCATGGACCGCATCATACAGGCGGCCGTGCGTTGAAGATCACCGACTGTCCGGAACCGCGCCTGTTCTCGAGTCTCGCACATCGTTGCGGTGAGGATATGCCCACCGCTCATTCGCTGTCCCTCCGCGATGCCTCGCCGTCCGCCCGCTCCCTTGGCTCGCCCGCGGGAGGGAGAGGCAGGCCGGGACGCAGGCGGCGGGCGGGTCTCCCGGAAGGGAGCATGCCGTCCGCGTCACCTGCACACCGACGAGGGGAGATTGATTATGCACACCGGCAGGATGTTTCGTCGCGATGCACAGACGTTTCTAATCCATCTGTTCGGTCGGGGCCTCGACGACGAGCGATACGTGGTCGAGACGTACCGCTCCCTTCCCAGCGGCGAGATTCGTCCTGTCGAGGCCGGCCAGCCGAAGACGAAGGGCCGGCGCAGGCAGCGTCGGAAGATCGTCTCACGCAAGGCCGTTCGGGAGATGCGGCCCGAACGCGACGAGATCATCGTCTGCACCGGAGTCACGCTGGCGCGATCCGGGGTCCAGATCTGGGGTCTCGGCGCAACGGGGATTTTCGCCGCTCGCCACGCGCGCTGAGCGGGGTGACCCGCCGTGCCGCTCAGGGACCCCGCGAAGAAGCAGTTGCGAGATCGTCGCAATCGTCAGCGCCACGCCGCGCGCTCCGCCAGCGGCACGTGCACCCGCTGCGGATTATGTGGAATTCCACATAATCCGCATGATGGCAATGATCTTGTTATGT
>JAPPNV010000251.1 GCA_028818565.1 Rhodospirillales bacterium | reverse complement strand
TGCTCACTCACCCTATATCTGGTGGGTGTATGTGACAACCGGATAGGCACGCTTCATCGCCACCTCCTCATTCGCGCCGGCCGGATCATGGCAGAGGCGCCGCGCCTTGCCCATCCCGCGCCCCCCGCCTATCAAGGGCGGCCGGTGCCGAGGGAAGAGGCCAAGAATGGGCGCGATCACCGATATCCTTGCGCGGGAGATTCTCGACAGCCGCGGCAATCCCACGGTCGAGGTCGATGTCGTGCTGGAGAGCGGCGCTGAGGGACGCGCTGCGGTGCCCTCCGGCGCCTCCACCGGTACCCACGAGGCGGTGGAGCGGCGCGACGGCGGCCAGCGCTTCGGCGGCAAGGGGGTGCAGGATGCCGTGCGCGCCGTCAACGAGGAGATTTTTCCGGCGCTGAGCGGCATGGAGTCCGCCGAGCAGGCCCGTATCGACGCCACGCTGAACGCCCTCGACGGCACCGAGGACAAGAGCCGGCTTGGCGCCAATGCGATCCTCGGCGTCAGCCTCGCCGCCGCGCGCGCCTCGGCCGTCGAGCTGGATCAGCCGCTCTTCCGCTATGTCGGCGGCGTCGACGCGCGGCTCCTGCCGGTGCCCATGCTGAACGTGCTCAACGGCGGCGCCCACGCGGACAACGCCATCGACGTGCAGGAGTTCATGGTGATGCCCGTCGCCGCCGGGAGCATTGCCGAGGCGATCCGTGTGGGGGCGGAGATCTTCCACGGCCTGGGGAAGCGGCTCTCCGACGCCGGCTATGCCACCAACGTCGGCGACGAGGGCGGCTACGCGCCGGCGCTGGAGAGCACCGACGCCGCCCTCGGCCACCTGATGAAGGCCATCGAGGCGGCGGGCTATCGGCCCGGCGAGGACGTGCACCTTGCGCTCGACGCGGCGGCGAGCGAGTTCTACCGGGACGGCGCCTACCGGCTCGCGGGCGAGGGCCGCACCCTGGATGCCGCAGGCATGGTCGCCTACTACGAGGACCTGGCGGCGCGCTACCCCATCGCCTCGATCGAGGATGGGCTGGCGGAGGACGACTGGGACGGCTGGGCCGCGCTCACGCAGGCGCTGGGTGGCCGCGTCCAGCTGGTCGGCGACGACCTCTTCGTCACCAGCGCGGCGCGGCTCGGGCGCGGCATCGCAGAGGGCGCGGCCAACGCCATCCTGGTCAAGGTCAACCAGGTCGGCACGCTGACGGAGACCCTGGAGACGGTCTCGCTCGCGCTCCGGAGCGGCTTCGGCGCGGTCATGTCACACCGCTCGGGCGAGACCGAGGACACCACCATCGCCGACCTCGCGGTCGCGACCGGGTGCGGCCTGATCAAGGCCGGCGCGCCGTGCCGCACCGACCGCACCGCCAAGTACAACCAGCTCATCCGCATCGAGGAGGGGCTGGACGATACCGCCCGCTACGCCGGCCGCTCGGTCCTGCGCGCAGCGTGATCGGGTAGGGGCCAGCCTGCTCCCCACCAATTTAGGCCAGCACTGCTGTCTTGACAGTCGCCGGCGTCGGGGTTGATGTCGTGGCGTCATGGCCGAGCGATTCGCCCGCGTTCGCTACCGGACCATCATCGTGCTGCTCACCTGCGCGCTGGGCCTCCTTTATGTGGGCTATCAGAGCGTGCAGGGCGAGCGCGGGCTGCTCCGGTGGGTCGAGCGCTCCGACGAGGTGGAGCGCACCCGTGCGGAGGTGGCCGCGCTCGCCGAAGAGCGGCGCAAGCTGGAGCACCGCGTCTCCCGCCTGCGCTCCGACAACCTGGACCTCGACCTGCTCGATCAGGAGGCCCGCCGGATGCTCAACCTCGGCCACCCGGACGAGGAGATCATCTTCCACGACAAGCCGTCGGGGTCCGGCGCGGGCGAGTGAGGGCCGCCGTCGCCCGAGCACCGGGCGGCGTAATAACTTGCCATGACAAGCAATAATCGCCTCACCCTTGTCAGCCGGACCCGATTGACCTAGCGTGCCTTGAAGTTCCGCGCCGGCCGATTACGTGACGGATGGAGCGGGCGTCGAAGGCGAGGACGAGATGGCGACTGCCAGGAAACGGGCCCGGAGCGGGACTGCACCCGCTCAGGCAGCCGCGATGGAGCCGGAGACGCTGCATCGCGCGTTCCGCGACATGCTGCTGCTGCGCCGCTTCGAGGAAAAGGCCAGTCAGCTCTACGGCATGGGGCTGATCGGCGGATTCTGCCACCTCTACATCGGGCAGGAGGCCGTGGTCACCGGCGTGCAATACGCGCTCGGGCCCGGCGATTCGGTGATTACCGGCTATCGCTGCCACGCCCACATGCTGATCGCCGGCGTGCCGCCCAGGGAGGTCATGGCGGAGCTCACCGGGCGCGCCGCCGGCTCCTCCAAGGGCAAGGGCGGCTCCATGCACCTGTTCGCGCCCGAGCAAGGCTTCTACGGCGGCCACGGCATCGTCGGCGCCCAGGTGCCGCTCGGCGTCGGCCTCGGCTTCGCCCACAAGTACCGGGCGTCGGACCGCATCTCCGTCACTTATTTCGGGGACGGCGCGGCCAATCAGGGCCAGGTCTTCGAGGCCTTCAACATGGCGGCGCTCTGGCAGCTTCCGGTGCTCTTCGTGATCGAGAACAACCAGTACGCCATGGGCACCGCGGTGGAGCGCTCGGCGGCGGTGTCGGAGCTCCACGAGCGCGGCGCCGCCTTCGGCATTCCCGGCGGGCGGGTCGACGGAATGGACATCGCGGCGGTCTACGGTGCGACGCAGGAGGCCGTCGCGGGGCTCAGGGCGGGCAACGGTCCGCTGCTCCTCGAAATGATGACCTACCGCTACCGCGGCCATTCGATGTCCGACCCGGCCAAGTACCGGAGCCGCGACGAGGTGAGCAAGGTGCGCAAGGAGCGCGATGCCATCGAGCAGGCCCGTCAGGCCCTGATCGAAGGCGGCCACGCCGACGAGGACGCGATCAAGGAGATCGACCGGGAGATCAAGGCCATCGTCAACGAGGCCGCCGACTTCGCCCAGGAAGCGCCGGAGCCCGCTCCGGTCTCGCTCGAGGCCGATGTCGTGGCCCGCGCTTGACGCTCACACGGTAGACCCGCGACACATGGTTCAGCAGACCGTTCGAGAAGCGCTCCGCGACGCGATGGCGGAGGAGATGCGGGCCGACCCCGACGTCTTCCTCATGGGCGAGGAGGTGGCGGAGTATCAGGGCGCCTACAAGGTGAGCCAGGGCCTGCTCGACGAGTTCGGCGCGGCCCGCGTGATCGACACGCCCATCACCGAAGCCGGGTTCGCCGGCATCGGCGTCGGCGCCGCCATGGGCGGCCTAAAACCCATCGTCGAATTCATGACCTTCAACTTCGCCATGCAGGCGATGGACCACTTGATCAACTCGGCCGCGAAGACGCTCTACATGTCGGGCGGCCTGCTGCCGGTGCCGGTGGTGTTCCGCGGCCCCAACGGCGCTGCCGCGCGGGTCGCGGCGCAGCACTCCCAGTGCTATGCGAGCTGGTTCGCCCACGTGCCCGGCTGGCGGGTGATCGCGCCCTATTCGGCGGCCGACGCCAAGGGGCTGCTCAAGTCTGCCATCCGCGATCCCAACCCGGCGGTGTTTCTGGAGAACGAGCTGCTCTACGGCCAGAGCTTCGAGGTGCCCGAGGGCGACGATCACCTGGTGCCCATCGGCAAGGCCGCGGTCGCGCGCGCCGGCAGCGATGTCACCGTCGCCGCCTTCTCGATCATGGTGGGGCGCGCGCTGGAGGCGGCGGAGACGCTCGCCGCAGAGGGCATCGAGGTGGAGGTCGTCGACCTGCGCTCGCTCCGCCCGCTCGACGGCGCGGCCGTGCTGGCCTCGGTGGAGAAGACCAACCGCCTGGTCACGGTGGAGGAAGGCTGGCCCTTCGCCGGCATCGGCGCCGAGGTCGCCGCGCTGGTCATGGAACAGGCGTTCGACATGCTCGATGCGCCGGTCGCGCGGGTCTCGGGCGCCGACATACCGATGCCCTACGCCGCCAATCTCGAAGCCGCGACCCTGCCGGGCGCGAAAGACATCGCCGATGCGGTCCGCCGCGTCTGCTATCAGGAATAGGGAGACGACATGCCGATCCAGATTCTCATGCCGGCGCTCTCGCCGACGATGACCGAAGGCAACGTCGCGAGCTGGCTCAAGAACGAGGGGGACTCGGTCCAGGCCGGCGACATCCTGTGCGAGATCGAGACCGACAAGGCGACCATGGAGGTGGAGGCGACCGACGAGGGCACCCTCGCCAGGATCGTCGCCCCGGCCGGCACCGAGGCGGTGCCGGTGAACGCCGTCATCGGACTGATCCTGGAGGAGGGCGAGGATTCATCGGCCCTCGAGGGCGCAGACGCCGCAGCCCCCGCGGCGGCACCCGCAGCCCCACCGGCCGAGCCGGCGGCCGAAGCCGCAGCCGAACCCGCACCGGCGGCTCCGGCGGCAGCGGCCCCATCGCCCGGCGGCAACGGCGCGGCGCCGCCCGCGCCCGCGCGCGATCCCGGCGCGCGCATCTTCGCGAGCCCGCTGGCACGCCGCATGGCGAAGCAGGCCGGCCTCGCACTGGAAGCGATCGCCGGCACCGGGCCTAACGGGCGCATCGTCAAGGTCGATGTCGAGGCGGCGATCGCCGCGGCCGCGGCCGCGCCTGCGGTCGCCGCGCCCGCTCCCGCAGCGGCTGCCCCCGTTGCGGCGCCGGCAGCAGTGCCCGTGGCGCCCGCCGCGGCGTACCAGGACACGCCGGCGAGCACCATGCGCAAGGTCATCGCGCAGCGGCTGCAGGAGGCGAAGCGCGAGGTCCCGCACTTCTATCTGACGGTGGATTGCGAGGTCGATGCGCTGCTGGAGACCCGTGCGCAGCTCAACGAGCGCTCGGACGCCTACAACCTCTCGATCAACGACTTCGTCATCCGCGCCGCGGCGCTGGCGCTGCGCAAGGTCCCGGCCGCCAATGCGTCGTGGGTGGACAATGCGCTCCGCCAGTATTCGAGCGCGGATGTCTCGGTGGCCGTCGCCATCGAGGACGGCCTGATCACGCCCATCGTGCGCAATGCCGACGCCAAGGGCCTGGCCGAGATTTCGGCCGAGGTGAAGGAGCTTGCCGGGCGTGCCCGGGCCAAGCCCATGGGGCTCGCGCCGGAGGAGTACCAGGGCGGCACCTTCAGCGTTTCCAACCTCGGCATGTACGGCATCAAGGAGTTCTCGGCGATCATCAACCCGCCGCAGTCGATGATCATCGCCGTCGGCACCGCCGAGCAGCGGCCGGTGGTCAAGGACGGCGCGCTCGCCGTCGCCACCATGATGTCGTGCACGCTCTCGGTCGATCACCGCGTGGTCGACGGCGCGCTCGGCGCCCAGTTCCTGCAGGCGTTCAAGGGCCTGATCGAAGACCCGCTCACCATGCTTCTCTAGTGCGCTATCCGACTGAACGGGATCGTACCCAGCTGCCTCACGATCCCTCATTTCGCATGCAGTGCGGCCCGAGGAACCCCCACCTCACCCCGGCCCTCTCCGCCCCCAGGGGCGGAGAGGGAGAGTTGGCGGCGCCGTCTGCGTCTCCCCTCCGCCCTCCGGGGGGAGGGGGACAGGGGGAGGTGGGTTCGGGCCGCCGTGATTCGGCGTGGCCGAGTAGCGCTCTGACTATCGCGCCGGCCTCGCCGGCCCCTCACGCATACCAGACCGGAGGACATCATGGCCGATCCGTCCTTTGACGTGGTGATCGTCGGCACGGGCCCCGGCGGCTATGTCGCGGCGATCCGCGCGAGCCAGCTCGGCCTCAAGACCGCCGTGGTCGAGCGCGAGCGCCTCGGCGGCATCTGCCTCAACTGGGGCTGCATTCCGACCAAGGCGCTGCTCCGGGTCTCGGAGCTGCGCCACACCCTTGGCCGGCTCGACGATTTCGGCATCACCGTCGGCGACGTCTCGGTCGATATCGAGAAGGTCGTCGCCCATTCGCGCAAGGTCGCCGACCAGCTCTCGCGCGGCGTCGCCTACCTGATGAAGAAGAACGGGATCACGGTCATCGAGGGCCACGCCCGGCTCGC
>JAPPNV010000151.1 GCA_028818565.1 Rhodospirillales bacterium | reverse complement strand
ATCGTTCGAAACAATCCGGGAAACCCGTGGTCAGATGATCTGCGAAACAACACCCCGAACAAAACCGGCAACCATTCTAACCCGGGAATACTGGCATAATGAGTTATACCAACGGCACTCGCTCCCAGAAAGCTGATGGTCGTGGTTGCAGTGGTTAGGAACTCGAAGTATCGCCGTCTGTGAACATGGTAGCGAACCGAACGACGGACGCCAAAGAGCTGGGTATGATCCCGCTCTTTAGTCTCGGCCTCCATCAGACCCGTCCTTGGAAGGTGGGGGAGGAGGCTGTAGTGTGTCCGTGTCTGATTGCTCGCTGTCGTAAATGGGGCCAATCGGGCCACCCTCGTCCTTGCGAATCGGCTTTGGCGGTGGGGGCGGCGATGGCGGCTTCTTCTTGTCGGTCACATGCTTCTCCAGTAACGGGAGTGGGAGGTATTTCCATGAGCGTACAATACTCCACTATCTGGGTCAAGCCTGAATCTAACTGCACGACAGTATTAATCGAACCGCAATACACTACTCATTTCTAACCCGGATGGAACGGAGGTCTTTCCTCCTCTTCATTCTCTAACGCAGGTGTCGGTTTAGCACTGTCCTTCTTGCTAGCATCTTTGCTCTTGCCTTGATCCAAGCACCTTAGGTTACGCCGGGCGATAGCCTTCTTGTCGAACGCCGCTAACAGGCCGTCTTCATCCGTATCTTCAGGCATTTCATGGGTTCCCGTTTGGGTGGTAAAATGTGCATGAAATTAATGGGTTGACTTGGCTGAAACAAAGGAGGAACCAGCTTATGAAATCATATAAAGATCTAAAGTGCCCGTTCATTAGTGGCGTTGTACATAGAGAAAATTCAACAGACGCCAAGAAAGAATGGGTTGATTGTTGCGGACCCAAATGCATGGCGTTTAAGGAAAGCGATGAAGTCGCATCGTGCTTGCTTATTCCAGGGAGTGAATGCACTACCGGAGAATCAGATAGTTTAAAAGCCATGAGGGATAGTGACCGTTGGTGATGAAAAGTCAAACCTGGACACTACCGGAGACGCCGAGCATTCCGAGCTCTCGCTCGCCGAGAACGTCATCCGCATCCCCATGCACCCGGCCGACCAGGTGACGGCCTTCGCGAAGCTGGTCGCGGCCGGCCAGCCGGTTTCCGCGATCGCCACCCGCTTCGGCGCGTCCGAGCGGCTGGTCGAGCAGCGCCTGCGCCTCGGCAACGCCGCGCCCGAGCTGCTGGACGCCTACCGCGCCGGGGAGATCGACCTGGAGACTCTCAAGGCCTTCGCAGTGACCACCGACCATGCCCGCCAGATGGCGGTGTGGGAGCAGGTCTCCGGACAGGGCTACCGGCCCGCGGCCTGGCAGGTGAAGCGCATGCTGACCGAGGAACGGGTGCCGGGCGCGTCCGCCGTCGCCCGCTTCGTCGGCGTCGAGGACTACGAGGCCGCCGGCGGCAAGGTGCTGCGCGACCTGTTCGCCGACGAGCACGAGCACGGCGTGTGGTTCGAAGACCCGGTGCTCCTGCACAACCTTGCCATGGCGAAGTTGCGGACCTTCGTGGACGAGCTGGCGACCCGCTGGAAGTGGGCCGCCGCCATGGTCGAGGTCGACTGGAACACCACGGCGCGCTACGGCCGCGTCGAGCCGCAGCCGGGCGTGCCCACCGACGAAGAGAAGGCCGAGATCGACCGGCTGACCACCCGGTACGACGAACTCCGCGACCTCGACGACGACGAGTGGACCGAGGAACTGCTCGAAGAGGCCGGGCGCATCGAGGCCAGGCTCGACGAGCTCGAAGGCGCCGTCGAAGCGCGGGCCACCTTCCGGCGCGAGGACTTCTCGGTCGCCGGCTGCATCGCCACCGTCGGCAATGACGGCTCGCTCCAGGTCATCGCCGGACTGGTGAGGCCCGAGGACGTGCCGAAGCCGGCGGAGTCCGGCGGCGCGGCGGCGCACACCGGCAACGGCCATGACCCGGATGCCGCGGCCCATGGCACCCAGGCCGCCGTCCCGGCCGTCTCCCAGCCCCTGGCGGGGCCGAGGGACCGCGAGGCCGAGGCGCGCAAGGAGGCCGGCATCGGCATCGGGCTGGCCGACGATCAGCGCGCGATCCGCACCGCGCTGGTCAAGGCGCATCTCGCCGGGGACTTCGACGCCTCCTTCGACCTCATGCTGTTCCAGATGGGCCGCGCGGTGTTCACGCCGGGCTATCACGACCACGCCCTCGACATCGCGGTCAAGGAGACCCCGGACCGGCCCAACACCCGGATGAACGACGCCGACTTCGCAGACTGGTCGCCCGGCGAGGCGATGCTGGAAGACCGCTCGCACCTGTCGCTGGACTGGCTGGAGATCGAGGACGGCGGCGAATCCTTCGCGGCGCTCAGGGCCCTGCCGCAGGCCGAGAAGGAGCCGCTGTTCGCCGCCTGCGTCGCGCGGACGGTGAAGGGCCAGCTCGCCTTCGAGCCCCAGGCCCGGCCCGAGCTCGAAGCCACGGTGGCCCGGCTCGACATCGACTTCGCCAAGCACATCCGGCCCACGGCGGCCATGTACTGGTCGCGCATCAACAAGGCCCGCGTCCTCGACATCGCGCGGGTAGTGTTCGGCGGCGCCTGGGCCTCGGCGCGGTCCAAGTACAAGAAGCCCGCGCTGGCCGAGGCGATGGAGACCGCCTTCGCGGCCGGCAGCCCGCCGGTCGGGGTCAGCGCCGCGATGCACGACAGGGCGCTCGCCTGGGTCCCGCCGGGCTTCGCGGCGTTCGACACCGGCCGGACGGTCGTCCACGCCGGGGACGCGCCGGCCGATGCCGCCGGGACTGCGCCGGCTGAACCCGCCGCGACCCCGGAGCCCGCGGAACCGGCCGCCGACTCCGGGACCGATCCGGCGGCGGCCGCTCCGGTCGGCAACGGCCATGCGACGGAGGCGGATCCCGCATCGCCGGACGACACGGCGAATGACGGCAACGGCGCCGCCGAAACGGCCGAGCCCGGTCCGGACGCCGATCCGGGCGATGCCGGGGAGGCCGAACCCGACCCGGCCGTCGCGGGCGGGCCGGACGGCATCGGGGCGACCGGACCGGTCAACGGGCACGACGCCCGTCCGGACCCGATGGAGATCCCCGAGTTCCTCCGCCGCGTGCACTAGAGCGCCGACAGCCCAACCGGAACGCCTCGCCGGCGCACCACTGCCGGCGGGGCGTTTCCGTTTCCGAACCCTCATGGAGGTCCGCTCATGAACCGTACGATCCGCGCCCGCACCCACGAGAGCGCCGTGAAGCGCGTCACCCGCATCTACGCCGCCACCCTGGCCGACATCTTTGCCGAGACCTTCCAGAACAGCCGCCGCGCCGGCGCCACGCGGGTGCGCATCGCCGTTTCCGGATCCAGCGGCACGCCGGACGCCGGCGAACCGTCTTTCACCGTCACCGTTTGCGACGACGGCGCCGGCATCGCCGATCCCGCCGTCCTGTTGAGCTTCGGCGAGAACGGCTGGGACGACGCCACGGTCCGGCGCGAGGACGCCGCCGGCTTCGGTTTCGCCAGCCTGGCGCGCCGCAACTGCGCCGTCTCCTCGCGGCCCCGCTCGCCGGACTGCCAGGTATTGCCCGGCTGGCGTGTCGAGCTTGAACCCCTGCATTTTCTTGGCGAAGCCGAGGCCGAAGTGGAGGCCCACGATGAGGCTCCGTATCCCTACGGCACGTCGATTTCGTTCCAGGCCACAGAGTGCGCCGCCGCCATCCGCAACGCGGCGGAGAACGCCGCCCGGCACTACCCGCTGCCGGTGGTCTTCGAGGACCGCACCGATAGCGATGCCACCGCCGAAGAACTGCCGCGCCGCGCCTTCCTCGACGGCGCCGTCCATGCCGAGCGATGGCGGGGCCTCGTGTTCGGCGTCTTCAGCAGCCGCCGCACCAGCTACCGGGAACCGGACCTGAACTTCTTCGGCCTCACGCTGACCGTCAGCCTGCCCACGGTGGAGACCGTCCACGGCGCCGCCTGGACCGTCCTCGCGGATGTGGACGACTGCCCGGCTCTCGAACTGGTCCTGCCGGCCCGCAAAGAAGCGGTCGAGAACGCCTTCCTGGAGGAGATGAGGGAAGCCGCCCGCCTCGCGGTCTACCGCGCCATGGCGGCCGATCCCAACCCGCGCCCCGCCTTCGAAGACTGGATGCGGGCGCGCGAGGCCGGTATCGAGATGGCCCCGCCGCCGGCCGTGCTGCGGCCCTGGAGGCCGTCCGTAGCCGAGGCCGACTTCTGGCGCGATCCGCCGACGCTCGCACCGGTTGGCGCCGGCGCCCTGGTCATGGACTGCGACCCGGAGCCGCCCGAGGCGCAGGCGCTCTGGCGCGCCGCCGAGCGGGACGGATTCGCGCCGCGCCTGTTCGAAGCCGACCGCAGGCTGGAAGGCTACGACTGGTACGACGGGCTCGATCGGGCGGCGGCGGTCGACGTCCTGGCCGCCGCCGGCGGCGAGTGGATGGACATCGACGACTGGCCGTTGCCGGAGCGGGCGCGCCCGGGAGCCGCAAGGCTGCCCTCCCGGCCTGAAGCGATCCGGATCGAACTCACCGTACGCCCGGCGGCGGGGCCCTCCGCCACGCTCGACATCCCGGCCGATGTTGCGTTCGCGGGCGAGGCCTGGTCCCACCTGGACGACGCGCTGCCGCTGGTCGCCACGGACAGCGCGATCCAGCCGCACCAGCTCGCCGTGCTGCTCAGGACCGCCTTCTTCTCACCTTCCGACGACGTCGAGGCGGACAGCTGGGAGACCCAGCGCGACCGCTTCGACGAGGACGCGCTGCACCTCGCGACGCGGCTGCTGCTCAACGACGACGAGGCCTGCCGGCAGTCCATCGCCGAGGCGGTGCGGCGCGAGCTGATGTGGTTCGTGCCCGGGGACCGCGCCGTTGACATCCGCATCCGCCGGCCCGAGGTGACCGTGATCCTCGGCGCCGCCGCGGAGGCCGCGCCGTGACCCGGCCCTGGACCGTGCAGGTGGGCTACAACGCGCACCACTGCAACACCGTCACGGTCGAGGCGGACACACTCGATGAGGCGCTGGAGAAGGCCATCGCGGCCGCCAACGAGGACTCTGCCGGCTGGCGCTCGACGGACCATTGTTCCGACTCGTATGTGGATGCCTTTTGCGAGGGTGCCGGTGCCGACCCGTGGGGTAAAGGCTCGCTGCCCGTGCCCGGCCGCTTCTCCGAGCACGGCGAGCCGCCCGTCGTGACCCTTGCCGGCCCCGTCCCGCCGGGCGCCGTCCGGGTCTCCGGCGGCAGAGCGACGGTCCGGTTCGAGACGGAGGCCGGCACGATCGCGGCGGAACTGCGCGACCCGCCGCATCCGCCCGCCAACAAGCCGCTGGTGACGGTTTCCGTCGGTCCCGACGGCAAGCCCCGGGTCGCGGTCGAGGGCGGCAGCGCCCGGGTGCGCATCCTCGACGGCTGATCCGGCCCACGGCCGCTCGCCGCCGCCGATCCTTCCGCAACCATGCCCGTCCCGCTCCGCCCGGAGCGGAGGCCGGCATGCATCCGGACGAGGCGGGGCCGGGGCGTGGGAGCGTCCCGGTCCTGCCGGTCCGGCATTCAGCAACGGGAGTCAGACTCATGAAGCCTGCCGCAGTCCCCGATACCGCCAGCGCCGCGACCGCGCCGCCCCGGCCCGACGACGAGGCCCAGAAACGCGCCATCGCCAATGCCGTGTGGACCGACCTGCTCTGGCTGATGCCGGAGGACCGAACGGTGACGATCGCCGTCAACGGCGGCGACGTCGCGGTAGAGCTCGGTCCGCCCGCCGACGCCTGACCGCGTTCCATGCATCGACCCCTCCGCCGTCCCGAACGGCGCCGGGGGCGTTTGCCCGTCCACCCATCCGAGGAGGTTGCCATGCCAGACGCACCGGGCTTCGACGAGATGCCGCTCTACGACGTGCCCGCCGCGCCCGCCTCGGTCCGGGAGGCAGTCATCCGTCGCCGGCTCAGGGGCCGTTTCCTGCGCGCCGGGCCCGAAGCGGTCGACGACCGCGAGCTGCTCGAAC
>JAPPNV010000450.1 GCA_028818565.1 Rhodospirillales bacterium | reverse complement strand
CAGAGATGCTGTCGGGCAGCCTGACCAGCCGCTTGGCCGGCATCACCCGGCGTTGCGCGTATGCGCCGTGTGGTGGGCTGGCATAGGTGACCCGGTCGCCGACCGTGCACTCGGTCACACCCTCGCCGACCGCTTCGACCGTGCCGGCGCCTTCGATGCCCAAGACGAGCGGCAGCGGCGGCACCGGCCACGGATGCGGCATGCCGCGCCGGTTGTAGGTGTCGATATAGTTCACCCCGATGGCGCCGTGGCGGATCAAAGCTTCGCCCGGTCCTGGTTCGCCGACCGGCCACTCCTGCCAGCAGAAGACGTCGGGCGTGCCTTTTTCATGAATTACGGCAGCTTTGTTGCTCATGGTTGCTCCCGCTTCGACTTGCGGCCTGAAGTCATAGTCCCAGCCTTCCTTACCATTTTGCCGCGAGCGATTGGAGAGCGGTGCGATGCCTGATGGAATTCGCTCCACCGACGACGGCGACGAAGTGGGACACAGGCGGAGCCATAAGCCTTGGCAATGCTTCCTTGTGGACGCTAGCCTCATCGGTCCGCCGGGCTGATCGACGGGAGCTCCGCCATGTATGACGCGATCGTTGTTGGGGCTCGGTGTGCCGGTGCCTCTCTTGCGATGCTTCTTGCCCGCAAGGGCTATCGCGCCCTGCTTGTCGACCGGGCGACATTCCCGAGCGACCAGACCATGTCCACCCACCTCGTCTGGCAAAACGGGACGAACCGGCTGCGGAAATGGGGCCTGCTCGACAGGGTCGCCGCGTCCAACTGTCCACCGATGTCGTCCTTCATCATCGACTTCGGGGACTTCGTGCTCGCCGGTGAGCCGCCTCCACTGGACGGCCAGAGGCATGCCTTCGCGCCGAGACGCTACGTGCTCGACAAGATCCTGGTCGATGCTGCCGGGGAGGCCGGCGCCGAGATCAGAGAGGGCTTCTTCGTGCGCGAGCTCCAAGGCGACGGCGACCGCGTGACCGGAATTGCAGGTTCGGACAAGACCGGCGCGACCGTACGAGAGGCCGCCCGAATAGTCATCGGTGCGGACGGAATGAACTCGTTGGTTGCGCGCGCGGTGCAGGCGCAGGAATACAACGCGAAGCCGCGGCTCCAAGGCACCTACTTCACTTACTGGAGCGACGTGCCCGTCGATGGCGTCGAGTTCTATGTCGGGGACTGGCGCGGGGCCTACGCCATGCCCACCAACGACGGCATGACGGTGGTGGGCGCGAACTGGACCGCGCGAGATGTTCGCGACGTTAAGGCTGACATCGAGACGAACTACCTCGAGACACTGGAGACCTGGGCGCCACCGCTCGCGAAACGGGTGCGCGATGGCACGCGCGAGGACCGCTGGCTCGGTGGCCCCATTCCCAATTTCTTCCGCAAGCCCTATGGACCGGGCTGGGCACTGGTCGGCGATGCCGGGGTCACCATGGACCCGTGCACGGCGGAAGGCATAAGCAACGCGCTGCGCGATGCCGACCTGATCGCCGACGCGCTCGATGAGGGTCTCTCCGGGCAACGACCCTTGGACGAAGCGCTCGCCCGATACGAACAGCGTCGCAACGCAACGATCACGCCGATCTACGAATTGACCTGCGAGCTGGCTCCCTTCGCGCCGCTGCCGCCCGACAGGCGACAGCTCCTGGAGGCTCTACCCGGCAACCAGGCGGACACCGATCGCTTTCTGGGCTTGATCGCCCAGACCGTGCCCATCCCCGAGTTCTTCGCCGAAGAGAACGTACAGAGGATTCTGTCCGCCGCATCGAAGGTGCATTGATCGACGCGGTAGCGCGGATGCCCGGCCGGTTTGGAGGCGGGTATACTCCGCGGGCGACGTACGAGGATAATCGGCCATGGATGCTCCCTTCGGTGGTGGCTGTGCTTGCGGCGCAATTCGTAACGAGTGTGCGGGCGCACCGCGCTACATGGGTAACTGCCATTGCACCGACTGTCAGCAAGCGACCGGCAGTGCCTATCTGCCGGCGGTGATGGTGAAGGAGAAAGAATTCTCCATGCTCAGCGGCGAGCCGATCTGGTTCGAGAGACCCGCCGACAGGGGACACCCCATGCGGCGGGGCTTCTGTCCCAATTGCGGTTCGCCGCTGTTCCTGCTCAACGGTGCAAACACGGCGGTTCGGGTGCTGTATGCGGGGAGCCAGGATGACCCGAGCGGGTACAGGCTGAGTCGTGAGATATTCGTTGCGAGCGCGCAGCCATGGTGTCTCTTGCATCCGGACCTCCCCCATGACGAGGGCATGCCGGGGCGATAGGCCGGGCCTACTCGGCGCACCGATCACCCTGTCTCCATAACCAAGTTGACGCCCATATGCGGCAAATTCCCGCTATCTGCGGCAACGGGTCGGATATAAGATCAGGCCAATGACGTGCTGGCTGCGGCGGATAATCCGTTCGCCGCGCTGGAGTGCGAACTCCGAACCGCACGGAGTCGTTCGGATCAGAATTCGATGACATCGAAACGGGGAGAGCAAGATGTTGGATAGCAAGCTAGTCAGGCTCGGCGCCGTTGCCGCGCTTGCCGTTGCCGCAAGCTTCGGGGTGCAAAGCGAGGTGTCCTCGGCAGAGAAAACGGTGCAGATCGCGGGCTTCGGCGCCAAGTCCGGCGTCGTTCGCTCGTTCGGCATCAACACGGAAGCGGTGTTGAACGGTGCGATCGAGGCCATCAACGCCGGCGGTGGCGTCAAGCTGGGCGACGGTTCCATGGCAATGCTGGAGCTGTCGTTCTACGACGACCGCTGCAACGCCGAAGAGGGCATTTCGGTCCTCCGCCGCATCGCCGGCAGCGATGCGGTCGTCGCCATCGGCCCGACCTGCTCGAACGTCGCCGAACCGCTCTTCGGCATCCTGCAGAAGACGGTCGACGATGAGGGCGATTCCGGGCTGCAAATCCCGGTCTTCACCGATACCGCCATCAAGGGCGGGTTGGCGAAAATTTCCCAGTGGGCGTTCCGCAACGTTCCCAACGAAAATCAGATGTACAAGTCGCTGTTCCAGTGGATCAGTTCGGAGCACCCGGACCTCAAGACCGTTTATGGCGGTGTCGAGGAGGACTTCGCCCATTCCCGCTTCACCTGGCACAAGGTGATGAAGGAGCGCTCGCCCGAGGCCGGCTATGAGGTCCTCGGCGAGTCCAAGTGGCTCCTGAACGACACCAACTTCACCACCCAGGTGCGCCAGATGAAAAAGGCGAAGGCCGATATCGTCGCCATCTCCGCGCATCCCTTCACGACCTGTGGCGTGCTGAAGGAGATGAAGCGCCAGCGGGTCAAGCCAAGTCTGCTGGTTGGCCTCACCAGCTCGTCGAGCATGGAGACGCTTCAGGGCTGCTCCGAGCAGGCGGAGGGCATCATCATCCCGACCAGCTTCGCGCCGGTGACGCCGGCCGCCAAGGCTGCGGCCGACGCGGCGGCGAAGTTCGACGGGAGCGCGGACCTGCACAGTGCTGCCGCCTGGGAGATCGTGATGATCCTCAAGGAAGTCATGGAAGCCCAGGGAATCACGGCGGACGGCGATTCGGTGGATGCGGACCGGCGCAAGATCCGCGACGGGCTGGCAAACCTGAAGGAGACCGACGGGCTCCTCGGCAAGATCCAGCGCACCGATGAGGGCGAGGCGGTCAAGCCTTACCTCTACGTGCACGCCCAAGCGGGTGAGTGGGCCATCCTCCACGACCCGTCGCAGTAACCGTTCTCGGGCGGGTGTGCGCCGCACGCGGCGGCGCACGCCCACCCGCATTTCGCCGACGCCTCTTTAGCGGGGGATGATCGGGTGGACTGGCTCGACTTCTTTCAGTCGATCACGGACGGCCTGCTGTTCGGTTCCATCTACGCGCTCATCGGCATCGGTTTCACCCTGATTTTCGGGGTGATGCACAAGATCAACCTGGCCTATGGCGCGGCTTCCATCGCCGGCGCCTATGTCAGCATCGCCGTGGCCGCCTATGTGCCGTTGCCCGCCCTGGTCACGTTCCTCATCGCCGCCATTGGCTCAGGCGCGATCGCGTTTCTGATCTACCTCGCCAACTTCCGCTTCATTCCGCTCGCGAGCCCGCTCGCCACGTTGATGGCGACCGTCGGCATGCTGATCCTGATCGACGAGATCGTGGTCCACGCGACCGACGGAATGCCCCAGCCCTACCCGGCGCTCTTCGCGGACATCTATATCGAGTGGGGCGATTTCGGCCTGCGCGGCGATCTGATCTTCATCTTCGTGCTCTCGCTGATCGCCATGGTCGTGCTCATGTTCATGCTCTACCGCACGCGCCTCGGCATCGCGACCCGCGCGGTGGCGCAACAGCCGGTCGCAGCCCAGCTCGCCGGCATCAGCCTGGACCGCACGAACGCGCTCACCTTCGTCATTACCGGCCTGCTGGGTGGGCTCGCCGGCGCCATGATCGGCGCATCGGTCGGCGTGCTCTCGCCTCTGCTGGTCGTGCCGATCACGGTCAAGGGGCTCATCGTCTGCGTCATCGGCGGCCTCGGCAGCATCCCCGGCGCTATCATCGCGGGCCTCGCGGTCGGCGCCTTCGAGAACTTCTTCCTGGCCTTCAGAGGGGTCACCGAACGGGACATGTACGTGATGCTGCTGCTGTTCGTGTTCCTGGTGTTCCGGCCGGGCGGCATCTTCTCGCGCTCGGTGGCGCGCGACTGAGCGGGGGAGAAGGCGATGGACTTCTTCTTCGGGCTGCTCCAGATCATCGGCGTCCACACGCTTCTCGGGCTGTCCGCCTACGTCGTTCTGCAGACCGGCCAGGTCACGTTGGCGCAGGCGGGCTTCTTCTCCATCGGCGCCTATGTCTCGGCCATGCTCACGGTGCTGGCGGGCTGGCACATCATTCCGGCGCTTCTGGTCTCAGCTACGCTTGCCGGAATCGTGGCCGGCATCGTCGGGTTCCCGGCACTGAGGATCAAAGGCCTGATGCTGGTGGTCGCGACGATCGCCTTCGGCGAGTTCATCCGGCTCTTCTGGTTCAACTTCGACTACCAGATCGAAAAGCAGGGCATCTCCGTGGGGCCGCAGGGCGGCGAAGGGTTCAAGCAGATCCGCTTCTTTCCCGAGAACGGCTGGTCCACCCTGGATGTCGCGATTTTCATATGGGTGATCGTCGCCCTCGTCATGCTGGCGCTGTGGTGGACCGACCGCTCCCGCGCCGGCGCCGTGCTGCGGGCGGTCGGCGAGGACGAGCTGGCGGCGCAGAGCGTCGGCATCAATCTGACGGCGGTGAAGGTCGGCGCGTTCGCCGCAGGCGGCTTCATCGCCGGCATCGGCGGCGCGATCTACGCCCACTACACGACGCACATCGAGCACCTGAACTTCGGCGTCATGCTGGCGACCTTCGCCATCGCCTATCCGATCCTGGGCGGCCTCCGCAATGTCTTCGGCACCCTCGTGGCGGTGATCTTCATCCAGGGGATTCTCGTCGAAGGCCTGCGCTTCATGGGCGATTGGCGAAACCTGCTGTTCGGGGCGCTGATCGTGCTCGCCATGAACATCCAGCCGCGCGGGCTGATCGACGAGCGCTCCGTGAAGCTCGTTCGCGGGCTGTTCACCCGCGACAGGCGCAACTAGCGCGATGCCGATACTGGAACTCACATCTCTCACCAAGCATTTCGGCGGCGTCCATGCCGTCGACGAGCTCGACCTCTCGGTGGAAGAGGGTGAAATCTTCGGCCTGATCGGCCCCAACGGCTCGGGCAAGAGCACCACGGTCAATCTGATCTGCGGTGTCGTCTCGGTCACCGCCGGACGGGTTGCCTTCGAGGGTCGCGATATCACCGGTGCAGCGCCGCACCGGGTGCTGGCGGCGGGCGTGGCGCGCACGTTCCAGAACATCCGCCTGTTCGGCCACCTCACGGTCTGGCAGAACCTGTGGGTGGCGCAGAATTCGGTGGAGGATCGGCGCGGTGAGAATTTCGCGAAGCGATGGTTCTTCGGCTCCGGCGCGGCGCGCGACGCGGTGGACGAGCAGCTCGAGTTCGCCGGGCTGGCCGGCAAGCGGAACGAGCTCGCCGCCAACCTGGCGTTCGGCG
>JAPPNV010000366.1 GCA_028818565.1 Rhodospirillales bacterium | reverse complement strand
CGATGGTGGTGGCGGTCGACCGCTACGTCGCCGAGGATGCGGTCCGCCTGATCGAAATCGATTACGACCCCTTGCCGGTCGAGATGGACCTCGAGAGGGCGGTCAACGACGACGCCCCGCGCGTACACCCGGACGTGCCCAACAACACCGCCGGCAGGTTCCGTGTCGAGACTGGCGATACCGACGCGGCGTTCGCTCAGGCCGAGCACGTCACGCAGGTCAAGATCCGGCTCGAGCGCAGCACGGCAGCGCCGATGGAATGCCGCGCCATTGCTGCGCGCTGGGAGGCCGTGACCGGTGAGCTCACGGTCTGGGACGGCACGCAGGCGACGCTCTCGGTGCGAGGCGGGCTGGCCTCCCTGTTCCAAATCGATGAGGACAAGGTGCGCGTGATCGCGCCCAACGTGGGCGGCGGCTTCGGCCAGAAAATCATGATGTTCCACCCAGACGAAGTTCTGGTACCGCTGGCCTCGATGGAGCTCGGACGCCCGGTCAAGTACATCGAGGACAGGGTCGAGAACTTCATCGGCGCCTCTCAGGAGCGCACGCAGATCCACACTCTTGAGATCGCGGCCATGAAGGACGGCCGGGTGATCGGCCTCAAGGACGATTTCCTGCACGACACAGGAGCGTTCATTCCCTACGGCATCGCGGTCGCCCACGTGAGCTCGACATCGATCGCGGGCCCCTACCGTATCCCCAATTTCCGGGTCACCTTCCGTCCGGTCTATTTGCCGATGGTGCAAGTGACCCCCTATCGCGGCTGCGGCCGGCCGCACGCCTGCTACGCCATCGAGCGCGCGATGGATCAGCTCGCCAGCGAGCTCGGGCTCGACCGCCTCGAAGTCCGCCGGCGGAACTTCATAGGAAAGGACGAGTTTCCTTATCCCCGCGAAGGGCTGATCTTCGCCGACGGGTTGCAGGTCATCTACGATAGCGGCGCTTACGGAGAAGCGCTCGACAGGCTGACCGAGGCGATCGATGTCGAGGGCTTTCGTGCCGAGCAGGCGGCCGCCCGCGAGGAAGGGCGTTACCTCGGTCTGGGCCTCGGGTTCTATGTCGAGGGGACCGGCCTCGGCCCTTATGAGGGCGGGCACATCAAGATTCACCCCATCACCGGCAAGGTCTACGTCAACACCGGCCTTACCGACCAGGGCCAGGGTCACGAGACGGTCTTCGCGCAGATCGCCGCTGAGCAGACAGGGGCCCGCGTCGAGGACGTGATCGTGGTCGAGGGCGATACCGGCGCATTCGAATGGGGAGTGGCGACGTTCGCGAGCCGCGCCGCGGTCTGCAGCGGCAATGCGATCCACATGGCGGCGGTGAAGGCGCGCGCGCAGATCGTCGAGGCCGCAGCCAACATGATGGAGTGCAGCCGGGAGGACATCGAGCTCCACGACGGCGCGGCGTGGGTGAAGGGGACCGACCGCCTGGCGACGTTGGCAGAGATCGCGACCGCGACCAACCCGCTGCGCTATGCCTTCAACGAGCCCTCCAAGAGCGCCACGCAGTTCGCCCCGGCGAGCCGCCACGACGGGCCGCAACTCGCCGAAGGCAGGACTCCGGGGATCGAGGCGACCGACTACTACAGCCCGCCGCACGCGACCTGGGCCTTCGGCGCGCACGCGGCCGTGATCGAAGTCGACCCAGAACTCTGCACGATTGAGGTCAAGCACTACATCTGCATTCACGATTGCGGGCGGATGATCAACCCGACGATCGTCGACGGCCAGGTGATGGGCGGAATTGCCCAGGGGGTGGGCGGCGCCTTCTACGAACGCTGCGAATTCGATGAGGAGGGCGTTCCGCTCAACGCCAACTTCATGGACTTCCTGATGCCCTATGCGACAGAGGTGCCCAACGCGGAGATCATGCATTCGGAGACGCCGACGCCGCTCAACCCGCTTGGCGTCAAGGGTGTCGGCGAAGCGGGCACCATCCCGGTCGCCCAGGTCTATGCATCAGCGGTGGAGGACGCCCTGCAACCCTTCGGCATCGCGCCGATCCGCGAGGCGCCCCTCACGCCCGACGCGATCCACCGGATGCTCAATCAGGCGCGCACCGTTTAGCCGCCGCGCCCAACAAGCGCCGCCAGCAGACGCCTGATCCATGCCAAGACCACGATTCGCGTGAGTTGAGTGCCCGCGATTGCCTGAGGCGGTTCCCGGGGGTCGGCATCGGCCTCGCGCCCGCTCAGGGCGAGCTTCTCGTGAAGGCGCTCGGAGAACTGCGTGGTCAGGTGATTGGCCACATCCTGAACGATGCCGCTGCGGCCGATCTGCGCGAGCGCGCCCGAAAGCTTGATGGTGCCCGAGAGCCTGACGTGGGAACCGCCGTCTTGCGTGCGGACTTCGTAAGTGAAGCTGGCCTTCGCCCGGTTGCCGCCCCGGCGGTCGATGCCTGAGGCTTCGATCCTGGCGGTTCGGGCGTCATGGTCGCTCTCGACGATGGTGGCCTCGCCCTCGAAAGCAGCAGTCACCGGCCCGAGCTTGACCGTCACTTTGCCCGCATAGATCGCCTCGCCGGGCTGACCAAGAAGCTCCGTGCCCGGCATGCAGGTCACGACCTCAGGCACGTCCTGGAAGAAGTCCCAGACGCGATGGGCGGGCTGGTCGATACGGAACGACGCTTCGATGTCCGGCACGGCGTGGTCTTGTGCGGCTGCTGTGCCCCGAAGCTAGGCCAAGTGGCGGTGCGACGGAAGCGTACCCTGACAGTCTGCCGCACCGACAACGTGCCGACGGCCGAGGAACGACGCCGGCCGCCTTCCGGTACCGCCCCGTCAACGGCGGCCGCGGCTCTCCGTAGATCAACAGCGACTATGCCAGTCGACACCTGGAACGACGACGATCACTTTGAAAACCATTTGACGTTGCATCGCCATACCGCACTTCTGTCGCTCGATCTTGAGGGCGGCGGGAACATCAACTCGATCGGCGCGATGCGGAATTCCAAGTCACAAACCTCACTGTGCTCGACATCGGTTACCTGGCTGGTCGAGACGGGACGGGCTCATCCTGTGGCCGAGCGAGCATTTCTCAGCCCGGCGGCCATCGTTTGGGCGGGGGCGGTGGCAAATCCAGCCGGGAGAGATCGGGCTCGTAGTCGGCGTAGAACGCCGGTAACCGGCCATGCTCGACCGCACCCAGCGCGGCGACGAACCAGCCGGCATAAGCGTAGTCCATGCCGATACTTTCGGACGCCAAGCGCGGGAAACGCTCGACGAACATCTGCGCCAGCTGTCGCGGGCTCTTGCGGGGCGCATCCTCCCACTCGAAGAAGCGGGGACCACTCGCGCTTGAGTAGTGGGCGCCCTCGAAGGAGTCGATGAGCGTCCAGCCATCGGGACCGATGTTCGAGACGGCGGCGACCGAGCAGCGCCAGTGAACCCCGGAGCCAGACCAGCCCGGCGATATTCGAACACCCTGGTAACCCAGCTTGTGCAGCTCGTGAATCATCGCGAGAAACCGACGAACATGTCCGAGGCTGCGTCGAACCCTTGAGCTGCCCTCGAAACCGATGACCGGTTCAAAGAGCGCCAACGGTGCGGGACCCGGCCTGTCACGGGTGTCCCTGCTCCCCCGACTCACTTGCCTGTTCTCTGCTGTATCAAGTTGGAGTCAGCGATCGGCCTACACCCGGAACACTTTCATCGCCTCGTCGCCGAGGTGGTTGATGACCTTGACGGCGATGCGGCCGGAGGCGGGTTTGGGGAAGGAGCGGGAGGTGTCGCTGTTCAGCGTGGCCCAGGCGTCGAGGTCGATCTCCGCCTTCAGCGTCGTCTTCAGCGCCTTGTATGGGTCGTTCGCGCCCAGGAAATAGGCGTGGCGGACGAAGAAGCTTTCCTCGTTGTAGTCGGTGTCGACGAACCAGCAGGCGATGCCATCGGCGCCGTCGCTCCGCACCTCGCCGGTGTTGGGGTGGAAGACGTCCACGCCGTTGATCCGCACCCGGATGTCGTCGTCGCCGTCCTCCAGGATGTCGATATCGGGCTCGCCGAAGATGACGAAGAGGTTGCCCTTGCCGGTGTTCTTGAGGTCGCCGGCCATGTGCAGGTCGGCGTTCATGCGCGCCTTCAGCACCGGGATGCGGCCCAGCTTCTCGAACTCGGCCGCGTGGGCGTCGTAGCTGAAGGCGCACGCGATCAGTACGTCGAAGCCGGCGTCGGCGGCCTCGCGTGCGGCGGCCACCAGGTCGGGCCGCGCGACGGTACCGAACTCGGGCCCGATGAAGACGCCGGCGCGGCGCGTGGCGCCCGCCTCCCCGCCGCCCTCCACGTAGCGACCCTCGGCGCAGACGTAGTGACCGGGCCAGGGCGTGAGCGCGGTGAATTCGATGCGGTCCTCCCTGTGCGCCTGCTGCACACCCGCGGTCCTGAGGTTCTCCAGGATCATGTCGGTGAAGTTCGCCGCCTCGCCGTAGCCAAGCTTTTGGTCGGCAAGCGCCGAGAAGAGCTCGTCGTTCTCGTCCACCGCCAGCATCCGGTGCGGGGCCAGGCTCTCCACCGTGAAGGGGCCGGCCACGCGGATGCGCGCGTTGTCGGCATAGGGCTTGTCGTAGAGATACTCGTGGTCCGCCTTGGCGGCGATGGAGGCGTCGATCTCTTTCTGGCGGGCGATGCGCGCCTCCCACCACTCGACGTGCGCGGCCGAGGCGTCGGCGGGCCAACCCTCGCCCGCATCGCGCGGAATTTCCCACTCCTCCCATTGCTCGCCGAGGGCGGCGTTGAGGCGGACGCGGAGGGGCTCCAGGGTCTCTTGCCAGCGCTCCCAGATCACGTCGATCTCGGCGTTGTTGGCGATGGATTTCAGGGTGATGTGCGGCACGCGCTCGTAGACGAAGCCCTGGCGGATGTCGCCGCCGGTGGGTGCTTCGGAGGGCGCGCGCTGCGTGATCTGCGCCTCCTTCCGCTGCCCCTCGGGGCTGTCGGCGAGCAGGTACCAGGGATAGCGTGCGCCCATGATGCGCGCCCGCGCCAGCGCCAGGGCAACGCGAGAGGTGTCGATGGTGATCCAACGCCGGCCCCACTGCTCGGCGACAGTGGCCGTGGTGCCCGAGCCGCAAGTCGGGTCTAGAACCAGATCGCCCGGATCGGTGGTCATGAGGGTGCAGAGCTGAATGGCGGTAACGTTGGTTTGCACCACATAAATTCGTTCGTCACCAAACGCATTCGAACGAGTATCCAGCCATTCGGATATGCGCGGGGTTACACGACCCTTGTCACGATAGCTTTTCCACCAAAGTGTCGCTCCTTGAATCCACAAATAGCCTGCTTTTTCAACGACTCTCATTCCGTCCCAGCTTGTCGACCACCCTCGAGAACCACCAGGGCGGAATGATCTGCCGCGATAGATGTATTCGAATCGTGACGAGTCCGATCCGGTCTGTGAAGTGAGATTTTCCAACTTGAGTATACGCCCTTCGGGAATTGGCTTTTGTCCGGCCTTCTGCGCAACAGAGAGATCGGTAATCTTGTCTAGATATTCCTCAATACAAACATATCGTTCATCAGTCTTGTCGACGGGCTTACGCTCGACATAAAGTTTTCTGAATTTGATCTGAGTCTTGTCTTTTGCGTACCAAAGAAGATAGTCAACACCAGTTGCAAGAAGCTGATTCGTTTGTCCCGACGTTTTCGAAAATGAGATTTGGCCACAAAAGTTATCGCTACCAAACACCTCGTCCATCAGAGTCCGCACGCGGTGGACGTTCTCATCTCCGATCTGAACAAATACCGAACCGCTTTCCGTCAACAGGTCGCGTGCCACGGTCAGGCGGTCGCGCAGGTAGCTCAGGTACGAGTGGATGCCGTCGCGCCAGGTGTCGCGAAACGCCTTCACCTGCTCGGGCTCGCGGGTGATGTGGTCGGCCTTGCCGTCCTTCACATCGCGGCTGGTGGTGGACCATTGGAAGTTGGAGTTGAAGCGGATGCCGTAGGGCGGGTCGATATAGATGCACTGCACCTTCCCGCGCAGGCCTTCGCGCTCCGCCAGCGACGCCATCACCTGCAGGCTGTCGCCGAGGATCATGCGGTTCGACCAGTTGGCGTCGTGGCGGT
>JAPPNV010000463.1 GCA_028818565.1 Rhodospirillales bacterium | reverse complement strand
GTGCCGTGGACGTGCGCCTGCCAATAGTCGTCGGGACGCGGGGCAGCCCGCTCGCTATCGCCCAGACCCGCCACGTCTGCGCGCAATTGCTTGCGGCGCATTCAGTGCTGGCCGAGGACGGCGCGCTGGTCACCGAGACCATCACCACCTCGGGCGATCGCTTCACGGACCGCCCGCTCGCCGAGATCGGCGGCAAGGGGCTGTTCACCAAGGAGATCGAGGAGGCGCTCCTGGACGGGCGCATCGATCTGGCCGTGCACTCGATGAAGGATGTGCCGACGTGGCTACCCAAGGGGCTGGAGATCGCCGCGATCCCCGAGCGCGAAGACCCGCGCGACGTCCTGATCGCGCGTGATGGGCCGGGCCCTGCCGTCCTCGCCGACCTGCTCCAGGGTGCGCGGGTCGGGACCGGATCGCTCCGCCGCCAGGCGCAGGTGCTCGCGCACCGCCCCGATGTCACGATCGTACCGATGCGGGGCAACGTCGGAACCCGGCTGCGCAAGGTGGCCGATGGCGCGGCCGACGCCACGCTGCTGGCCCTGGCCGGCCTCAAGCGCTTGGGCGCCGAGGTTGAGGGGATGGCGGTGCTGGAGCCGGCGGAGATGCTGCCGGCGGTGGGGCAGGGCGCGCTCGGTATCGAATGTCGGACAGGCGACGCGCGGGTGCAGGACCTGCTGCAGCCCATCGTCGATTCGGCGACGACTGCCGCCGTCCGGTGCGAGCGGGCGTTGCTTGAGGTGCTCGACGGCTCCTGCCGCATGCCGATCGCGGGTCTCGCCGTGGCGGATGGCTCGGGCGGGCTTCGTCTCGATGCCCTGATCGCGCGGCCCGACGGCAGCGTCTGCCATCGGGTCGAGCGCGTGGGCACCATGGCGGACGCACTCTCCATCGGCCGCGACGCCGGCGCTGCGCTGCGTGCGGCCGGCGGCCCCGGTTGGTTCGAGTCATGAGCGCCGCCCGCCTACTGCTGACCCGTCCGCGCCAGGAGTCGCTCGCGCTCGCGGAGGAGCTGGCGCGTCATGGTATTGAGTCGCTGATCGAGCCAATGATGACGATCTGCATCGACGACGATGCGCGCCTCGACCTTGCGGGCGCCCAGGCGATCCTGCTGACCAGCGCGAACGGCGCGCGGGCGCTCGCGGCGACATCGCCTGACGAGGAGGCGCGATGCCTCCCGATCCTGGCCGTGGGCTGCGCCACCGCGCAGGCCGCACGCGACGCGGGCTTCCGCTCGGTGACGGCGGCGGGAGGCGACGTGGACGCGCTGGCGGCGCTTGCCACCGCCCGGCTCCAGCCTGACTCCGGCCGGCTCGTCCACGTCGCCGGCCGGGATACCATCGGCGGTCTCTCGGAGCGCCTTGCAGCGGCCGGCTTCGAGACGAAGCGCGTACCGCTCTACGATGCGGTTGCGGCGAGCGCATTCTCCACTCCCGCCCGCCGGGCACTGGAAGCGCAAGCCCTCGCTGGCGCCGCGTTTTACTCTCCCCGCACTGCGCGCCTCTTTGCTAAGCTCGCACGCGAGTCGGGACTCGACTCGACGGCGCGGGCACTCACCGCGTTCTGCCTGAGCCAAGCGGTGGCCGAAGCGGCAGCATCTCTTCCCTGGAACCGTGTCTCCGTGGCCGCCGCGCCGCAACAGGATGCGCTCGTCGCGTTCGTCGTGAGCGCGCTCGCGCCGGGCCGGTAAAGCGGCGGGCGGCAACGGTGAGCAAGAGATCGTCCCGGCGCCGAAGAGGCCGCGGCAGGCGTAGCGAGAGACACATGGCGGCGCGGAAGGACGACGGCCAGGAGCCGCCGGCGAGCGGCCGGCCAGGCGTGATCTGGCGATTGCCGGCGACGCAGGGCGCGCCGGAGAGCACGGACGCTCCCGATGCCCCCAATACGTCCGAGGCCGGGGCAGATCGCCCGAGGGGGCGCCGTGCCCCTCTGCTGGCGGCCATAGGCTTGGCCGTGGCTCTCGTTTGCGTCGGGCTTTACGCCGCATGGTCCGAATTCGGTTCCGACATATTTGGCACGGGCGGCGAGCAGACTGTCGCCTCGGCCCCTGCCTCGACGCCGCCCGTCGCCGAACGAACTGGCGACGGTCCGTCGGGCGGGGGCACGGCGACGTCTCCCCCTGCCGACGGTACCAGCGCGCCGCTCGCCGTCGCGGAGGTGGAGAAGGACGACGCCGAGTCCGGTCCGGCGGAGGGGGCGCCCTCTGTCGTCACCGCCCCTCAGAACAACAAGACTGCCCCACGGGAAACCGCCGCGCCCGAGCCGGCAGCACCGGCCGCCGATCCCCCGTCGTCATCGCCGACGCTTGGCTCCGACGACCCGCCGGCGACCCCGG
Organism: Rhodospirillales bacterium; assembly: GCA_028818565.1. Taxonomy (GTDB): domain Bacteria; phylum Pseudomonadota; class Alphaproteobacteria; order UBA828; family UBA828; genus WTGU01. The sequence goes on along the minus strand of JAPPNV010000463.1, from coordinate 3,729 downwards.
TCGTTGCCTCTGCACACGTGGAAGAGCAGGCCGTGCCAGCGAGAGCGACCGAGGTTGCTGCCGAAGCGTCTTCCTTTGCAGCCGACGAGCCCCGGCCGGCGACTCGATCGACCGCTCAAGCCGATCTGGGGGCCGACGCACTCGGCGCGCTCAACGCCCGGCTGGAGGCGCTGGAGACGGAGTCCGCCGGTGCCATCGGTGCCGGCACGGCCGTGATCGCCCTGGAGCAGCGGGTCCGCGCGCTCGAGGAGGATCCAACGCGCGAGCCCCTCGGTGAGGCGCTCGCCGCCTGGGGAGAACAGCGCGCCGCCCTGGAGGCCGCGCTCGTCGAGGTGGGCGCGCGGCTCGCGCACTTCGAAGAAAACGCGGCACAGCAGGCGGCCGCAGACGGGCGCCTGGTGACGCTGGTGCTGGCGACCGGCGAGCTTACGGCGGCTCTCGGCTCCTCCCTGAGCTTCGCGCCGGCGCTCGACGCGGTTCGCGGCATCGCCGGCGACGATCCCGCGTTCGAGAGCGCTCTCGCGCGCTTGGCACCCTTCGCCGCCACCGGCGTGCCGACCACCGACGGGCTTCTTGCGCGCTTCCCCGAGGCTGCCAACGCTATCGTCCGCGCCGCGCCCACGACCGAGGACGCCGACTGGATCGACGAGACGGTCACCAGGCTCAGCCAGCTTGTGACGATCCGCAAGACCGGCGGCGCGATCGATCCCCAAAGCCTCGACGGCCGCCTGGTCGAGGCGGAGTCGGCGCTCGTGGCCGGCGATCTCGGGCGCGCAATCGCCATCGTCGAGGCGCTGGTGCCCGGTGCTGCCGAGGCCGCAAGCGCGCAAGCCTGGCTGCGCGATGCACGCGCCCGCCGCGAGGCCGACGACGCGCGCGCCGCTCTCGTCGCCACCGTCCACGCCCGTATCGGCGCCCGCTGGGCGGTGCCGGGTACGCCGCCGTGATCCGCATCATCGCCTTCGTCGTGGCGGTAATCGTCGTTGCGGCGGCCGCGACCTGGATTGCGGAGCCGCCCGGCCGTGTCGAGATGGCATGGGGCGACTACATGGTCGAGACCTCTCCAGGGGTCCTGGCAGCGGCCGTCGCTGTGGCTGCGGCGGCTGTCCTCGTGATTGCCGCCGTGGTGCGATTCGTCTGGATCGGCCCCCGCCGCGTCGCTTTGGCGCGGCGTCGACGCCGTGAACGGCTGGGTTATCGCGCGCTCACGCAAGGGTTGGTTGCCGCCGCGGCGGGCGATCCCAAGCGTGCCCGGCGCTTTGCGCGCCGCGCCGATGCGCTGCTGGAAGAGCCGCCGTTGACCCTGTTGCTTTCGGCCCAGGCGGCGCAGCTGGAGGGCGACGACCACGCCGCGCGCGGCTACTTTGAAGCCATGCTCGACCAGCCGGCGACGGCGTTCCTCGGCTTGCGCGGCCTGCTGGTCCAGGCCGAGCGGACCGGCGACACCGCCCGTGCGCTGGAGCTTGCCGAGCGCGCCTTCGCGCTCAGGCCCGAGACCCCCTGGGTGCTGACGGCGCTGCTGGAGATGCAGACACGCGCGGGTCGCTGGTCCGACGCGCTCAATACGGTCAAGCAGGCCCTGCGCCACGGCGCGGTGAGCGATGAAGTCGGCCGCCGACGCCAGGCCGGGCTGCTCTTCGAGCGCGCCCGTGGGCTGCGCGAGCAAGGCGAGGAGCGGGCGGCGCTTCGCATCGCCGACGAAGCGCGGGCGGCGGATCCGACATTCTTGCCGGCGGCGTTGCTGGGCGCAGGTCTCAACAAGGAAGCGGGCCGCGACAGTGTGGCCCATCGGGCAGTGATCGATGCCTGGCGCCACAGTCCCCATCCGGCGCTTGGCCGGCTCTTCCTCGCGCTCCACGCGGACCGCTCTGCCGAGGAGCGGCTGAAGCGGATCGAGACGCTGGTGGCTGAAAACAGCGACCATGCGGAAAGCCTTATGCTGCTCGCAAATCAGGCACTCGACGCGAAGCAATGGGGGACGGCGCGCCAGCACCTGGAGCGTGCCGTGGTCGAGTGTCCCAGCGCCGGCGTCTACCGCCTGCTGGCACGGCTGGAGGACGCCGAGACGGGGGACGGCGAAGCGGTCCGCCGGCGCCTCCAGCAGGCGAGCGAGGCGTCGCCCGATCCGACCTGGCTCTGCACCCGCTGCGCCAGCGCGAGCCCCGCGTGGTCGATCGTTTGCGATCGCTGCGGCGCCTTCGATTCGATCGAGTGGCGCACACCCTCCCGCGTCGAGGCAAGCGTGTTACCGCAGGATGCCGCTGCCGCTGGCTACGACGACGAAGAGCAGTCGGTGCCGGCGGCCGCGGGCACTGCCGCCGAATGACCGCCCGCGCGGCAAGCCAGCGCCCGCACGCGATTGGCGCCTTTACAACGAAAGCCCGCTTGACGATATTCGCGCGCGGGACCGGGCCGCAGTAGCTCAGTCGGTAGAGCAATGCATTCGTAATGCATGGGTCGGGGGTTCAAGTCCCTCCTGCGGCACCATTTTTTCAATCGGGTTTCCGGAAGCTGTCCGGAAACTCCCCGGTTTCGTTCTATGAGCGTTCCCGACGCGGCCCCGGATGACGGCGGCCCGGTTGTAGACTTCCCCCGCCTTGGCGCCCTCGAGCGCCCCTTTGCCGCAAAGGACAGTGAGGCGCTCCGCGACGTGCTCGTGGACTTCGCGATTGACGTGCAATTCAACGTCCGCACCCGCCGCATCGAGTGGTTCGGCTTCGCCGACTTCGAGCGGGAGGAAATCTGGCGGCCGATGACCGACCGCAAGCTGGCGGACCTGCGGGAGCGCATCGCTCGGCAATACTTCGTCCAGACACCTGGAGGCGTGCGCCCGCTCAAGTGGGGGCGCGATGCCTTCCACGACACTCTCAATGCGCTGGTCTACTACCGGGAGCGCGACCCCTTTATGGACTGGCTCGACCAGCTCCCGCCGTGGGATGGCCACCAGCGTCTCGAGGGGATGCTGTGCAACATGTTCAACGTCGCATGGTCGGGGCTCGCGGAGTGGGCGAGTCAGTACATCTTTCTCGGCGCCGTCCAGCGGACCTATGAGCCGGGCTCGAAACTGGACGAATGCGTCGTGCTGATCGGCGACCAAGGGCGCGGCAAGTCCGCGCTGCTACGCGAGGCCGTGCCGTCCGGGATCCCCGGCCTGTACGGCGACGGGCTGCGGTGGGACGCGCGCGACAAGGAACAAGTCGAGGCCGTGCTGGGCCGCGCCATCGTCGAAGTTCCGGAGATGGGCGGGCGCCGCAAAGCCGAGATCGAGCACATGAAGGCGTTTATCAGCCGCCAGGACGACGGCGCCGTGCGGCTGCCCTACGCGCGGACGCCGGAGCCGCTTGAACGCCGCTTCATAATCGTCGCCACGACGAACGACGCGAACGACTTGCCGAACGACGCGACCGGGCTGCGGCGCTTCGTGCCGATCGTGCTGAACACCGGCTGCGACGTGGAGTCGTGGATGGCAGCGGAACGGGAGAACCTATGGGCGGAAGCGCTCGCCATGTACCGCGCCGGCCGCCGTGCCAACCTTCCCCGCGACATGCACGACCGGCAACGGGAAGCGGCTGAGGAACACCGCGACAAGGATGAGCTGCTTGAGGATGCCGTGGCCGGCCTTCACGGCGATGGGCCGTTCACGCTGTCTGCCATCGCAAACTTGCTCGACATGAAGGGTAAGCGGTACGCAGACCCCATCCCGGAATCTGGGTTGACTAGGACGGGGAT
>JAPPNV010000254.1 GCA_028818565.1 Rhodospirillales bacterium | reverse complement strand
AACAAGGACGCGGCCTATCTCTACATCCAGTGGATCAACAGCATCGACATCAGCCTCCAGCGGGTGCAGCTGCCCTATACGCTGCGCGATCCCTTCCGCAAGTCGCACTTCTCGTCGCCGGAGTACCAGTCGCTTTGGCCGGATGCGAAGGAGTATCTCGATGCGCTTCAGGCGGGCGGAGTCTCGGGCCTGCTCGACCTCTCGATCATCAACACGTTCGCGTACGAGGATGCGCTGGCGATCGGGCTTCAGGCGGTGATGGGCGGTGCCGACCCGCAGGAGGAGCTTGACGGTGTGGCCGCTGCCTGGGACGAGCTCACCGAGAAGGTGGGCGTCGACGCGCAGCGCGACGCCTATGTGCAGTGGTCCTCGAAGCCGGCTGCCTATCCGTTCGACTGAGCCGGATTCTCTCCTGGAGGGGGCGTGGCCTGCGCCCCCTCCCCCTCTTCCCCCTTCCCTGATCTGCGGCGTCCTGACAGACGACCGTGTTGACGCGCGTGCCGTGCGCGTGGAACGTCGGGGCGCTGTATCCCGCCGAGTCGCAGTCGCTCGGCCCGCTGGACGAGGGAATCGGGATGAGAGCTCTTCTGTCAGCCGTAGCCGGGAGCGCATTCGTGGCCCTGGCGACGTTGTCCGCCCCGAGCCAGGCCGAACAGGCCGGCCTCTACTTCGGAATCGACGTCGGGCTGTTCGACTTCGACCTGCCCGGCAAGCTGTCGGAGCTCCAGAGGTGCGACAACGGTAGTTGCGACGACATCGCGTCTCCGAGCTACAACGACACCAATTTCCGCGCAAGCGGCGTCGTCGGCATGGGGCTTACCGAAATGCTCCGGGCCGAAGCCGAGGTCTTCTTCGACATCGACACAACTTCAGGCAGCGAGCAACAGGACCAGACGATCAGCGCCTCGGTCTCAGGCGATGTTCGCACCTACGGGGTGATGCTGAACTCCTGGTTCGACCTCGGCGCCGGCACGGCCTGGGGTCTCTATGCCGGTGGCGGCGCCGGCATGCTGTTCGCCGACACGAGCCACCGCATTGTCGACAGAGCGCAAAACGCTCTCCGGGGCAGCGGCGACAAGACGGACACGGAATTCGCCTATCAGCTCGGCCTGGGCATGCACTTCCAAGGCTGGCACGTCGGCTACCGCTACATCAAGACCGGCGACCTCAACGACTACGGCGACATGACCCAGCACGTCCTGCTGGTTGGCCTGCGCATGTGGTAGGGCGCCCAGCCCGCATTTTGATCTAACAGCCATCGACGCGCCTGAGCGCCGCGGCTATTCTCCCGCCCGCTCGGATTGGGGTAAACGCGCCCATGCGCATCGTTCGACATTGGCAAAGCACGCCCGCGGAGGCGCGAGGCGCGGTGGTCGCCATCGGCAATTTCGATGGCGTGCATCTGGGCCATCGCGCGGTCATCGAGGAAAGCCGGCGCATCGCGCGTGCCCTCGGCGCGCCGCTCGCCGTGCTCACCTTCGAGCCGCACCCGCGCCAGGTGCTCGCGGCCCCGGAGGAGCCCTTCAGGCTTACGCCGTTCCGGGTCAAGGCCCGCCATCTCGATGCCCTCGGCGTCGAGTTTCTCTACGTCGCGCGCTTCGACCGCGCGTTTGCGGCGCGCGAGCCTGCGTCGTTCGTTTCGGATGTCGTGGCGGCGGGCATCGGCGCGCGTCACGTCGTGGTCGGCCACGACTTCGCCTTCGGCCGCGGTCGCGCCGGCACGGTCGCCCTGCTCACCGAGGTGGGCGGCTCGCTCGGGGTCGGCGTGACCAGCATCGAGGCGGCCGGCACGGGCACGACGATTCATTCCGCAAGCCGGGCCCGGCGCCTGCTGGCGGACGGCGAGGTCGCCGGGCTGCCCGAGGTGCTCGGCCGCTATTGGGAGATCGACGGCCACGTCATCGCGGGCGATCGCCGCGGCCGAACCATCGGCTTCCCCACCGCCAATCTGCGCTGCGCCGGCATTCTGCACCCGGCGCGGGGAGTCTACGCGCTCTGGGCCCGGCCCGACGGCGATGAACACTGGTACCCGGCGGTGGCCAATCTCGGCCGCCGGCCGACCTTCGACAAGACGGAGGACCTGCTCGAGGTGCACATCTTCGATTACGCCGCCGATCTCTACGGCAGGCGGCTGCGCGCCGCTTTCGCTGATCGCGTGCGGCCCGAGCGACGCTTCGACGGCATCGAGGCTCTCAAAGCCCAGATTGCCGACGACTGCGACACCGCCCGCACCATTCTCGCCCGCTTGCCCGCGCCGGACGCCGACGAGTCCGCCGCCCAGCCCCGCCGCCAGGCCAGCTCATGACCACTGATTACCGCGATACGGTCCTCATGCCGCGCACCGCCTTCCCCATGAAGGCGCGGCTGCCCGAGCGCGAGCCGGCGATGGCCGCGCGCTGGGAGGAGATCGGCCTCTACCGGCTTCTCAGGGAGGACTCGGCCGGGCGGACGAAGTTCGTGCTGCACGACGGTCCGCCGTACGCCAACGGCCACCTTCACCTGGGCACCGCGCTGAACAAGATTCTCAAGGATGTCGTCGTCCGCTCCCAGCAAATGCTGGACAAGGATTCGGTCTACGTGCCGGGCTGGGACTGCCATGGCCTGCCCATCGAGTGGCAGGTGGAGCAGGCCTACCGCAAGGAGGGCCGCGACAAGGACTCAGTGCCGGTCAGCGAATTCCGCGCCGACTGCCGCGCCTTCGCCGAGCACTGGATCGACGTGCAGCGCAACGAGTTCAAGCGCCTGGGCGTGATCGGCGACTGGGACGATCCCTACACCACCATGAGCTTCCCGGCGGAGGCGCAGATCGTGCGCGAGCTGGGGCGCTTCCTGGTGGACGGCAGCCTCTACCTGGGCGCGCGGCCGGTGATGTGGTCGCCGGTGGAGAAGACTGCGTTGGCCGAGGCCGAGATCGAGTACCACGACCACAAGTCCGTGGTCATCACGGTCGCCTTCCCGGTGATCGAAAGCCCGCTGGAGGCGCTCGACGGCGCGGCCATCGTCATCTGGACGACGACGCCCTGGACCATCCCCGGCAACCGCTGCATCGCCTTCGGCGAAGCTGTGCGCTACGTGGTGCTGGAAGTGACGGAGGTCGCGGATGGTGCGTCAATCAAGCCCGGCACGCGCATCGCCGCCGCCGAGGAGCTGGCGCCCACCCTCTGTGCCGAGAGCGGAATCACCGGCCACCGGGTTATCGCCTCCAACCTTCCCGGCACCGCCTTCGCCGGCACCGTCTGCGCCCACCCCCTGCGCGGCAGGGGCTACGACTTTCCGGTGCCGCTGATCCCTGCCGATCACGTCACCACCGAGCAGGGCACCGGCTTCGTCCACATCGCACCGGGCCACGGCGCCGAGGATTTCGAGGCCGTCGCGACCTACAACGCCGGCCTCGCTGCGGGCAGCGGCGGTGGCGCGCCGATCGAGACCCCCGCCACGGTAGACGACGACGGCTGCTTCTACGATCACGTGCCGGGCTTCGCCGGCAAGCATGTGTACAAGGTGAACGGCGAGATCGCCGACGCGCTGGCTGACGCCGGCCGGCTGCTCGCGCGCGGCGAGCTGGTCCACTCCTATCCCCACTCCTGGCGCTCCAAGGCGCCGCTGATCTTCCGCAACACGAGCCAGTGGTTCATCAGCATGGAGACGACCGGCCTCCGCGGCACCGCGCTCGATGCCATCGACAATGTGCGCTGGGTGCCGCCGACGGGCCGCGCCCGCATCCGCTCGATGATCGAGACCCGGCCGGACTGGGTGCTCTCGCGCCAGCGCGTCTGGGGCGTGCCGATCACGGTCTTCGTCTCGCGCGAGGACGGCGCGCCGCTGCGCGATCCGCAGGTGGTCGAGCGCATCGCCGCCGTGGTCGAGCAGGAAGGCGCCGACGCCTGGTTCACCAGCGACAAGGCGCGCTTCCTCGCGCCGGAGCACGACCCCGACGCCTACGACAAGGTTACGGACATCCTCGACGTCTGGTTCGAGAGCGGCACCACCCACAGCTTCGTCCTGGAGCAGAGGCCGGAGCTGATGTGGCCCGCCTCTCTCTACCTGGAAGGCTCGGATCAGCACCGGGGCTGGTTCCACAGCTCTCTGCTCGAATCCTGCGGCACCCGCGGCCGCGCGCCCTATGACGCCGTGCTCACCCACGGCTTCGTGGTTGACGGCGAAGGGCGCAAGATGTCGAAGTCGCTGGGCAACGTCATCGCGCCGCAGCAGGTGAACGAGCGCTACGGCGCCGACATCCTGCGGCTCTGGGTGGTGAGCACGGACTACGCCGAAGACCTCAGGATCAGCGACGAGATCCTGCGCCACCAGGTCGATTCGTACCGGCGGCTGCGCAACACGCTGCGCTACCTCCTGGGCAACCTCGCCGATTTCCACGCCGGCGAGCGCCTGCCCGCGTCCGAGTTGCCCGCGCTGGAACGCTGGGTGCTGCACCGGCTCCACGGCCTCGACCGCAGCGTCCGCCAATGGTGCGAGGACTTCGCCTTCCACGAGATGTTCGTGGCGCTGCATCACTTCTGTGCGGTCGATCTCTCGGCCTTCTATTTCGACGTCCGCAAGGATTCGCTTTACTGCGATCCGCCGCATTCGTTGCGCCGGCGCGCCGTGCGCACCGTGCTCGATCGGCTGTTCGACTGCCTGACCGCCTGGCTCGCGCCCTTCATCTGCTTCACTGCCGAGGAAGCCTGGCTCGCCCGCTACCCGGACGACACCAGCGTGCACCTGCGCGTCTTCCCCGCGCTGCCGTCCGACTGGCAGGACGACGCGCTGGCCGAGCGGATCGAGCGCATGCGCGCGGTGCGCCGCGTCGTCACCAAGGCGCTGGAAGAGGCCCGCGCCGCCAAGATCATCGGCTCCTCGCTGGAGGCGGCGCCCACGGTGTATGTCCATGAGCGCTACCGCGACGCGCTCGCCTTCGAAGACGACGATTGCGCGACGCTCTTCATCACTTCGGACGCGACCGTGGCGCCGTGGGGCGAGGCGCCCGATGGCGACAGCTTGGTGACGCTGCCCGAGGTGCCCGAAGTCGGCGTGCTGTTTGCGCCTGCAACGGACAAGAAGTGCGCCCGCTGCTGGCAGCTCCTGCCGGAAGTCGGTAGCGACGAGCGCTATCCGGACATTTGCGGGCGCTGCGTCGACGCCGTCGAGGCTGCCCGCCCGGCAGCCGCCTAGCCGGCTCGGCGGCGCCGGGCTCGGGGACGGCGGCCGTGCTCCGCCTCGGACTGTCGGTCGCGGCCACCGCCGTTGCCGCCGACCAGGTCACCAAATGGACCGCCCGCGATGCCCTCTGGGACCCGATGCGACGCATCGAGGTGACCTTCTTCTTCAATCTCGCTCCGGCCGAGAACAAGGGCATCAGCTTCGGTCTGTTTCAGAGCGAAGGCGCCGGCATGTGGCTGATCGTCGGCCTCGCGCTGGCAATCTCGGCCGGCCTCGGCGTCTGGATGAGGCGCACGCGCTCGCACTGGCAGGGCTGCGCGCTCGGCCTCGTCATCGGCGGCGCCATCGGCAACGTGATCGACCGCGTGCGCCTCGGCTGGGTCATCGACTTCCTCGATTTTCACGGCGGCGGCTATCACTGGCCGGCCTTCAACCTCGCCGACGCCGCGATCAGCGTGGGCGTCGTCATGCTGATCGTGCACGAATTCTTGATGAAGCCGCGGAAAGCGCCTAGAAGTGAGTCATGAGGCAAGCGGCACATCAACCGATCCAGCGTTGGGCCGTTGGCCGCGGCATTGCGGCGGGCCTCGGTGCTCTCGCGCTGGTGGCGTCGCTGTCTGCCTGTGACAGCATCGGCGGCGCCTTCGGCCTGGGCAAGAGTGCGCCGGACGAGTTCGCGGTCGTGCGCAGCGCGCCGCTCACGCTGCCGCCCGACCTCACCTTGCGCCCACCGCGACCCGGCGCGCCCGACGCGAACCAGGCCTCGGTGCGCGAGCAGGCTGAAAGCGTCCTGTTGCAGGAGTCCGGCGCCGGTTCTGCCGAGAGCGCAACCGTGACGAGCGGCGAGGCTGCCTTCATCGAACAAGCCGGCGCGGCCGACGTGGACCCGAACATCCGGCGGATCGTCGACCGCGAGTTC
>JAPPNV010000343.1 GCA_028818565.1 Rhodospirillales bacterium | reverse complement strand
AGCTTGTGCATGCCGCCGACGAACAGGCGCCACGTGATCAGGCCGGCAACCAGCGTGAAAGCGATATTGTGAAGCGTGCCCAGCGCCGTCTTGTGACGCGCAGGCAATCCGCCGGTGAAGAACTCCACGACGATGTTGCCGCTCCTGGCGTGGCAGTACGGGAAGAAGGCGAACACCGCGATTCCGCAGGCGAGCTCGGTGAGCTCGTAATCGCCGGGGATCGGGGCGTTGAAGAGATAGCGCCCGAGGACGCTGATCACGGTCATCAACACGACCCCGATCAGCAGCATGCCTCCTGCGATCGCGACTATTCGCGCCAGTCGCTCCAGGCGGGTTCCGATGATGTGGCCTGCGGAATATGGGGCCGGGCCGCGCGCCGTATCGCCCGCCTCCTGGTCTTCTCCCGGCTTACCGCTGGAGCTCATCGCCGTACTTGGCGACGAGGCGCCTTGCGTCGGCGAGCATGGCCTCCCCGTCATGTCCCGTGGCGTTGACCTTCTCGACCCAGCCGTCGATCACCGGCTGCGTGGCCGTCCGCCACCGCTCGCGCTCCGCTTCGGTGAGCGGAAATATCGAATGGCCCTGCTCCAGCGCGATCGTGCGGCCCGGCTCCTCGTCGTCCTGCCACAACCGACCGAGGCGCTTGGCCAGCGTTATTCCCGTCGTCTCGTCGATGATCGCCCGGATGTCCTCCGGCAGTCCGTCGTAGCGCGCCTTGTTCATGGTCATCAGGAAGAGGACGCAGGAGAGGGAAACCTCGGTGTGGTACTGCGTCACCTCGTGCAGGCGGAAGGGCCGCATGATGGTCCACGGGATCCAGGCGCCTTCCACCACGCCCCGCGAGAGCGCCTCGTAGACCTTCGGGACGGGCATGCCGATGGGCACGGCGCCGAGCGCTTTCAGCATCGCCGCGCTGGCCCGCGACGGGGCACGTATCTTCAGCCCTTCGAGGTCTTCGAGGGCGCGGACCTCCCGGTCGGCAGTGTGGACATGGCCGGGCGCCGCGGCGTGGAACACCAGGGGATGGGTGTCCCCGTACTCATCCTGCAACCACATCCGGTAGAAGTCGTTCAAGGCTTGGCTGGTCGCCTCCGCGTCCGCGCAGACGAAGGGCAGCTCGAACGCCTCGGTCAGCGGAAACCGCCCCGCCGAGTAGCCGGGCAAGGTCCAGACGATATCGACCACGCCGTCGCGTGCCTGCCCGTAGAGGTCCGACGGTTTGCCACCGAGCTGCATCGCCGGGAAAACCTGCACCTCGACCCGGCCCCCGGTTCTCCCCTCGATCTCCTCGGCCCATGGCTGCAGAAACAGACGAACCGCGATGGACTTGGGCGAGTTGAAGGTGTGCAGGCGAAGCGTGATCGGCTCCGCGCTGGCGCTGCTTGCGAGCGCGTAGAACAGTGCAGCCGCAAGTGAGGGGAGCAGCGCATAGACGATGGCTCGGCGAATCACGCCCATCGGTTGCCTCCCTTGAGTGCCATGATCCAAGCCGAAAACGCTCGAACGACCCGGCCCTGAGGCGGGTGAGGGTCATCCGGGCGCCATGGGCTACTGGCCTGCTCCTGTCAGGCAGTCCGATTTGAATGTTAGTTGAGCGGCGTCAGCGAGGCCATGTCTGAAGTGGCCGATCGAGCGCTCTCCGGCGCCGACGAGGCGGGACGCAGTACGTCCTTCGCAAAGGCCGCCTGCATTCCAGCGCTGGGTACAGTCCAATCGCTCCGCAAAAGTTCGACAAAGCGGTTTGGATTGAGCCATTCGATACGCCGGTGATTGATAACAAAGACAGGCCGCTCGCGCCGGCGGGTTACCACCCTCATCGGCACCGCGAATCTCAACGATGTCGACCCCTAGGACCGGCTCGCAGACATCCCCGCCCGCATCGCCGAGATGCCGCAGACCCGTCTGCCCGAACTCCTCCCCTGGCTCTAGAAGGCCGAGCGCGAGAAGGCCCTGACCGCATAGTCTGCGGCCCCCGCCGGATGCTTACGAAACTGTTGACTGTCGACGAACTCAGCTACGTGCCTCTCTCGCAGACCGGCACCGAGTTCCTCCTCGAAGTTCTCAGCCAGCACTACGCCACCATCGTCACTTCCAATCTACCGTTCCAGGAATGGACATCCTTCTTCGCCAGCGAGCGGCTCACCGATCCGCTGCTCGACCGCATCACCCACTATGTTCTTATCCTTGAGATGAACGGCGAGCGCTACAGGTTCAGGCAGACCCGATCACGACGCTGTCCTCCGTCCCAATGACCCGCTTCCCCCCGTGGGCCCACAGGTCCCTCCCACGCGCGGGCCGCCGCCAGCCGCGCGGAGGGCGCGTCGTCCCGCGCGCGGGTCCCTCCCGTGGACTACGGGGACAAGCTGCAGCCGTGCCAGTGGTCCAGTGGTACACTCTTGCACCGCCGCGCCGGTGCATGTTCCCGACGCTGCCGAAACCTAATTCAACCTGATACTTGAGTGGATGCTTGAATCGGGCGATTTCAACACCAATCGACATCCTCACGAAACCTACCCTGCTGAAATCATGGACCCCTCTTGAACCTAGTTCTACTGCCTCATGTAGGTCCCTTCTAGAACGGGATGTCGTCGTCCAGGTCGGTGGATGAAGGACCGCTGTCGCGGGCAGCGGCCGGAGCGCCGGAAGGCTCGCCACCGCCGTAGTCGCGTCCGCCGCCGCCGCTGTCGGCGCGGCTGTCCAGCATGGTGAGCTCGCCCCGGAAGCGCCCGAGCACCACCTCGGTGGTGTAGCGCTCCTGCCCCGACTGGTCGGTCCACTTGCGGGTCTGCAGCTGGCCTTCGAGATAGACCTTGGAGCCCTTGCGCAGGTAGTTCTGCGCGACCTCGGCCAAGCGCTCGTTGAAGATGACGACGCGGTGCCACTCGACGCGCTCGCGGCGCTCGCCGGTCTGACGGTCCTTCCAGGTTTCGTTGGTGGCGACCGTAAAGTTGACGATGGGCCTGCCGTCCTGTGTCTGACGGGTTTCCGGGTCGCGTCCCAGGTTGCCGACCAGAATGACCTTGTTGACGCTCCCCGCCATAACCCTAACTCCCTCTGTGCTCACAGGCTCCGTATGCCACTCTTAGCCGATTGCCAGGGCTGCCTCAAACCGACCCCCATATGCTGTCGATACATACCGGCACCCCTCGCCTTCGCCGGGCGAATCTCCTATATTCCAGAGTCGATTCCCGAACCGTTTCGTCCGCGCCCATGGCCAAGACCATCAGCGTTCGCGGCGCCCGTGAGCACAATCTGAAGGGCGTCGACGTCGACCTGCCCCGCGACCGCCTGATCGTCGTCACCGGGCTGTCGGGCTCGGGCAAGTCCTCGCTTGCGTTCGACACGATCTATGCCGAGGGCCAGCGGCGCTACGTCGAGAGCCTTTCGGCCTACGCACGGCAGTTCCTTGAGCTGATGCAGAAGCCCGACGTGGAATCCATCGACGGGCTCTCGCCGGCGATCTCCATCGAGCAGAAGACCACGTCGCGGAACCCGCGCTCGACCGTGGGCACGGTCACCGAGATCCACGACTACCTGCGTCTGCTCTTCGCCCGCATCGGGGTGCCGTACTCGCCGGCGACCGGGCTTCCCATCGAGAGCCAGACCGTGAGCCAGATGGTCGACCGCATCCTGGCGATGGAAGAGGGCACGCGGCTCTACCTGCTCGCGCCGGTGATCCGCGGCCGCAAGGGCGAGTACAGGAAGGACCTTGCCGAGCTGCTCAAGCGCGGCTTCACCAGGGTCAAGATCGACGGCGAGACTTACGACATAGACGCAGCACCGGCGCTCGACAAGAAGCGCAAGCACGACATCGAAGTCGTGGTGGACCGGGTGGTGGTTTCGCCCACGCTCGGCACCCGCCTCGCCGACAGCCTGGAGACCGGGCTTGGGCTCACCGACGGGCTGGTGGTGGCCGAGGACGCCGACAGCGGTGAGCGGACGGTCTTCTCGGCCAAGTTCGCCTGCCCGGTCTCGGGCTTCACCATCGAGGAGATCGAGCCTCGACTCTTCTCCTTCAACAACCCCTTCGGCGCCTGCCCGAGCTGCGACGGCCTCGGCATCCGGCTCTATTTCGACGCCGAGCTGGTGGTGCCGGACCAGCGCCTCAGCCTCGCCCAGGGCGCCGTCGCTCCCTGGGCCGGCTCGTCCTCGCCCTACTACAGGCAGACCCTGGAGTGCATTGCCGAGCACTACGGCGCGCGCATGACCGTGCCCTGGAGCGATCTGCCAGTGAAGGTGCGGCAGACCATCGTCCACGGCTCCGACAAGGAGCGGATCACCTTCACCTACGACGACGGCATCCGGCAGTACAGCACGACCAAGCCCTTCGAGGGTGTGGTGCCCAACCTGGACCGGCGCTGGCGCGAATCCGACAGCGCCTGGCTGCGCGACGAACTCGGCAAGTTCCAGAGCACCGCCGCGTGCGAGAGCTGTAGCGGGCATCGGCTGAAGCCGGAGGCGCTGTGCGTCAAGGTCGGGGAGCTGCACATCGGCGATGTCACGCAATTCTCGATTGCTGAAGCCGCGCGCTGGTTCGCGGCGCTCGACGACAGCCTGACGCCGAAGCAGCGCGAGATCGCCCGGCGCATCCTGAAGGAAATCAACGAGCGGCTGCAGTTCCTTGTGGATGTCGGGCTGGAATACCTGACGCTCTCGCGCACCGCCGGCACGCTCTCCGGCGGCGAGAGCCAACGCATCCGTCTCGCCTCGCAGATCGGCTCCGGGCTCACCGGCGTGCTCTACGTGCTGGACGAGCCCTCCATCGGCCTGCACCAGCGCGACAACGCGCGCCTGCTCGGCACGCTGCGCAACCTGCGCGACCTCGGCAACACCGTGCTCGTGGTGGAGCACGACGAGGACGCGATCAGGAGCGCCGACTACGTCGTGGACATGGGGCCGGGCGCGGGCGTCCACGGCGGCGAGATCGTGGCCGAGGGCGAGCCCGCCGCCATCATCGCGAGCCGGGAGAGCCTGACCGGTCAATACCTGAGCGGGGAAGAGGCGATCCCGGTGCCGGAGACCACACGGCCCGGCAAGGAAGGCCAGACGGTCACGGTGCGCGGCGCCCGCGCCAACAACCTCGCAGCGATCGACGTCACCTTCCGGCTCGGCACCTTCACCTGCGTCACCGGCGTTTCCGGCAGCGGAAAGTCCACGCTGATCGTCGACACGCTCTACCGCGCCGCGGCGAGGCGCATGTTCGCGGCCCGCGTCCAGCCGGGCGCCCACGACGACATCGACGGGCTCGAGTTCCTCGACAAGGTGGTGGACATCGACCAGTCGCCCATCGGCCGCACGCCCCGCTCCAACCCCGCCACCTACACCGGCGCCTTCGGGCCGATCCGCGAGTGGTACGCCGGGCTGCCGGAGGCCAAGGCGCGCGGCTACAAGCCGGGGCGCTTCTCCTTCAACGTCAAGGGCGGGCGCTGCGAGGCCTGCCAGGGCGACGGCCTGATCAAGATCGAGATGCACTTCCTGCCGGACATCTACGTCCAGTGCGAGGAGTGCAAGGGGCGGCGCTACAACCGCGAGACCCTGGAGATCCTCTATCGGAACCAGTCCATCGCGGACGTGCTGGCAATGACCGTGGACGACGGCGCGGCCTTCTTCAAGGCGGTGCCCGCGATCCGCAACAAGCTCGAAACCCTGCAGCGCGTCGGCCTCGGCTACATCCAGGTGGGCCAGCAGGCGACGACGCTCTCGGGCGGCGAGGCACAGCGGGTCAAGCTCGCCAAGGAGCTCTCGCGACGGGCCACCGGCAAGACGCTCTACATTCTGGACGAGCCCACCACCGGCCTTCACTTCCACGACGTGCGCAAGCTGCTGGAGGTGCTGCACGCGCTGGTGGAGACCGGCAACACCGTGGTGGTCATCGAGCACAACCTCGAGGTCATCAAGACCGCGGACTGGATCGTCGATCTCGGGCCGGAGGGCGGCGACGGCGGCGGGCGGGTGGTCGCGGCCGGCACGCCCGACGAGGTCGCCGCCGTGGACGAGAGCTACACCGGGCAGTTCCTGCGCCGCGCGCTCGGCCCCGCGCCGGCCCGCCAGGCGCATCACGGAGCAAGGCGCCCCCGGCGCACGCGGCGCAAGGTCGCCTGAG
>JAPPNV010000038.1 GCA_028818565.1 Rhodospirillales bacterium | reverse complement strand
CGGCACGCAGCGACAGGTGCTCCTCGTAGTGGTAGGCATCCTGGGCGGCCTTGAATTCGGGTCGAAAGCGTTCCCACCCCGGCGGCATCGCCTTCCAGACGGCGAAGGTGGCGGCCTGGCTGGTCGCCCAGGCGCGGACGTCGCCGAGCGCTTGTTCGCGATCCTCGTCGATACTCATCGTGACGATGAGATCGATGAGGATGTCCTCGCGCTTGCGCCCGGCCTTTTGAAGACCCCGGTAGATGTATTCGAGCTGCCAGTTGCAGAAGTCCGGGTCGGCCGCTCCCATCAGGATCGCGCCGTCACAAACCTCGCCCGCAAGCTCGAGCATGCGGGGCTGCGAGACCGCGAGATAGATCGGAATCTGCCGGCGGGCTGTGGCAAGCCGCCCCTTGGCACCGGAAAATTCGATTTCCTCCCCTGCGAACAGCTTGCGAAACAGCCCTATGCTTTCCCGAAGTTCGGCAATCCTGTTCGGCTTCTCGCCGATGGAATGGACGGCGACCCAACCCGCGCCGAGGCCCAGCAAGGCGCGTCCGTCGGAAAGCTCGTCGAGCGCGGTCGTAGCGTTGGCGGTGACCGTCGGATGACGCGTCCGCAGGTTGGTGACCGCACAACCGACCTCGATCGCTTCGGTCGCCAGCGCCGAAACGTTCATCGCCGCATAGACGTCCTTCATTCCGAGCTGATGATCGATGAACCACAGCGCCTCGAAGCCGAGCTCCTCGGCCTTCCTCGCGATCTCCCCGACCTGGCCGAACGTCTCTCGCGGGCTGACTCCCCTCGAAATTCCGAAGCTCTTCACCATCAGGCGCTGCTTTCGAGTGCGTTGCGAATGGCCTCTGCGTAGGCCTCTGGCTGATCGACGCTCATCAGGTGCCCGGCCCGCGCCACCTCGTGATAGGTTCCGTGGCGCAGGGCGGCGAGCATGATCTCCGCCGCCTTGCGCGGACAGAACACGTCGGCGTCGCCGCCGATCACATGGACCGGGCAGGTGATTTCCGGCAGGTATTGGGTGAGCGGGTCCTCGTTGAGTCTCGCCATCGCGCGGGCGGCATTGACGTAGCCATCCCCGGTGCCGATCGCCTTGAGCCGTCGGGCTGTGACCTCTTCGAGCCGGTCGCCGGCGACGACGAGCTGCTGGCGCGTATCCTCCTTGAGCGCGTCGGCGAAGCCGGAGAAGTCGCTCCGAATCGTCTCGATGCGGTCACGGAAGAATTCGGCGGCGCGTCGTCCGACAACGGTCGAGGTACCGGCGACAGTAGCTCGGGTCACCAAATCGGGCCGCTTGGCCGCGACCCAGAGCACCACTGCGCCGCCCAGTGAGTAGCCGATGCAGTCGGCGGGTCCCGTCAGCGCCTCGAGGAAGGCAATGAGGTCGCCGCCGAGCTGTTCCAGCGTGCCCTCGGCCTCGCCCAGGTCTGTATCGCCGTGACCGCGAAGGTCGTAGGCCCAGGTCGTGAAATCGCTCAGTCGGCGCTGCACGTCCGCCCAGCTGTTTCGGTCCTCCGCAAGGCCGTGGAGCATGACCGCCGACGGCCCCTCTCCCATGCGCGTGTAGCCGACGTCGATGTCGGCGAGCCGCGCCCTCATGCCCCGTCACCGGATGCAGCGCCATCGCCGGTCACGATGGCGCGGAGGTCGGCCTTGCGGATCTTCCCCGCCGGCGTCATCGGCATGGAATCCACGATGCGCAGGACCTCGGGGCAGTGATGCTTCGGCAGGCGCTTCGCCCGCGCGTGGGCGATGAGGTCTTCGAGGCTCGGGGTCGCGCCGTGCGCCACCACCACCGCGCAGATGCGTTCGCCCAACCGCTCGTCGGGATGGCCGATGACGGCCACGGCGTGGACGTCCGGATGGTCGGCGAGCGCATTCTCGATCGGCGCCGGTGAGATGTTGACGCCGCCGCGAATGATCAGGTCCTTCAGTCTGCCGGTGATGCGCACGTAGCCATCCGCATCGATCCGGGCGAGATCGCCGGTGCGGAAGAACCCGTCGTCGGTGATCAGGGAGTCGTAGAGGTCCTGCTGGCCGAAATAGCCGATGAAGACGCCCGGTCCCCGCATGACCAGCTCGCCCTCCTCACCTGCGGGCACCGTGCCGCCCGCGGCGTCGAGGCAACGCAGCTCAAGCCCCGGGAGCCCGATGCCGGCGGTGCTCATCAGCTTCTCGCTGGGGCTTTCGCGGACGCAGGTGACAAGCCCGCCCTCGGTCATGCCCCAAAGGACGGTCACGAAGGTGTTCGGAAAATGGGCCTGCGCGGCCTCCATCAGTGACGGCGGCACCTGCGCGCCGCCGCACAGAAACGAGCGGAGCGGTGCAAGCTTCGGTGTCGAGCGCGGCCAGCGCGCGTCGACCAGATCCTTCAGAAACGGCGTCGCCGCGGCGGTGAACGCGCAGCCAAACTCCTCGATCGCCTCAAGCGCGCGCTCGGGATTCCAGACATCCTGAAGAACGAGCGGCGCGCCGGTATGGAGCGACAATCGGGCACCGTGAATGGCGCCGATGCTGTGTCCAAGGGGAGAGGCGAAAAAGATCGGCGCGTCCGGGCCGAGGGAGAATCGATCCGTGAACCCGATATTCAGCGCGGCGAGAGTGTCTTCGCTGTGCATGACGGCCTTGGGCCGGCCGGTCGTGCTAGACGTGAACATGATGTGCGCGAGGTCGGTGGCGCTCGCCGGCAAGGGCGTTCTTTGACCTGCCGGCGTGTTCCTCCACGTTCCTGCGCCCTCGTCGAACAGGAATACGCCCGGCTCATGCCCACAGGTGGAGGCAGCTTCCCGGGCGATGTCTCCAAGCGGCGCGGTGCCGTGGCGCTCCAGTGAAACCAGTGCCCGCGCACCCGTCAGTCGGGCAACGTGGGCGACCGTTTCGGGATCGGTGCGGGTCGGCAAGCTCGCGGGTATGGCACCGAGACGCAGCAATGCGACGAACGCGACCTGCGCGTCGACGATGTTCGGCAGAAGAAGGATCACGATGTCGCCGCGCCCGATTCCGCCCTCTGTCAGCTTTTCGGCGAGGCGTCCGCTCTCCCGCCACAACATGCCGTGGCTGAGCCGCCGACCAGTCGAATCTGCGACGGCGAGGCGGTTTTCAAAGCGCTGGGCAAGGACGGCGTAGCGGTCGCACAAGCGCTCGCCTGACCACCACCCTTTCGCGCGGTACCGGCGTTCTCGTTCGGCGCGGCTGGCAGCGGCGGTATGTGAAAACGCTGCGCGTGTGGATTGCGGGCTTTCCGGATTTCCGAGACGCAACTCGCTCATCTGCCGCTCCCGTCGCCGGTCCGGAATCTCCACATGTCCGCTGGCATCCCCACGCGCGCCTTAGCGTAGACGCGCTTCGGGCCGAATTCAAGATGATGACATCGCTTTTTTTATTTATGATCATTTTTAATGACCGCCTCGTTTTCTCTTGATACCTTCCGGGCATGACCGAGAACGGGGGCTGCCACGGGGTCGCCCGGGTGTAGCCACGACACCGCCCGGAGGATGGCCGGTGAAGAGCGCGAGCCGGCGACACCCGAGGATTTACTGTGCGCAAAGCGGTCGGAGGTCGGTGGAATGGCGGTGCAGGTGACCCAATTCCCGACCACACCCAAGGGTCGGCGTACGCGCAGCCGTCTCTTGGCGAGTGCCCGCAGAGTGCTGGCGCGCGACGGCTATGTCTCCCTCAAGATGGTCGACGTCGCCGACGAAGCGGACGTATCGCTCGGCGCTCTCTACCGGTATTTCCGCAACAAAGAGGATCTGTTCAGGGCCTTGGTCGACGGCATTCACGAGGCTCTGTTCGAAGCGAGTCGCGCGCCGAACAAGGAACTGGCGACAGACCCCATGGGGGCCTTGCTCGAAGCAAACCGAGGCTATCTCTCGCTCTACAGCGAAAATCGCGATGTGATGCGCGCCCTTATCGAGGCCTCCACGGTCGACAAGCGGTTTCGCAGTGTCTGGTGGGCGATGCGAAACCGCCATGTCGACCGGTTCGTCGGCGCTCTCAAGACCAAGTGCGGTATTGACGAGGTGGACGGCGTTCCGGCCCGTCTCGTTGCAGAAGCCATGGCCGCAATGGTCGAGCAATGCGCCTACGTTTGGTTTGCACAGGAGGAGCAACTGAACGAGCACCCGGTCTCCGTCGACGAGGCCGCAAGGGTCGTGACCCGGATATGGCACGACGCCTTCTTCGAGTCCGCTGCTCGTTCAGACGCTGCAGCCGAAACCGACCGGTCTCGGTCAATCAAGGACCTGTGAAGACCCCCCACAACTCTGCGGACATGATCGTGTCGGCTCAGCGGGCCGAACCTGCGAGGCCGCGTCCGCCGCTCGCCAGCCACTCCTCGAACCGCTCGGTGAGAGCGACCTGGTGGGTGGCCCACCACGCGGCATCCGTCTGCAAGGCGCGGGCGAGGTTCTCGGGCGCGGTGGGCAGGTGCGGCTTGGTCTCCTCGGCGACCAGCGCCATGGAGGAAGCTCTCGCCGGCCCGTAGGAGATGTACTTCGTCTGCTCCGCGAGCGGCCCGGTGCCGGTCGCGAAGCGAATGAAGTCCTGGGCCTTGTGCAGGTTGTCACTGCCCTTGGGGATGCCCCAGGAGTCGATATCCCAGATCTGGCCGTCCCACAGGATGGCGAAGGGCTTGCCGTCCTCCACGATTGGGCGATGCACGCGCCCGTTCCAGGCCGAGGTCATGACGACCTCGTCCGAATCGAGCAGGCGTACCGGGTCCGCTCCGACCTCCCACCACTCGATGTGGTTCTTGATCTCGTCCATGACCGAGAACGCGCGGTCGAGCCCGTCATCGGTCTCGAGCATGGCGTAGACGTCCTCCGGCGCCACGCCGTCGGCAATCAGGGCCCATTCGAGGATTACGCGGGGATCGCGCCGCAGGCCGCGCTTGCCGGGGAACTCGTCGACGTCGAAAAAGTCGGCAAGGGTGGAGGGAGCGCTTTCCCCAACCGCTTCGACATCGTAGGCCACTACGGTCGACCACACGGTCTGGCCGACGCCGCACGGGGTGAACGCGCCGGGGATGAAGTCGTCCACGGCGGGCGTGCCGTCATCGCCCGGCGGCAGGGTGCCGTGGTCAATCTCTTCGAGCAGACCTTCGCGGCAACCCCGGATCAGGTCCGAGAGCTCGAAGTCCACCACGTCCCAGACCACGTTTTCGGTCTCGACCTGTTCGCGGATCTCCTTGAGCCCGCCGTTGTAGGTTTCCATCGACACCCATTCGCCGCTGAGGAGGCGGTAGGGCTTCACGTAGGCCAGCATCTGGCTCCGGGTGTAGGCGCCGCCCCAGGAGACGACGGTCAGCTCCTTCGTCGGTGCCGTTACCCGGGATTCTGCCGGCTCGTCCTCGGCCAGTGCGGGGACCGATGCCAACAAGGCAAGCGACAGGGCGAGAACTGCGATCCCTCGACAAGATGCCATCTTCGCTCCCCTCCTGGTTCGGGCTCCGAGCGCTCTCACGGCGTCAGGCCTCAGCGTGGAAGGTCTCCCTTCAAGCTGGTGCCGTCAGGCGCTTTGCCGTCGCTCGGCATGGGCACCGCGCTCGGGTCTTCATGCAGGGACTTGATGATGCCGAAGGTCATCATCAGCATGATGACGCTGACCGGCAGGGCCGCGGCTATGGAGGCGGTCTGAAGCGCCTTCAGGCCGCCCGCGAGCAGCAGCACCGCCGCGACAAACCCTTCTCCCAGCCCCCAGAAGATGCGGAACTTCTTGGGCGGGTTGTCGCTGCCCATGCTGAGCATTGTGGTGATGACGAGCGTGCCTGAATCCGAGGAGGTAATGAACCACGTCGCCAGCAGGAAGGTCGCAAGCGCGGCCATGATCCAGTTCAGCCACGAAATGCCCGTCACCAGATCGATGGTGCCGTAAAGCGAGGCTGGAAGGTTCCAATCCCGGATCAACTGGGCGATGCCAGCGGTGCCGACGCCACCGGCCGCCTCCAGCTCGGCGTACATGGCGTTGCCGCCGAAGATGCAGAGCCACAGGAAGGCGATGGTGGTGGGCACGAACATCACGCCGACCATGAACTCGCGGATCGTCCGCCCGCGGCTGATCCTGGCGATGAACATGCCGACGAACGGAGCCCAGGAGATCCACCAGCCCCAGTAGAAGATCGTCCACCCGCCCTGCCAGG
>JAPPNV010000358.1 GCA_028818565.1 Rhodospirillales bacterium | reverse complement strand
CGATGTCCACGGCCGAGAAGTCGGTGACGTGGGGGAGCCGCATGAAGGTCGGCATTCCGCTGAAGCGCGGCATGTCCATACCGCTGACCGGCTCGTAAAAGCCCTCGCTCATGGGTGGCGTCCCTTTCTATTCGGCCGCGATGTCCTGGCGCCTCGACCCGAAAATCTCGATCAGCGCGGCGGTCATGCCGTCCACGTAGTCGGCGACGAAGCGCTCGCCCTTCTCCGCCGTCGCGGCGACCGACGGCGAGAGCGCTCCGGTCCAGGGCACCCGCGAGGTGTCCGTCGGATAAATGTCGTAGAGCGGGAAGTCGGCGGGTGGATGGTCGGGCGCCTTCGTCATGTCCACGAGCTCCGGGTAGAGGTGCAGCATGACCGAGGTTTCCATCAGCCCGGCATGCTCGAGCGGCCAACCGGGGAAGCCCTCGGGCCAGGCGGCCTCCATGGTCTCCTCGGTGACATACTCCCAGTACGGGATCTTGGCGATCCGCATATCGTCGATGCCGTCGCGCCGGAGCCCGCGCAGAGCGAGGTCGATCCCCTCCACCAGGAACATGTTGTTCTCGTAGTGGCCGTCCACCACCGCCATGCGGCGCACGCCGTGGCGGGCGAACTCGCAGACGATATCGCGCACCATATGGATCAGGGTTTCGCCGTCGAGACTGGTGGTGCCGGGAAAGTGATTGCCGCCGCCGGACTTCGGCTGCGACTTGTAGCCGTAGCAGAGGGTGGGCGCGACCAGGTCGCCGGTGCGGGCCGCGACCCGCTCGGCGAGCGCGGTCGGAATCGCCGCGTCGCAGTTCATGGGCAGATGTGGCCCGTGCTGCTCCAGCGAGCCCACCGGGAGGATCACCACCGGCTGCTCCTCCCGCACGCGGCGGTCGTACTCGGTCCAGTGAATCTCCGCGACGCGCACCGGGCGGATCATGACGGCCTCCTCTTTGCGCTTGCCCGGCAACTCTACCGGTTGGTCGGCCAGCGCGGCTGATTGTCGCTGCCCCAGCGGTTGATGCCGATATCGGTCTCGGCGCAGCGGCGCCAGACCTCGGCCAGCGGCGGGATGAACGCCTTGTTCTTGGCCTCCAGCCGCTCCTGATCGGCCTTGATGGCCGGCATCATGTCGCGCAGCTCGTCCATCAGCGCCTCCTCGTCGACCCGCGTGAGCCGGCCGTCCTCCACCATGATCTCGCCGTTGACGATCACCGTCTCCACCGAGGAGCCGTTCTCGCAATAGACGAGGTGGTTGCGCACGTCGTTGAGCGGCGTGAAGTTGGCCGTCCTCATGTCGAGGATCGACAGGTCGGCGCGCTTGCCCGGCTCCAGCGAGCCGATCTCGTCCTCCAAGAGGACGCTGTAGGCGCCGCCGAGGGTTGCGGCGTGCAGCACCTCGTGGGCGTCGAGCCAGTAGGCGTTGTCGGGCGAGGAGATGTTATGCATCAGGCCAGCGCACTGCATCACGCTGAACATGCGCGGCGTGTCGCTGGTGGAGATGCCGTCCGACCCCAGCGCGAGGTTTACGCCCGCATCGAGCAGCCGCCGCACCGCGCAGATGCCCGAGCCGAGCTTGAGGTTGGAGAGCGCGTTGTGCACCACGGAGCAGCGCGCCTCGCCCATCAGCGCGATGTCGTCGTCGGTGAGCCAGATGCCGTGCGCGATGGTGGTGTTGCGCGTGAGCAGGCCGATGTCGTGCATGTACTGGATCAGGGTCTTGCCGTAGAGCTCCCGGCCGGTGACCGCCTGCACCTTCGATTCGAGGATGTGGGTGTGAAAGGGCAGCCCGTTCGCGCGGGCGAATTCGTCGGCCGCGTGCATCAGGGGCTCGGTGCAGCGCTGCGGGCCCGAGGGCGCGGGCATGAAGCGGAGCCTGCCGGCCCGGTTGTGATAGAGGGAGAGCGCCTCCTCGCAGAAGGCTGTGAACTCTTTCGCCGTCGGCGGCACCATCTCGTCGATTTCGCTCTTGAGATCGCCTGGCAGAAGCTCGTTCAGATAGACGATCGTGTCGGGCAGCTTGCGGTTGATCACGTGGCCCGAGATCGAGGCACGCAAGCCCACGTCCTCATAAGCCTGGAACACCGCGCCGATGGTCTCCATGGACTGGAGCGGGAATTCGAGAATGTCGTCGGAGAAGAAGGTGACGCCGGTCTTGATCGCATCCATGGCGCAAAGCGCGGAGCGCAGGTAGATCATGCGCGGGGTGAGCTCGGCGGCGCCGAGGATGCCGTAGGCGAGCGTCATCCAGAGCTCCAGCGGCATGTTGTCGTAGCGCCCCTTGGCGAAGGCCTCCGGCGTGTGGATGTGGCCGTTGATCAGGCCCGGGATGACCAGCTTGCCCTCACCGGAGATCACGCGATCGGCCTGAACCTCCTCCCCCGTGACGCCCACGGCTGCGATGCGTTCGCCTTCGATCAGGATGTTGCCCTGGAACGGCTCGCTGCCGTGCTCCGGGTCCATCGAGACGATGGTGGCTCCCTCGATCAGTATCGACATGCACTCCCCTCCCCCGTTTCGGGCGCCTTCCGGTCTCACGCCGGCAGCACGTAGGTATCCTCCGCCCGCCAGGACGCGCGAAATGTCTGACCCGGCGTGATGTCGACCGTGTCCAGCTCGTGCGCCTGCTTCTGGACGCGAAACACCGCCCCGCCGCCGATATCGAGGTGCAGCGTCACCACCGAGCCGATGAACTCCTCGCTGATCACGGTGCCGGTGACGGCGTTGCTGTGCGCTTCCGTTTCAACGTTGAGCGCGACCCGATCGGCGCTTACGACCAGATTGAGCGACTCGCCCACCGCCGGCGTGCGCGCCGCCGGCACCGCGGCTTCGACACCGCCGTGGGCGGTCTCCACGCCGATGCGCCCGCCATCGGCGGATCGCACGCGCCCCTCGATGATGTTGTTGGTGCCGACGAACTCGGCGACGAAGCGGTTGGCGGGCGCGCGGTAGACCTCGCGCGGCGCGCCGATCTGCTGGATGAGTCCCGCGTCCATGATGACGACGCGGCTCGCCATGGCGAAGGCCTCGGACTGGTTGTGGGTCACGTAGACGAAGGTGATGCCGAGGCGGCGCTGCAACTCGGTGATCTCCGCCTGCATGCGGACCCTGAGATGGGCATCGAGCGCGCTCAGGGGCTCGTCGAGCAGGAGGATGCGCGGTTCGGTCACCAGCGCGCGCGCGAGCGCCACCCGCTGCCGCTCGCCGCCCGAGAGCTGCGCGATGTTGCGGTTCGCGTAATCGGCGATGCCCACCTGCTCCAGCCATTTGAGCGCCCGTGCGCGGCGTTCCCTGGCCGGCATGCTGCGCATCTTGAGGCCGAACTCGACGTTCCCGCGCACGCTGAGATAGGGGAAGAGCGCGAGGCTCTGCCACACCATCGGCGTGTCGCGCTCCCAGGGCTTGCGCTCGTTGATCCGCTCGCCGTTGAGCCGCACCTCCCCGCTGGTGGGCTCCTCCAGGCCTGCGATCATGCGCAGCGTCGTGGTCTTGCCGCAGCCCGACGGCCCCATCAGCGCGATGAACTCGCCCTCGGCGATCTCCAGGTCGACACCGCTCACGGCCTCGTGCTCGCCGAAGCGCTTGGTCAGGCCAGCAAGTTCCAGCAGCGGTTCAGCCATCGCGCGCGCTTCGGTAAACGCCGTTACAGGAGCCGAGCATCGGGAAGGCCCGCCATCTTTCGATCGAGGGTAAGGACATTCAGTCCAGCCCCGGCATAGTCCGCGGCGATGAGGCGATCGAGCAAGCCGGCGCCGCCGGTTTGACCAAGGATTTCCAGCGTGACGTCACCGCCGAGCGGGGCCACGAGGCCACTCCGCAGTACGGCCGCGAGGCCGGAGCGGCAGTCCGCCTTGGAGACACCGTAGTGATGCTGCACCGCCACGTAGGCCTCTCCGATCACCTGATTGGAGGCGAAAACCTCGGCGCCGTCGTCTTCAATCAGAGTGGTCAGCCGCCGTTTGCACCGCGCGAATTCGAGTTCGGGATCACCCGTGAGCAGTCGCACGAAGATCGAGGTATCAATCCCGAAGCGCTGGGTCATGAGCCTGCTCGCGAACACGTTCGATGTCGAAGGAGCCTTGTCCGCGCCGAAGCTTGCCGCGCAGTGGCGCGAGGCGATCGAAATCGATGCGCCGAGGGCGCAACAAAAAGCCGTTCGGACCCTCTTGCAACTCTAGCTGGTCGCCAGGTTTCACGCCCAACGCCTCCAGCACGCGGGCTGGAAATGTGACTTGGCGCTTCGACGTGATCTTCACGTACATGTCGTATCTCCACCTAATGCCTTACTGCATCCATAATATAGTAAGGCGATGGGGTCAAGCGGACCTTGCATGGCCGTGTCTCCTACACCGGTGCCTTGAGGCGGCCGGTGCCGCGGCGGGTCAGCAGAAAAACCTGCGCCAGAATAACGAGGGTGATGGAAACCGCGAACACCACGCTGCCCACCGCGTTGATCCGGGGACTCACCTGCCCCTGCATCATGTTGAGCACCCGCACCGGCAAGGTCTCGTTCACGCCGCCCACGAAGAACGCGATCATGAACTCGTCGAACGAGACGGCCGCGGTGAGGAAGAGCGCGGCAAAGATCGAGGGCATGGTGAAAGGCAGGATCACGAACAGCATTCCCCGCCAGTTGTTGGCGCCGAGGTTCCACGCGGCCCGCTCCAGGTCCGGGTCCATCTGCGAGAGCCTGAGCCGGATCAGCGCCATGGCGAACGGTGTGCAGTAGACGACGTGAGCGAAGATCACCGAGTGGAGCTCGCCCACCAGGCTCACACGGCCCAGGAACATCAGCATGACCAGCCCCAGGATCAGCACCGGAATCGTCGGCGGCAGCAGGGCCAGCGCGAGGTAGACGTTCTTGCCGAAGAAGCGGTAGCGGAAATCGGTGTACGCGGTCGCGAAGCCGATGAAGGTGGAGATGGCCGCGACCGAGAGGCCAACGATGATGCTGAAGCGGAAGGCGCGCGGCACCGGCGCCTCGTTCCAGATCGCCTCGTACCAGACCGTGGAGAAGTTCTCGATCGGCAGGACCGGGAAGCGCCCTTCGTTGAAGGAGAAGATGAAGCTGATCACGATGGGCACGAAGACGAAGCCGAGCGCCACGAGCACGTAGCCGAGGAGGGAGCCACGGATGATTCGGTCGAGGCTCACCGCTTTGCTCGCCCGTGCCCGTATGCGAAGTAGAGCGCGGTGAAGGCGACCACGATGAGGGTCGCCACCATTGTGACCGCCACAACCGCGGCGCGCGGCCAGTGGTTGCCCTGCTTCACCGTGTCCACGATCAGGATGCTAAGCGTCGGCGGCTTGCTCCCGCCGAGGCTCACCGGGCTCACGAAATCGCCGAAGCAGAGGATGAAGGTGAAGGTCGCGGCCAGGATCAGGCCCACCTTGGCCGAGGGTATGATCACCAGGAAGATGGTCCTGATTCGCCCGCAGCCGAGATTGTGGGCGGCCTCGATCAGGCTGCGGTCGACGTTCGCCAGGCTGAAGAGCTGGAGCAGGATCACCAGCGGCAGGCAGAGCGTCATGTAGCCGACCACGGTGCCGAACAGCGTGTTCAGCATCTCCACCGGGCCGAAGCCGAGGAAAGCGAAGACCGTGTTCACGATGCCGTTGTCGGAGATCACCGCCTGCCACGAATAGACACGCACGACGTAGCTGGTGAAGAACGGCGTGATCAGCAGGAAGACCCCGAGGCGCCGCGTCGCGGGCGAGACCTTGAAGGCGAGCGCATAAGCCGCGGGGAAGGCCAATACGCTGCACACCACGGCCGCGAGCACACCGTAGCCGAGGGTGCGCAGATAGGTGTCCACGACATAGCCCTTGCTCCACATCCTGACCCAGTTGACGGTTTCGAACGCCGGCTCGAGCCGGAAGCTCTCCACCGTCCAGAAGGTCATCACGACGAGGAAGGCGAGCGGGGCGAGGAAGAAAATCCCCTGCCAGAGCGCGAGCGGCAGACCCCAGAAGAGCGCGTAACCGTCGGGCCGAGAAGCGTTGCGGCCGGCGGAGGCCGTTACGCCTTCAGTCTCGGCAACAGCCATGAATTAGGTCGTGTACGGACACCAGAAAGTCAGGGGGCCGCGCACGCACGGCCCCCGCTTGTCGCTATATGTTCTTGTACTCGTTCCAGACCTCGGTCCAGTCGTCGATCGACTGCTGCTCCGGGGTCTTGCGAAGCTGGATCTTGCCGTCCTTGTACTCGTCCATGACGTTCCG